>JAEEPZ010000088.1 GCA_016285055.1 Prevotella sp.
GAGTTAAGGGAGTTAAAGACAATAGCTTTGCAATGGATTAATTGGAGTTAAAGGAGTTTTTGGGTCTTGGGGGAGTTAAAGGAGTTAAGGGAGTTAAAGGAGTTAAAGACAATAGCTTTGCAATAGATTTCAGCCCTAAGAGAAAGCTTTTCATGGAAGAGTCATTTGTCTTTAACTCCTTTAACTCCTTTAACTCCTTTAACTCCAAAAAAGTCCTTTAACTCCAAAATAGTCCTTTAACTCCAAAAAAGTCCTTTAACTCCAAAAAAGTCCTTTATCTCCCAAAAAGTCCCCAAAAACTCCTGAAAACTGAGCGAACGCTAAACTTGAATTAGTGAGAAAAAAACACGGACTTTTGCTAATCTTTTATTTTTCTTTTTCGAGGATGTGAAATATTAGAAAAAAAACAGTAACTTTGCAGCAAAATGTTTACTGACAACATACGCATCAACAATAACTATCTATAACATGAAAAGACTATCATTTTTCTTACTGGTTCTTTTGGTCGGATGGACAAGCCTCACTGCTCAGCGCTCCACCGACATGCTTGACCGCGGCCTCGTGGCAGTGCCTTCAGGCTCCGGCTCCTTCGTCAGCTGGCGTATCTTCGGCGAGGAATACTACGACACGCAGTACAACCTCTATCGCGACGGCGTGAAGATAGCTGGGCCGCTCAACGTCTCCAACTATACCGACGCCGGCGGCAAGGCAGGCGCTAAGTATCAAGTGGCCGCCGTGGTGCGCGGCGTGGAACAGGAGAAATGTGCCGAAGTGACACGCCTCGGACAACAGTACATCCAGTTTGCCGTGAAGCCCGTGACAAGTCGCAGCGGCAGCAACATCACCAACGACTACAGCATCAATGACATCGCATTAGCCGATGTCGACGGCGACGGCGTGTCGGAATTCATCATGAAGCGTAACTACGTGGATGGCAGCTCGGTAAATGCCACAGCCTTTAATCTGCTGGAATGTTACAACATCAAAGGTGACAGACTGTGGTACATCGATTTAGGCCCCAACATGGTGAGCGGACCCGACGAGCAGTATGATGCCGTAGGATACGACTGGGACGGAGACGGAAAGGCCGAAATACTCATGCGAGGAGCCGATAACATGATCATCTACCACGCCGACGGCACAAAGACGGAAATAGGCAACATGAACGTCAACACGCGCAACACAGTGCTCCAGACGGCAAACATGACCTATACAAACACTGGAGCGGAATATCTGCTCTACCTCGAGGGAGCAACAGGCAAGCCCTACCCCATCGGCAACAACGGCCAGCTGTGGATGACCTATCCGCTGCCGCGAGGCAATGCCGACGACTGGGGTGATGGATACGGACACCGCTCAACAAAGCACTACTTCGGAGCACCATTCCTCGACGGACGGCACCCCTTCATATTCCTCGGACGCGGATGCTATACACGCCACATGATGAAGGCATTCTCCGTCAATCCCGAGACACACCAGCTGAAGCTCTACTGGTCGTGGGAGAACAACAACGGATGGGGTGACCCCTGGTATGGCAACGGCTATCACAACTACGGTATTGCCGATGTCGACTGGGACGGACGCGACGAGATATGCTTCGGCTCAATGGTCATCGACGACAACGGAAAGGGTCTGTCAACAACGGGACTCGGACACGGAGACGCACAGCACTGCTCCGACTTCGACCCCTACCGGCACGGGCAGGAAATCTTTGCATGCAACGAGGACGAACCGGCCATGAACTACCGCGATGCCACTACGTCGAAGATTTACTATCGGCTGCAGTCAACGGGCGATGACGGACGCGCACTGTGCGGAAACTTCTCCAACGCCTATCCCGGTGCCATCGGACACAGCTCGCAGTCGGGAACCATCTCATGCGTAGCAGACAAAGTCATCACAGGAGGACCAACAGGATTCACCAACAACTGGCGTATCTACTGGGACGGTGACCTCCTCGAGGAAGGACTCGACGGAGCCAGCTCCAGAGAAGGAGCAGCACGGGTGTTCAAGGCCGATGGAACAGTTGTATTCACTGCCGACGGCACTGCCAACTGCAACTGGACAAAGAACACGCCATCGGCAGCAGGAGATGTCATCGGAGACTGGAGAGAGGAAATCATCGTACGCACATCAGATAACAGATATGTTCGCGTGTACACTACTAATATATATACCAAGTGGCGCAACTACTCGCTGTGGCACGACCACCAGTACCGGCAGGCCATGGTGTGGCAGAGCATGGGATACAACCAGCCGCCGCACGCCAGCTACTTCCTCGGAGAACTGGAGAACATCACCATCGCTCCGCCGCCACTCACCATGACAGGGCGAACCGAGGTGAGCAACAACGGAACCATCGGCACAGAACACAATGACAAGCACGTCATCGTCTGCGAAACCAATGACACACAAATCAACGTCGCAGAAGGAGCAAAGCCATACATGGTGACGTTCAATGTGCCGTCATGGGTACAAGGCACCAACAGCAACAACACCACGGGTAATCCTGCCATCAACTACACCTATTACACCTGCAACGTCACAGGCGCACCCTTCACAGGCGATATGCGACTGGTGAAGCAAGGCGACGGCACACTCATACTGCCGAAGACTGACAACACCTACACCGGAGAAACGAACATCTGGGCGGGAAAGGTGGTCTTCGACGGCACACTGAAGAACTCCAGGCTGTGGCTCAACCGATTCACAACACTCAGCAGCGACGGAGGCAGCTTCCAAAGCATTCACATCGACTATGATGCACGCTTGATTCCCGGCGGAGAGAGCCACGTCGGCTCTGTCAACACCGACTCGCTCGTGCTGGGCTTCGGCTCGCGCATCGTCTTCGACCTTGCCGAGTCGGCCGATCAGGTGAATACAAAGTACATGAGCATAGAGAAAAAGAGCTGGCAGTACGGGCCCAAGTATTTGCAACCTGTCTTCGAGTTCGTACTTCCCGCAGAACAGGAACTGGCTGCAGGCAACTACCTCATCGGCACAGTGGAAACGCTGGAAGGAAGCTTGGAAGACATCCGCATCGAGGGTCTTGGAACGAAGATGAAGAGTAGCGTGCAGCTCATCGACGGACAGCTCTTCCTGGTCGTAGCGGGAACACGCGACGCTGGCAGCGTCGTATGGACAGGCGCCAACTCGGCCATCTGGAACATGGCGGACACAGAGAACTTTGCCAATGGCGAAGGGGAAAGCGACATCTTCGTCAGCGGAGACAATGTGCATTTCGACGATACAGCCACAAAGTTCAGCATCACACTCAATGGGGAATTGGAGGCTGACACGGTCTTCGTCAACAACGAGACAAAGGCATACACTTTCAGCGGTAACGGTAGCCTCGTGGGAAACACCACGCTGGTGAAGAACGGAAAGGCTACGCTGACCATCAAGACAGACAACAGCTACACGGGTGGCAACCGACTGTCGGGCGGCGTCGTCAGCGTCAGCTCATTGGCCAATGCAACCCAGCCAAAGGGCAATTTGGGAGCAGTCACGACAACAGCTACTAAGTTCGTCATGGAGAATGGGGCCGAGCTGCGCACAACAGCGGCAGTCACCAATGGGTCGGCCATCAGATTCGAAGGCGACGAAGGCGGAGTCATCAATAACACTCAGGACTTCATCGTCGACAGGGCAATGACGGGAACCGTGCTGACAAAGAAAGGTGCAGGATGGATGAAGCTGAACGTGGCAAACGCAGCACTCAACCGCCTCATCATCGTGGCTGGAACCGTGCAGTGCATCAATGCCAACACACCGGCAAAGACGGTGGAATATCACGGCGGAACACTCAACGAGAACACTGGCAGCAGCTACGCCATCTACGTGCCAAAGGGAAAGACGGGCAACTGGTACATGGCCAACCGCTCCACATACAGCAACAAGGTGACGGGAGAAGGAATACTCAACGCATACTGCACCACGGAGAAAGGCTCCAACTACTACGCCACACGCACTCCGGTACAATGCAACTTCGCTGACTTTGAGGGAACGCTGAAACCCATGTCGAGCCTTGACGGCGACGTCAAGCGCTTCACACTCAACACGGCAACAGGCATGCCGAAGGGAACGATGAACATTGCTGCCGACGTGGAGGTGCAGAACAGCGGCAAGACATTCCGCATTGGAAAAGTGTCAGGCACAGGAAAGCTGGGAGGCAGCTGCACATTCAGCAACGGCACCAGCGTCGGAGCCAACACCTGGCAGGTGGGCAACGACGACGACTGGTCAACCAGCGTGAAAGTGACATCCAACGCCAACTTCCAAAAGGTGGGCAGCGGAAAGGTGATTTGGAATGGAATCAGCGACAACACCGGCAGCACGTCCGTCAAGGAGGGCGAGCTCTGCGTGGGTGTCAACGGAGTATTAGGCTCAGGAGCCCTCACGGTAGAGGCCAACGCTGTGTTCTCATGCTCCAGCAAGACAAAGGTGCTGAAGAACTCGTCGACCAACATCAAGGGAACCTTGCTCGTCAACGCCACACGCTGTGCCTCAACAACCAACGATGGCTGCACCAGCTTCTACTTCGAGAAAGGCCTCACCATCAACGGCACCATCCGTGTCGTCGCCACCAACCATACGCTGCAGGTAGGCGACAGCATCCGCGTCTTCTCTGCTGCCTCTTTCAACGGTACGCCCACCTTCGCTTTTGAAGGCGATGTAGATTGGGACACCAGCCGCATCAGTGAGGGATTGCTCTTCGTGAAAGCCATCAACACAGGCATCAACGACATTGTCAGCCGCCAGACACCGCGCAACATCTACGATATACGCGGACATCTGGTGCGCCGCAATGCCACCACCACCGATGGTCTGCCAGCAGGTGTCTACGTTTGCGAGGGCCGCAAATTTGTGGTCAAGAAGGAATAAGTCGTGATAACGAAATAACTTGATAACGAAATAACGTGATAACGTTATAACGTGATAACGTAATAACGAAAAAAAAAAGCAGAACAGCAAAATGAGACGATCACTATTCATTGTTCAATGTTTATTGTTCATTAGCACAGCCCTCTTTGCTCAGCAGCTGCCCTATCAGAACACATCGCTGAGTGCGGAACAGCGTGCCGACGACCTGCTGAAGCGCCTCACATTAGAAGAAAAAGCCAAGCTGATGATGAACGGCTCGCCAGCCATCGAGCGCTTGGGTATCCCGCAGTTCGAGTGGTGGAACGAAGCACTGCACGGCGTGGGCCGCAACGGCTTTGCCACCGTCTTCCCCATCACTATGGGCATGGCCGCCTCATGGGACGAGGCACTGCTGCAGAAAGTCTTCGACGCCGTCAGCGACGAGGCACGGGTGAAGGCACAGCAGGCAAAGCGTTCAGGACAGATAAAACGCTACCAGAGCCTGTCGTTCTGGACGCCCAACATCAACATCTACCGTGACCCACGATGGGGACGCGGCCAGGAGACATACGGCGAAGACCCCTTCCTCACTGCGCAGATGGGAACAGCGGTGGTGCGCGGACTGCAAGGCCCCGACGACGCGAAGTACCGCAAGCTGCTGGCATGTGCAAAGCACTATGCAGTACACAGCGGACCGGAGTGGAACCGGCATACATTCAACATAGAGGACTTGCCAGAGCGTGACCTCTGGGAGACCTACATGCCCGCTTTCAAGGCACTGGTGCAGGACGCCAAGGTGGAGGAGGTGATGTGTGCATACCAGCGCATCGACGGAGAACCCTGCTGTGCACAGAGCCGATACGAACAGCAGATACTACGCGACGAGTGGGGATTCAAGGGACTCATCACCAGCGACTGCGGAGCCATCAACGACTTCCTGCCCGACTATCACAACGTGGTGGAGCGACGCGAACAGGCAGTAGCCATCGGCGTCAGGGCAGGCACCGACGTGGAGTGCGGCAGCCTCTACCGCGCACTGCCGAAGGCCGTAGAAGAGGGATGGCTCAGCGAGGAAGAAATCGACACCAGCCTGCGACGGCTACTCATAGCACGATTCAAGCTGGGTGACTTCGACCCCGACGACATGGTGCCCTGGACAAAGATTCCAGAGAGCGTCGTCGCATCGAAGGAGCACAAGCAGCTGGCACTGCAGATGGCACGCGAGAGCATCGTACTGCTGAAGAACAGCCCTCTCACGTCCTCCTCAAAGCGCTTGACACTGCCCCTTGAAGGAATAGGAAGCTCTAACATCGTGGTCATGGGACCCAATGCCAACGACTCGGTGATGATGTGGGGCAACTACTCCGGCTATCCCACGGCCACCATCACAGCACTGCAGGGACTGCGCAACATCTTGGGACGCAACGTGAAGTATGTGCCAGGCTGCGGTCTAACGCGCAGTGAGGTCAGCGAGAGTCGGTTCAACGGCATAGCAGACCCCGACGGCAAGAAGGGCATGAAGGCGGTCTACTGGAACAACGAGTCGATGGAGGGACAGGCGGCTGCCAACGCCAACTATGCTGAGCCCATCAAGCTGAGCAACGGCGGAGCCACCGTCTTCGCGCCAGGCGTAGAGCTGGAGCACTTCTCAGCACGCTACGAGGGCACGTTCACAGCCAATGCCGACGAGCAGCTGCAGCTCTTCGTCGGTGCCGACGACAAGGTGCGTGTCCTTCTCGATGGCGACACTGTGGTCAACAACTGGCGTAGCCGCGACCGCATCTACGAGGCTACGCATAACTTCCAGGCACAGGCTGGAAAACAGTATCACATCGTCATAGAATATGTGCAACAGACGGGCATGGCCATCATGCAGTTCGACGTGCGACGCAACTACACGCCCACCCGCGAGCAGTTGTTAGAACAGATAGGCAAGGCATCGACCGTCGTCTTTGTCGGAGGCATATCGCCACGTGTGGAGGGTGAGCAGATGAAGGTCAGCGACCCGGGATTCAAGGGTGGCGACCGCACCAGCATCGAGCTGCCGCAGGTGCAGCGTGACATGCTGCGCATGCTGCACGACGCCGGCAAGCGCGTCATCTTCGTCAACTGTTCAGGAGGAGCCATAGCCCTCACGCCCGAGACAGAGAGCTGCGACGCCATCATACAGTGGTGGTACGGTGGAGAGCAGGGCGGACAGGCACTGGCAGAAGTGCTCACAGGACGTGTCAACCCCAGCGGAAAGCTGCCCATCACCTTCTATAAGGATGACAGCCAGCTGCCCGACTTCCTCGACTACAGGATGCGTGGCCGCACCTACCGCTACTTCCAGGGAGAGCCGCTCTTCCCCTTCGGTCACGGACTCAGCTACACGTCTTTCAACATTAGCAACGCTGCCTGCGCCGTGAACGATGGCTCGGCTGTCGTGACTTGCAACGTCAAGAACACGGGTCGGCGCGAGGGCACCGAGACTGTGCAGGTCTATCTGCGCCGTCCCGACGACACCGAAGGTCCGCTGAAGACACTACGGGCCTACCAGCGAGTCACGCTGAAGCCCGGACAGAGCCGTGACATCTGTATTGACATGCCCCGCCAGCGCTTTGAGACGTGGGACGCTGCTACCAACACCATGCGCGTCCTGCCCGGAAAATATGAGCTGATGGTAGGCAGCAGCAGCGACAACAAAGACCTGCAGACAATCATTGTCGAGATAAAGTAAATGGAGTAAAAGAAGTTAGGAGTTAAAGGAGTTAAGGGACCCTTAACTCCTTTAACTCCTAAAAAAACTTCCAGCTAACGCCGCTTGCCGCTCATGGTCACCAGCGGGATGATCATCTCCTCCATCGAGATGCCGCCGTGCTGGAAGGTGTCCTTATAGTAACTCACGTAATAATTGTAGTTGTTGGGATAGGCAAAGAAAGCATCGCCTGTGGCAAAGACATAGCTTGTCGACAGATTGGGCGAGGGTAACTGAGCCTGCGCAGGATTCTTGATGACGAAGAGATCCTTGGAGTCATAGCCCAGATTCTTGCCCAGCTTGTAGCGCAGGTTGGTGTTGGTGTTGCGGTCGCCAACTATCTTGACGGGCTTCGTACAGCGAATGGAACCGTGGTCGGTAGTGACGACGACGCGATAGTCGGTCTGTGCCACATAGCGGAAGAAATCGCGTATGACGCTGTGACGGAACCACGACAGGGTGATGCTGCGATAGGCCGACTCGTTGTTGGCCAGCTCACGCACCATGCGGCTCTCGGTGCGAGCATGGCTGAGCATGTCGATGAAATTGAATACCACGACGTTGAGGTCGTTCTTACCCAGCGAAGGCAGCTGCTGCATCAGTCGGTCAGCCTCAGCCGAGGTATTGATTTTCGTGTAGGAGAACGTGTCGTGGCGACGGTAACGGTCAATCTGAGTCTGGATGAGTGGGGCTTCGTTCAGGTTCTTACCCTCATCCTCGTCCTCGTCCACCCAAAGGTCAGGAAACATCTGTGCTATCTTGTTGGGCATGAGTCCAGAGAAGATGGCGTTGCGGGCATACTGTGTGGCTGTGGGCAGGATGCTGAAATAGAGTTCCTCGTCGAAGTCGAAGAGGTCGCCTATCTCCTGTGCCAACAGGCGCCACTGGTCGTAGCGGAAATTATCAAGCACCACAAGAAACACCTTCTCCTTCTTGTCCAACAGTGGGAAGATGCGACGAGAGAACAGCTGGTGTGAGAGAAGGGGCTGGTCTCCTTTCATCCCACCCTGTGGGGACTTGGCGGAGGCTCCCTGCGGGGAATTGAGGGGTGCAATCCACTCTAAATAGTTGTTCTTCACATGCTTGGCAAAGCCCAAGTTGGCTTCTTCCTTCTGCATGGCCAACATCTCGGTCATCTGCGAGTCGGTAGAGCTGAGCTGCAGCTCCCAGTGCACCAGCCGCTTGTACACCTCCACCCAGTCCTGCCAGGTGTGGCAGTCCATGATCTGCATGGAGATTTGCTGGAACTGCTGCTGATACTGGCTCTGCGTCACCTCGGTCTCTATCTCACGCCGGTGTATGTTTTTCTTCAGCGTCAGCAGTATTTGATTAGGATTCACGGGCTTGATGAGATAGTCGGCTATCTTCTGCCCGATGGCTTGCTCCATGATATTCTCTTCCTCACTCTTCGTCACCATCACCACAGGCGTGGCCGGCGACAGCTCTTTGATGCGCTGCAGCGTCTCAAGGCCCGACAGACCGGGCATCTGCTCGTCGAGCAGCACCAGGTCGAAGGATTGTTCACGACAGAGGTCGATGGCATCGGTGCCGTTGCTCACGGCAGTCACCTCATAGCCTTTCTTCTGGAGGAAGAGCACCTGAGCCTTCAGCAGCTCCATCTCGTCGTCCACCCAAAGCAGTTGTCCGTTGGTCATAGGGGAAATGAGAAATTGAGAGAATGAGAAAATGAGAGAATGAGAGAATGAGAGAATGAGAGAATGAGAAATTGAGAAAATGAGAAATTAGTCTGTGATAGCCTTGAGCAGCATCACCAGACTGTCTTCGTGCTGCCAGCTGAAGCCGGGAACGGCCATGATGCGCTTCATCAGGGTGCGCTTCTCCTTGGGCAGCTTGCGTAGCAGCTCACGCTCGTGCACACGGATGTACTCGCCGTCATAGAAGAAATAGTAATGGCGGAAGATGGGCAGCTGATAGTCGTCCTCATTGTTCAGGTCAATGGTGGTGGTGCTCAGCTGGTCGCCCAGCTGAATGCTCGAGTAGTTCACATTATTGCGGATGTTGCGCTCGTAGGCATCCTGATCGAAAAGCTCCACGCAGTACACGGCATTCTTGCCCACTGAGTCAACCATAAAGGCCAGCTGATTGTTGATGGCTACGAATTTGCGGTCGCCGGGGAAGTCCACCGCCACGATGTTGTCCATGTTGGCCTCCATCGAGAGCTCGCCCTGCAGAAAGAGCAGCGCACCGTTCTTCAGGAAGACATTGGTAAACGACTGACGGCTCTGGTGACCGTCGGCAAAAGTAATCACGGAGGGGCGCCACTCCTTGTAGCGAGTAGCGTACAAGGTTTTCTTCTGGGCAAGACATTCAGAAAAGACTGCTGTCAGCAAGAACAGTAATGCAATAATCCTATTCATTGTTTTCATGTCACTAAAAATCGTTTTCATGTTATTACAATAGTACAAATAATTTAAAAAGCTCATCGATTAGACGTAATCAATGAGCTTTGGTTTAATCCCTGCGGTGCGTACGAGGCTCGAACTCGTGACCTCCAGCGTGACAGGCTGGCATTCTAACCTACTGAACTAACGCACCAGTAGCGCTCTTTCTGTTTAGCGGGTGCAAAAGTACAACATTTCCTTCAAACAACTCAACAAATCTTCAAGAATTTTCATGCCGTTAACACTATTTAAGAAAGTAGAGACCTCAGAGGTTGTTCTTTCTTCGTACCTTTGCACAGCATTTATGGCTACACGACGACTGAAACACCGTTATTTGCAGACGCTTGGCATCATCATCATGGTGCTGGCGCTGGTGAGGTGTGTCTTCTTGGGCGACATGACCAGCCAGCAGGCCACAACTCAACCCATCCCGGAAAAGGAAGGGAGCAACGACGCACCGAAGGGCAAAACAACGCCGATCATCTCATCAACCAACATCCTTCACAGCCCTGAGCAGGACAGGAGTATACAGCCGAAGAAACGCTCAGCGCTGGTTGACTACGTCACTCAGTTTAACGATAGCAACCACGTGCAGCTCCTGGCAGCGCAGCAATGGGGCGTTTCACCCGTCAGAAACCGCGAGGATGCCGAACAGCGCAAGCAGGAACTGGTGTATATGGCCGTCTCACCCTACTATGACCTGGCACACCTCGATTCCAGCATCCCCTACCTCGTGCCACACGCCGCCACGCTGCTGCAAGACATCGGCATGGCTTTCACCGACAGCCTCATGGCACGACGCATGCCGCTCTACCGCATGGTGGTGAGCAGTGTGCTGCGATCAGAAGCCGACGTGGTGCGGCTGCGACGCACCAACAAGAATGCAACAGAGCATTCATGCCATCTATACGGCACTACCTTCGACATCAACTACACCACATTCCATCCTGTCGGCTCAGCACCGGAGCCCGACAATGACATGGAGCTACGTCTCAAAGCCATCCTCGGTCAGGTGCTCTACGACCTACACCTGCAGCAACGCTGTTACATAAAGTACGAGCGCATACAGCCCTGCTTCCATATCACGGTGAGGTAATGTTTTTTAGGGAGTTAAAGGAGTTTTTGGGAGTTAAAGGAATTAAAGGAGTTTTTGGGGAGTTAAAGGAGTTAAGGGAGTTAAAAGAGTTAAAGACAAATGACTCTTCCATGAAAGGCCTTCTCTATGGGTTGAAATCCACAGAAAAGCTATTGTCCATTTTAACTTCCATTTTTTTCCCCATTTAACTTCCATTTTAACTTCCCCATTTAACTTCCCATTTAACTTCCATTTTAACTCCCCATTTAACTCCCCAAAAAATAAGCAACTCAGAACACAGCCTTTACTATCTCACAGACATTGTCGGGCTTGGCCATGGTGTAATAGTGGATGGCAGGGGCGCCGTGAGCCAGCAGGTCACGGCTCTGCTCTATGGCCCACTCTATGCCCGTCTGATAGGCATCATCGGCTGTCTTCGCCTTGCTGAGACGGTTGACGAGCGGCTGCGGGATATCGATGTGAAACGAGCGCGGCAGCAGGTCAACCTGACGCTTCGTGGAGATTGGCTTGAGGCCGGGAATGACAGGCACGCTGATGCCGGCCTGACGCAGACGGTCGACGAAACGGAAATACTGCTCGTTGTCGAAAAACATCTGCGTGACGATATAGTCGGCACCTGCCTCCACCTTCTCCTTCAGGCGCATGATGTCGGTATCGATGTTGGCAGCCTCATAGTGCTTCTCAGGATAGGCCGCCACGCCGACGCAGAAATCGGTGTGCAGCCCGTTCTTCACCGTAGGGTCGAGATACTGCCCTTTGTTCAGTCGGACAATCATCTCCACCAGCTCCGAGCTGTGGCTGAAGCCGTCGGCCTCGGCAATGAAGAACCGCTGTCCGGGCATGGCATCGCCACGCAGCGCCACGACGTTCTGGATGCCGAGGAAGTGGAGGTCGAGCAGCTCGCTCTCCACCTTCGAGCGTGACGCTCCGCCGCAGATGACGTGCGGCACCATCTCAAGCTGGGGATAGCGGCGCATGATAGCTGCCACGATGGCGATGGTGCTGGGGCGCTTGGCCAGCGTCATCTTCGTGTAGGTGCCGTCGCTGTTGGGCACATACTCCACCTCATCGCGATGGCAGGTGACATTGATGAACGGAGGGTGAAACTGCATCAGGGGGTCGATGCTCTGATAGAGTCGGCTGACGTCGCTGCCCTTCAGGGGCGGCACCAGCTCGAAACTGGCGAAGGGCTTCTTCGCATTGCGCAGGATATCGATGACTTTGCTCATATCATATTTATATCATTTTTCCGTTGTATAGAGGACGCCACAACATGACGTCTCGACTCGGGCTGCAAAATTACAAATAGTAGAGAGAAGGACAAAATATTTTTCAATTTTATTTGACAACTTATCATCAAATCATAAGCAATGACTACAAATAAACACGAATTGATGAATAATTTGGGCAATGATATAACAGTTGACCTATTCATGTTGCTAATTCTACAACGAAAGTATTTGGTTGTTATACGTATAAATGGAATGCCGATTCCGAATTTAATTCTTACCTTTGCATCATCTCACACACCCAGTTCAAGCTCACGACTCAAGAAGTCTCCTTCAATGAAACCCATCTGAATATATTTTTAACCTTATAAATACTTCTGATTATGTCAAGACAAACATTAAGAGACCGTAACCAGCATGTCATTGGTTACATTGATGTAGAGTTCAGCGGGCGCCAGTGCCTCCGCGACAGTAACAACCACGTCCTCGGCTATTACGAACCAGGGCGCGACCAGACGGTTGATTCCAACTACCACGTCATCGGCAACGGCAACATCCTCACCACGCTGCTTTAGGCATGATAACAGTATTCGGCTCAAGTCCTTAGTGGCTTGAGCCGAAAATTGCATCATCCAATATTGGCAGAGAGCTATTCCAGATAGTAAGGGCTATCGTACTCATCCTCATCAAAACCCCTCATTTGGCTCGCTGTTGCCAAAGCAAGGTTTTTGTTTATCTCCTTGAGAAATACTATTGCTTTCTGGTTTCTGATTCCGAAGAGTGTTTCCAGTGGTGGCATCCTCCTTACCAGCGCTGACAGAGGCTCCTCATCGAGAGGATTGTCCTGTATAATAATGTTCACCTTAGGCAGTCGTATACTGCGAAGTTCCACCTTTCTATGCCAAATCGTCACCTTGATGTTCTCAAAGTCACTCCAGTATGCCATGCTTTGCCCCATCCATTCATCCTCTTTAATACTCTCACTGGCATGTGTCCTGTACATGGTGATAAGATGAACCTTCTCACCCAGTTTCTTCGCCCATTCCATTCCCCCCACGCCGTATAGCTTGTCGTAGATTTTGCCAATGATCATCAGCGACGCGTCAGTCTTGAAATAATTAGTCGGTAAACCGCCGATTTTGGTCTGACAGAGCAGCGTCAGCAGATAAATCATCTTGGCCCCCCTGTGTGTGAAAACTAGATTGTGTTGCTCGTCCTTGTCGGTGACGATGGTGATGGCATATCGTCCCTCAGCCTCACTCGGCTTCCTGTCTTGCGGCGATATCACAATTTTGAACGTCGGTTTCGTTATATGATGCTCGCCGTCAGTTTGTTCCTCGCTTTGATAGTGTATAAAGTCATCAAGAATCAATAGCGAATCCTCCTCACTGGAATAGTCAAGCGTCTCCTTCATCATTTGGTTGATGGTGCTGAGCTGTTCTTCGTTCAGTCTCCTATAGAATCTGTATGCGAATTCCTCCGCCCGCCTGACATCATTAGTCCTGCACATATGGGTATAGTAGGACGACATGTTGACCACCTTTTGGAGATCACCTTGATAGACATCGTTTAGGAAATCAACGAAAGAATTATTACCATATTGGAAATAGCGTCTGATAATATTCGTCTTACTTAAGTATTGTTCGTTTCTCAGCTTTCTGGTCACCTCCTGTACAGCCATTTCTATGGCGCCCCAGTCATCACCGTCAGGCAGCACCTCCGTCAAATAGCGGTAGTCACCAGCCTTTCTTGGCATCACTCTGGCCACAATGTCCGAGTTCATCACCATCATGTAAAGTTGGAAATCCATCGTTTCCGGCAAGTGCGCCTGAATATGTGAGCGAGTATCATCGTCAATAAATACAAAGTGAAATGACCGCTGACGATTAGCTAATAATCTCAGACGATTCTCAAAACCCTTGGTCTTTTGGTTTAAGAACACAAACACCTGGAAAGGATTCAGGTTCAATGCTGTTTTTTCGTTAACACACTCAATAATAGTCATAAGCAAACACATTTAATTCTGAAAAGTTCATTTTCGCTTGATTGACAGACTTACGGCTCAGAACTATGAAATCGGTACAACGACAATTGCCTTTCTAATTTTTAATTCAGCATGCAAATATACAACTTTTATTTCGATTCAGCAAGCCTACCGCACAAAAAGTATGCTATTTTATGTAGTAGGCCGCTACTCTAAATCATTTTCTAGGTCATATATACATATAAGTTGTTTGCATAAAAGAATAAAAATGCTTATCTTTGTAGCGCAAAAATTAAAAACTTAAGATCATGGCATTATACAGTATTGAAAGCGAGCAATGTCTCGGTATGTCCCACTCGGGAGCAGTAACAGTCAATGGAGAGAGCGCTGTAGAGCTCTCCGATGAAGAAGTCGATATCCTGGTCAAGCTGATCAAGGAGAACGACACCGTCGATGTCGAGGAACTCAACCTCAAGAACCTCTATCCGGCAATCTACGATAAGCTTGACGAAGCCTATCACGATATGGCCTATGATGCCGAAGAGATGCATTGGCTCTGGGAAGGCTATTACGGCGGCTATTTCGAGTACGACACATACGAGCTGATGGATTATTGTGAAAGAGAATGCGGTTTCTCTTTCGAGTTCAAGCCCGAAGAGTATTTCGATGAAGACGATTTGGAATATTACAAGGAAGATCCCGAATCCTACGAGGATGAGATTGACCAGGTCAAGGAGGAAGCCTTCTCTGAGTGGCTCAACGACTACGTTGAAAGTCTCACCGACGATGAGGCCCGCGACTTCTTCTACGACCACATGCATGCAGGTCTCGACATGGACGATGTAGAATACACCGTCGAGATTCCTCAGGCCATCATCAACAAAGCCCAGCGATAGCATTTCCCCCTCAAACCGCTAAGGGTTTGAGGGGGAAAGCGCTTCATTTGATTATGCCTTGTTAAAAGGAGAGTTGCTGACGTCGCCTCTTGAAGAGAGTGCAAACTCCACCACTTCAAAGTTGTAGTTCTTCAGAAGTGTGTAGAACGCGTTAGACATGACTGTCGAATCATTCTTGAAGGCGCCACACCCCCAGGCGCCAAGTATCAGCACTTCCACTTTTTCTTTGGCAGCAACATCCAGAATTTTCTTGACGCGCGAGAAGATGGCCTTTTCATAGTTGTTAGGCCTATAGTTCATCTTGGATAGTTCAGGTGCCGCACATGTGATCACATCAACTGCATACCACTCACTCCTCTCCATCATCTGAGGATAGATAGGGTCCGTTCGCTCATCCGTCTTAAACACCACGACATCGGGTGTAGAGATAAGGTCATCATTACCCATAGAGCCTATTTCCTTGGCTTCATACTGGCGAATATGTTTCCGATAGAAAGGCTCTCGCATAGCCTCCAGGCAAGGCAACAAGGTAGAGCACCTGCAGAGCGACTCCTCCTGAGCCCCAGCACTAAAAGGTGCTCCGCCTACCGAGTGGTTGTTGGCGAAATTCAGCACAGCCGTCTTCTTGCCCTTATAGGCTTTGGCAGCCTCAAAACTTCTCTTGCCAGAGCAAATATACCTCGTCTCACTCTTCTCTACTGGGGGCTGGTCGATATTCTCCTCCTGAGCCACCATAAACTGGCGCTCAATCGAGTTCCTCACCGCCTCCTTCAACTCCATGACTGACTCATACTGTTCCTTCGTGTCAGTCATCACCTCATGGTTAATTCTTCTGTAGTCCCACATATCAGATTATTTAGCGCTCTTTGGCATTCTATGATTAAGGAATTAGAGGAGGTTCAGATTATTCACTGTTTCGTATATGATGTCCTCACGATTTCTTCCATCTTTCAGCGCATCCAAAGCTCTTACCAAACAATCTCGACGTACATCATCAACATCAGATTTTTCATTATCTGTGCGCTGTAGCGCAACCACCTGGTCAATTGTAAGCTTCCCGTCAAGGAACGCATCTACCTGCAGTCTCAGGATACTCTTTCTGATTTCTGCTCTTTCTTTGAGTGCCAGATCTACCTCGTATGTGTTTTTAGGATTCTCGGGAAATGGGCACATCATATCAAGCTCTTGCTCAATTTCTGCACGTGTGCTTAATGCTAATTCTTTTAATTCCATAATTGTTTTAATTTAGTGTTTTACTTATTAATTGTTTCGTGAACAGTTCCCTTTATTGACTCTTTTCACCAAGCCAAAGAAGATTCAATTTCTTCCATATAGTATTTCACCCTAATGGCATTGTTTTCACCCGGATGCCTAGCAACTCGTCACTTTGTGAGTTATTAGGTGTGATTCTCACTTTCACCGCCCTTGCCTTCGTGTTCTGATAGCAGAACCCTGTGGGATGAAAAATGATTCTCTTGTCAATTTTGTACATGTTATTATTTGTTTATTCGTTACAAAGGTACGAAAAACTTGCTTAAGCTGCCACTTTTCTTTGTTTTTTTTGCAAATTCCGATTCTTTTCCGTATTTTTGCATTCTCATTACTATGATAATTAAAACGATCTATGCTTATGTTTATTCCACGTATGTGTTGTGGATGGAAACTACCCGACAAGAGGTCTTGGTGGGTATGTGATACCTGTGGCAATCCAGTAGATACGAAATTAGTATGACACAAGAAGAAACTGTACAGAAAGCAAAAGAAGATATCCTCTCTTTGTTGAAAGGGGTAAATCGTCCAGGTATCGATAAGATTATCTGGTATTTAAACGAAAGCGACTTTTTTAAAGAAGACTGTGGCTCGCATCACAAATTCTCTGGAGGGCTAGCAGTCCATTCACTTGGTGTATACCAGGAAATGAAGAAATTAAAACTTTCTCTACCTGAAGATTCAATGCGTATTGTTGCATTGCTTCACGATATATGCAAGTCACACTATTCTCTATATAATCACATTGGTGTTACAAATAAGAATGGTAAGTCCTACAAGCATCATGGTCTTCGCTCTGCCTTATTGTTAGAAGAACTTGGATTGGATTTCCATACAGGCGAGTATTATGCGATCGAAAAGCATATGCATCGTATTAAAGACATTCCATCTTCGAAAACCTACGACCAGCGAGAACTGCTTCGCCATTATATGCACTCATGTGACCACCGTGATTCAGCTACTTATCCAGCAGGTTTTGATAGTTATACCCCAGACGAGAAAAAGCATAGATGGTACAGAATTGATTCACTTCTTTATAGCACCAAACGACCAGGCATAGAGATTGTCATCGACCATCTCCATGGGAAAGATTGTAAAGGTAAGCATGATATGTTCTATAACGCTCCTGCTTCTGTAAAGTATCATAATAACACTTATGGCGGCCTTGCCCAACACTCATTGGACGTTTATCGAGAGGCAAAGTCAATTTACGAGAATCACGTAAAGTCAGGCGAGAAGTTATCTTTCGGTATGGATAGCATCATCCTTTGCAGCCTTCTTCACGACGTTTGCAAAATGGATGAGTATGTCATGATTGACAAGGCTCACCCTGAACACACGAGTCTCTATCATGGTGGATATCTACATGGTCTGAAGTCAGATCTTTGCTTGCAACGTTGGCATTTAGAATTGACTGACGAAGAGCGCAAAGCTATCATTTGGCACATGGGTGCTCATGCAAAAGATGCTATGGCAGAGTATCACACCACTTATGATAATGTCGCTTTCGATTCCAAATTTGTCCAAATTATCCACGAAGCTGATAGCCGAGCTGCAAAATAACATAATCTCCGAAAACATTTTAAAACGTATTATTCACGTCATAGAACCGTCTCGAACATGAGAGCATTTTTTAGCAACATACAGAATCATTTGCTTGATGAATTAGATCATGCTACAGCAACTATTGAGATTGCTGTATCATGGTTTACCAATGTTGCATTAATGAATTGCCTTTTGGACAAACTAACAAAAGGCGTCAAGGTAACATTAGTTATAAATAATGATGAAATCAACAATAATGATACCAATAAATCTTATCTTATCAGTTTGTTAGAAAAAGGAGGTGTCATACATTGGATTAATTATCCAGACTTGATGCATCAAAAGTTTTGCATTATTGACTCTCGAATTGTTGCAAATGGTTCTTATAATTGGACATATTATGCAGAAAGGAATAACCGGGAAAATATCGTTTTTCTTGACAATCATGAAATCGTTGCCGCTTTCAAAAAAGAATATGAGCGACTAACAATATTGTATCCAGCTCAGAATTCTATTCCTCCTGTTGGAAAGAGTAGTATCGAGAATAATATATTTAAGCGAATCAAAGAATCAGAAACCCAGAATGCTCAAAAGCATCAGAAAGACATTCCCGATTATTGTATAACAACGAATTGGCATAATCAGTCATCAATAAATATGAGATTGACCTCTAAGAATGATTTCATAACAATTGTTAGGCGTAAACCGAAATCAATAGAAAGGGTCTTTGATGCAGAACTTGAGAATAATGATTATTCCTGTTTAAGTTCCGCAAGTTCAAAAAAAGTTGAGATAAGGTTGCAAAAAAGAGCACAGGGATTTCCGTATGTCACGGAAATTTAGTAACTTTGAGGTGTCAAACAAAAAGAAACTAAGCCCTA
>JAEEPZ010000089.1 GCA_016285055.1 Prevotella sp.
TAGATTTTTTAGCGGGAAGGCTCGCCACAAATGCCTAAAAACATTAAACGCCTATCAGTCAGCGAAATAGCGAAGACCCCTCATTTTTGCAAAATTTCTGGCCAAATGTGCATTTGGTGAATTCCCATCGATTCTCGTTGTCCTAACTTTTTACTTTTGTAAAGAAAAATGATACAAGCCGGGCAAGTTAAAATGACATGAAATTCACTGACGGTCGGCTACAGTAGTCTGTTGTCTTGAGGAAACACAACAGAGGGCTGGAAGGTCTTGGCCTCCTCGAAGTCCATCAGGGCGTAAGAGATGATGATGACGGTGTCACCCACCTGCACGCGCCTTGCTGCGGCACCGTTGAGACAGATGCAGCCCGAGCCACGCTCGCCCTTGATGATATATGTCTCAAAGCGCTCGCCATTGTTGTTGTCCAGAATCTGCACCTTCTCGCCGGCAATGAGGTTGGCGGCATCCATCAGGTCCTCGTCAATGGTGATGCTGCCCATGTAGTTCAGGTTGGCCTCGGTCACCTGAACACAATGCAGCTTCGACTTCATTACTTCTATCATCATGGCCTTACTCCTTATATTTAATGTGGTCGATGAGACGTATGGGTGTCTTGCCGCAGTAAACGGTGATGCACCCCACGACGTAGGGCGAGTCCTCCCAGTTGGCGATGTCCTGCAGGGTGTTGCCGTCGACGATGGAGAAGTATTCCACGTCTAATCCATCCACAGCATTGATGGTGCTGACAACATAATCGTGGGTCTCGGAAAGCGTATGGCTCTTGGCATACTCCACACTGGCTTTCAGCGCTTGGAAGATAGCAGGTGCTATGGCACGCTCATCGGGAGCCAGCAGCGTGTTGCGGCTTGACTTCGCCAGGCCGTCGGCCTCGCGCACGATGGGGCACTCCACTATCTGCACCGGCAGCTGCAGATGGCGCACCATGGCCTTGATGACGGCTATCTGCTGCCAGTCCTTCTCGCCGAAATAGGCGCGGTCAGGGCGCACGATGTAGAACAGACGGCTCACCACCTGACACACACCGTTGAAATGGCCGGGGCGGTGGGCGCCCTCCATAACGGTAGAGACAGGGGGATACTCAAACTTCCGAGTGTCGGGCGTGGGATACATCTCTTCAACCGATGGGGCCAGCACATAGTCGGCATGGCAATCCTCCAGCAGGCGGCAGTCGGCCTCCAGCGTCCGAGGATAGTGGTTGAGGTCGTTCTTGTCGTTGAACTGGGTGGGGTTGACAAACACCGACACCACCGTGACGTCGTTATCCTTCACAGAGCGGCGAACCAACGAGGCATGTCCCTCGTGGAGCGCTCCCATCGTAGGCACCAGTCCTACGACGCGTCCTGCCTTGCGCTCGTCGAAGAGTGCGTTCTGCAGGTCAACAATCTTTGTAAATACTTTCAATTTCGTTGCGGGTTGAATGTTTGTTGTTGATATGCTCCTATGTTAAAAAGCGGGTGCAAAATAACAACAATTTTTGCAAACAAGGAAAAAAAAGACTAAAAATAAAGCTATAAAATGTCACTTTTTCCTAAAAATACACTTTTTCTGGCCGTTTTCTTCGGTTTTATGTAAAAAAAAGCGTACCTTTGCAAAGGAATTCGAACCATTTACCCGAAAAAAGAGCAATGGCAAAAAAGAAAATCCTGTTTATCAACCAAGAGGTTTCACCCTACATGGCCGACAATCCTCTATCCCTGATGGGCCATCAATTGTCGCGTGCCATGCAGGACTTAGGACACGAGATTCGTACATTCATGCCCAAGTGGGGCGCCATCAACGAGCGACGCGGTCAGCTGCATGAGGTGCAAAGGCTGTCGGGCATGAACCTCATCATCAACGACACCGATCATCCCCTCATCATCAAGGTTGCTTCCATACAGTCATCGCATGTGGCGGTGTATTTCATTGACAACGATGATTATTTCTCCAAACGGCGTCAAGTGGTGGAAGACGACGGCGAGCGTGCCATCTTCTTTGTGCGAGGCGTTCTCGAAACCGTGAAGAAGATGCGCTGGACGCCCGACATCATCCATTGTCAGGGATGGATGAGCGCTACCGTGCCTTTCTATGTGAAGACGGCCTACGCCGACGAGCCGTCGTTTGCTGAGGCCAAGGTGGTGACGTCGCTCTTTGCAGAGAGCAGTCCTGTGGAACTGGGGGAGAAGTTTGTACAGGGCATTGCCTTCCGGGATGCCAAGCCCGAGATGTTGGCGGGCTACCAGAGCCCCTTCAACTTTGAAGAGCTTGGCAAGTTGGCCATTGACTACAGCGATGGGGTCATACAGACAGAAAAGGATATCAGCCCGGTACTCACGAAGTATGCTGCTGAGAAGAACAAGCCATTGCTGCCTTATATGGAGGATTTCGCCAATGCCTACGAGGAATTCTACGAGTTGATATAAGGTAAAAGTGGAATAAAAGATTATAAAAGTTGAAAGGCTAAAATGTTAAAGACATTTCAATACATGGCTGCCGCAGCATTTGCGCTGGTAGCCATTTCTTCATGTAAGGAAGACGAACTGAACATCGGTCAGTCGCTGACCAACGAGAGCGACAAGCTGGCCGTCACTACGGAGATCTTCAACGTCACGACCCGCACCATCATGGCCGACTCTGTGCTGTCGCTCTCAGCCGACTGCTATCTGGGCAGCGTCAGAGACCCGCAGACAGGGGCCGACGTCATCAGCGAGTTCACCACCCAGTTCCATCTCTTGGAGAAGACATCGATAGCAGAGGAAAGCGAGGTGACAAGCCGATACAACGGGCGTGCCGCCGCCGACTCGTGCGACCTCATACTTTACATCTCGTCGCCATTCCGCGATGCCGACAGCCTCACAGCCATGAAGATGCGCGTCAGCGAGATGGCCGTCCCCTTGGAAGAAGGCATCCGCTACTATTCCAATTTCAATCCCATGAGGGCGGGCATGGTGCGCGAGGGCGGCATCAGCAAGAGCCACGTCTTCACCTTTGCCAATCTGGGCGAGCTCGACGGCGTGCGCACAGCCAGCTCCTATCAGGACTGCATCCGCATACCGCTGAATGAACCCTACACCGCCACCGACGGCACCGTCTATAATAACTACGGCACCTATTTGATGCAGCAGTATTACGACCATCCTGAATATTTCCGCAACTCCTTCACCTTCACACACCGACTGTGCCCTGGCTTCTTCTTCCAGATTACCGACGGCATGGGATTCCACGCAAAGGTGAAAGACATAGGCCTGCGAACCTATTACACGGCTAAGTCCGACAATAAAGAAGTGACGGGGCTGCTCCTGCTGGCTGGTACTCGTGAAGTGCTGCAGACCACCTGCGTCACCAACGACAGCGAGACGCTGAAGGTGATGGCTGAGGAGACACAGCATACCTACCTGAAGACTCCGGCAGGACTCTATACGGAGGTGACGCTGCCTGTGACCCAGATGAAGCAGGACCATGAGGGCGACTCGCTGCTGGCTGCTAAGCTGACCCTCCAACGGCTGAACAACCTGTCGAGCGACGACCGGCTGCTGCCTGTGCCGCAGACATTGCTCCTGGTGCAGAAAGACAGCCTGCACCGATTCTTCGAGAACAACGGGGTGCCCGACAATATCATGTCGTATATCACAGGATTCAACAACTACGACCCTGTGCTGAAGTCTGGCTACAGCAACACAAACACCTATACGTTTAGCAACCTCTCTGCACTTATCACATCGTTATGGAACATCCGCAAAGAGGGACTGAGCAGCGATGCGATGTGGGAACAGCATCACCCCGATTGGAACAAGATGGTGCTGGTGCCCATCACTTTCTCCACCAATTCTGCACAGACGGAGGTTACCAGCGTGCACCACGACATGTCGCTCACCAGCGTCAGACTGGTGGGTGGCCCTGACAATGCCAATGACCCCATCAGAATTGATGCCGTTTACGCAAAGTTTAAGTAAAGGAGTTGTGGAGTAAGGAGTTGTGGAGTAAGGAGCTGTGGAGTAAGGAGATGTGGAGTAAGGAGTAAAGGAGTTGTGGAGTAAGGAATAAAGGAGATGGCTGACGGTTACTTAGAGAAGCACCAGCAAGATTACGAAGAGCGTCGTGAGGCTTACTTGCGCCGCAAACGGCATTTGCCACCGCTCAAAGGGCGACAGTTGCAGCGTCCTGATGACGAGGCATTATAAGCTCAACCCTCATCTCTCAACTCTCAACCCTCAACAATAATCAATAAACACTAAAAATGGCTGCGAATCTGAGATTCCAAGTTGTGGAAGAGGCGTTCAAGAAGCGTCCTCTCGAGATAGAGGCGCCGAAGCAGCGCCCGTCAGAGTATTTCGGCAAGTTTGTCTTCAACCGAGAGAAGATGTACAAGTATCTGCCGAAAGACATTTACGAAAAACTCATCGATGTCATCGACAACGGCGCACGCCTCGACCGCTCCATCGCCGACGCTGTGGCGGCCGGCATGAAGCAATGGGCGCAGGAGATGGGTGTCACACACTATACACACTGGTTTCAGCCGCTGACCGAAGGCACTGCCGAGAAGCATGACGCCTTCGTGGAACACGACGGCAAGGGCGGCATGATGGAGGCTTTCAGCGGCAAGCTGCTCGTACAGCAGGAACCCGACGCCAGCTCCTTCCCCAACGGCGGCATACGCAACACCTTCGAGGCGCGCGGCTACTCGGCTTGGGACCCCACGTCGCCTGTCTTCATCATCGACGACACCCTCTGTATTCCCACTATCTTTATTGCCTACACCGGCGAGGCGCTCGACTACAAGGCACCGCTGCTGCGTGCCCTGCGTGCTGTAGACAAAGCCGCCACCGACGTCTGCTCGCTGTTCTACGACAACGTGACGAAAGTGCACGTCAACCTGGGCTGGGAGCAGGAATACTTCCTCGTCGACGAAGGCCTATACAGTGCCCGCCCCGACCTCATGCTGACGGGCCGCACCCTGATGGGCCACGAGAGTGCCAAGAACCAGCAGATGGACGACCACTATTTCGGCACCATCCCCGACCGTGTGCAGGCCTTCATGAAAGACCTCGAGATACAGGCCCTCGAGTTGGCCATCCCCTGCAAAACGAGGCACAACGAGGTGGCACCCAATCAGTTTGAGCTGGCGCCCATCTACGAGGAGTGCAACCTGGCCGTCGACCACAACATGCTGCTGATGTCGCTGATGAAGAAGGTGGCGCGCAAGCACGGCTTCCGTGTGTTGCTGCACGAAAAGCCCTTCGACGGTATCAACGGCTCGGGCAAGCATTGCAACTGGAGCCTTACAGCCGACCACTCGGTCATGCCTTTGGGCTCGTCAAAAAGCAGCACGCTGCTGCATGCGCCTGGCAAGGCCGATGCCTCACATCCCGAGGCTGCTGCCAACGAGACACTGCGCTTCGTCACCTTCATCGTCGAGACGCTGATGGCCGTCTATAAGCACAACGGTCTGCTTAAGGCCTCCATCATGAGTGCCACCAACGCCCATCGCTTGGGAGGCAACGAGGCTCCGCCGGCCATCATCAGCTCCTTCCTCGGCAAATACGTCTCCGAGCTCCTCGACGGCATTGAAGACCCGGCATCGGCTCCCCTGTCGTCGCCGGAGGAAGTGGCAGCCAAGACTACCCTTTCATCACCCGAGGTGGGCTCTTTAAAAGGTAATGAGGCGCCCATGGGGACAGTGGCTGGGGCCTTAGGGGCTTTGAGCGACATACCCCAGATTCCTGACATCATCATCGACAACACCGACCGCAACCGCACATCGCCATTTGCTTTTACCGGCAACCGCTTCGAGTTCCGCGCTCCCGGCTCCAGCATCAACTGCGCATCGGCCATGATAGCCCTCAACACCGCAGTGGCCGAGGCCCTGGCATCGTTCAAGCGTCGCGTCGACGAGCGTATGGCTGAGTATGCCGTGCGCCCGGAGTTTGCTCTCGGCGAAGGTCACACGGCCAAGTATCATGCCATCATCGACGTGCTGCGCGACGACATCAAGACCTGCAAGCCGGTGCGCTTCGACGGCAACGGTTACAGCGACGAGTGGGTGCAGGAGGCTGCACGCCGCGGATTGGACGTGGAGAAGTCGTGCCCCGTCATCATAGAGCACTATCTCGACGACAGCAGCGTGGAGATGTTTGAGAAGACGAAAGTGATGAACCGCAAGGAGCTGGAGGCACGCAACGAGGTGAAATGGGAGATGTATGTCAAGACGGTGCAGATAGAAGCGCGTGTGCTGGGCGACCTCGCCATGAACCATATCATTCCTGTCTCCACCCACTATCAGAGCCAGCTCATCAAGAACGTACAGGGCATGAAGAGCGTGTTCTCCAACGAGAAGGCCACGCGCCTCAGTGCCCGCAACATGAAGCTCATCGAAGAGATAGCCGAGCGCACCGAGCGCATCGAGCGCCTTGTCGATGAACTCACCGAGGCGCGTCGCATCGCCAACCGCATTGCCGACATCCACCAGCGTGCCATTGCCTATCACGACACCGTCTGCCCGCACATGCAGGCCATCCGCAACGAGGCCGACCACCTTGAGATGATTGTTGAGGACGGCCTCTGGACGCTTCCCAAGTACCGCGAGCTGATCTTCATCAGGTAAACAGCATCGCCTTCCGCTACGGCGCAGCTGTCCCGAATGGTGAAGCAGTCCCCTATGCTGCGTCGCTCAAGTTGCGGAAGTAAAAAAGAAAGTAAAAGAGGAAGTAAAAAAGGAAGTAAAAGGGGAAGTAAAAAAGGAAGTAAAAGAGGAAGTAAAAGAGGACATCACAGTAAACTCCGAAGGGGCGACAGAACATTATTTGTCTGTCGCCCCTTCTGGCTTTTTTTCCGCTCAGGTTTGCGGATTATCGCTATTTCTTAAACAGGTGTGGGATGAACTCATGCAGGCCGCGGCGCCAAGTGAGGAACTCGTGGGCGGTGCCGGCCGACTCGCTGGAATCCACCTTGATGCCCAGCTCACGCAGCTGACGGACGATGTCGCCACTCTTGATGAAGTCCTCTTCGCCCCAGTTCATGTACATATAGTGAATCTTCTTGTTGAACTCGGCGGCATTGGCGAAGACACCGTTGTAGGCCGTCTTCACGTCGAGGCCGAAGATGGCGCCGCTGAACGTTCCGAGCCAGGCGAACTTGTCGAGGTTGTTCAGCACGACGTCAAACGTCTGGTGACCGCCCCATGAGAGTCCGGCCATGGCGCGGTTCTCGCGGTCGGCCTTCGTGCGGAAGTTGGCGTCGATATAGGGGATGAGGTCGTTGAGCAGCACGGGATAGAACGAAGCACCGTAGTCGCTCATGCCCTGACGGTTGTTGCCGCCGCCGAAGGGTTGCTTGATGTCGCCGCTCTCCATCACCACGAGCATCGGCACTGCCTCGCCCTTGGCTATGGCGTTGTCCATGATGTGCTGCATCTTGCCCTGCAAGGCCCAGCTCGTCTCTCCCTCGCCCATGCCGTGCTGCAGGTAGAGCACAGGATAGCGCTTCTTGGCGTTCTTGGCCACCTCATACTCGGCAGGAGTATAGACCAGGGCGTGGCGCCACTCGCCGAACTTCGAGTTGGGACTGTGGTAGTAGATGCTGCGCACCTGACCGTGGGCGATGCCCTGCTGCGGACGGTAGTAGTCGCCCTCGGGACCTTCGGGTATCTCGATGCCGCCGGCCTCACGGTTGCAGCCGAAGAAGGTCTCGGAAGCAGGGTCGATGAAGTTCACACCGTCGATATTCATAAAGTAATAGGGGAAGCCCACGGGCAGCGGGTCGGTGACGGCCATAAAGCCACCCTTGCCGTCAGGCTGCATGTCGTACTTCTTGTTGCAGATGTCAACGATGACCTTGCGGGCCTGCGGGGCCTGGATGCGGAAGTAGGCGCGGTGCTCCTTGTCTACCTTCGGGAACTCATTGCCGGGGATGGCAGTCTCGGCAGTGACGGCATCGGCAGGCACCTCAATCTTCTTCGGCATGTCGATGTGTGGGCGTTTCGGCTCGAAGCCAAGGTGGCGCGCCACAGCCTCGGCATAGCGGCAGCCCAGCTCGCGATAGCCGGCGGCGTCGAAGTGCAGGCGGTCGGGGCCGTTGCTGCAGTCGTCGCTGGAGATGACCTGACAGGTGTGGATGGTCTGAGGCAGTTCGTCAATCTGCTTCTTGCAGCCGATGCACACACCCTGGCCGTTGGCCTGCACGATGTTGCCTACATAGAGGTTCACTTCCTCGGGCTTCAGCTGCAGGTCGCCGCAGAGGTTGTCGTACACCTGCTGCACCATGCCGGCCCACTTCGGGTCGCCGGTGTTCGTCTCGCCCTGATGCATGAGGATGCCCTTGATGACGCCGTCCTGCTGGGCCTTCTTCGCCAGAGTGACCAGACGCTCATAGGGGTTGTTGTCGTAGGCCTCAAGCATGCCTTTCATCCAGCTCGGAGCCCTCTTGATGTAGGTGGGTATGCTGTCGGGCAGAAATCCCTTGATGTCGATGCCGCCGATAGCCACGTGGATAACGCCAATCTTGATGTTGTCGGGCGTGGAGGCCACCATAGTGCGGCCAAACCAGTCGGCAGGCGTCAGGCCAGTGTTGGGGCGGCACAGCGGAGCCGTGGCCTCGCACCACTCGCCCATCTTGCGGCCCTTGTCGGGAAAGTCGACAGCGGGCATCAGCAGAAATCGAGGGCCGGGGCTTTTCAGATCCTGAGCCTCAGGGCGGGCATTGCCCTCCATGTTCGACTGTCCGAAACAAAGGAAAATGTAGAAATTGGGGTCGACGGCTGCCGCCGACTTCATCAGCGGCAGCATCAGCAGGGCCGCTGTAAGCAGAAACATGTTTTTGATTTTCATGGTTGTTTTGTTGTGGGTTAATGCTAATTTGCTACAAAAATACATCATTCTACGCGAAAGAGCTGTCAATTTTGTACCATATATTTTTTATATTGTCACATGATGCTGCCCGAAAACACCTACATTTTAAAAATGAGATTATTTTTGCCATTTTTCTTTTGCTTTTCGCTCGCTTATTCGTACCTTTGCATCAAACTTCGTTATTATCTTTCCAATATGCAAAAGATCATCATTCTCGACTTCGGTTCGCAGACCACACAGCTCATCGGCCGCCGTGTGCGCGAGCTCGACACCTTCTGCGAGATTCTGCCCTACAACAAGTTTCCCGTTGGCGACGACTCAGTGATTGGCGTCATCCTCTCAGGCTCACCCTTCTCGGTGCACGACCCCGATGCCTTCAACGTAGACCTCAGCCTGTTCATGGGCCGTGTGCCCGTCCTGGGCATCTGCTATGGCGCACAGTACATCTCTCACACACTGGGCGGCAAGGTGGAGAAGGCCGACAGCCGTGAGTACGGACGGGCCAACCTGGAGACCGTCGACACCGCCAACCCATTGTTCAAAGGCTTCGACCAGCACTCGCAGGTGTGGATGAGCCACGGCGACACCATCACCGCCATACCCGACGGCTTCCAAGTCATCGGCAGCACAAAGGATGTACGTAACGCTGCCTTCTGGTGCCCCTCACCGCTCGGCGAAGGCCGCGAGGGAGTTTTTGCCGTCCAGTTCCATCCCGAGGTGTTCCACACGACGCAAGGCATGCAGCTGCTCCGCAACTTTGTCGTCGACATCTGCGGCAGCCGGCAGGAGTGGAGCGCAGCCTCCTTCGTTGACACCACCGTGGCAGAGCTGAAGGAGCAACTGGGCAACGACCGCGTCATCCTCGGGCTCTCCGGCGGCGTCGACAGCAGCGTCTGTGCCGTACTGCTCAACAAAGCCATCGGCCAGCGCCTCACCTGCATCTTCGTCGACCACGGCATGTTGCGTAAGAACGAGTTCCGGCAGGTCATGGACGACTACCAAGGGCTGGGGCTCAATGTCATCGGCGTCGATGCCAGCGAGAAGTTCTTCGCCGACCTCAAAGGTGTCAGCGAACCCGAGCAGAAGCGCAAGATCATAGGCCGTGACTTCGTAGAAGTCTTCAATGCCGAAGCCAAGAAACTGATGCAGCCTCTTGCTGGCAAGCCCAGCTTTAAGTCACATGAAGCCCCCTCGGGGGCAGTAGGGGGGGCTGGAGCTTATCGCTGGCTGGCCCAGGGCACCATCTATCCCGACCGCATCGAGAGCCTGAACATCACGGGCAAGGTCATCAAGAGCCACCATAATGTGGGCGGCCTGCCCAAGGAGATGAACCTGCAGCTGTGTGAGCCGCTGAAGTGGCTCTTCAAGGACGAGGTGCGCCGCGTGGGACGTCAGCTCGGCATGCCTGAGCATCTCATCACCCGCCATCCCTTCCCCGGCCCCGGCCTCGCCGTCCGCATCCTTGGCGACATCACACCCGAGAAGGTGCGCATCCTGCAAGATGCCGACGACATCTACATCCGTGGCCTGCGCGACTACAAGGTGAAGCTCTCTGGCGAGGCCGCCCGCCGCGTCCTCGCTGCCGGTGTGCCTGCCGACATGCAGGACGGCACCATCGAGGTGTCGCTCTACGACCAGATATGGCAGGCCGGAGCCATCCTCCTCAGCACCGTGCGCAGCGTCGGTGTCATGGGCGATGAGCGCACCTACGAGCATCCCGTAGCCCTGCGTGCCGTCACCAGCACCGATGCCATGACCGCCGACTGGGCCCATCTGCCCTACGACTTCATGGCCCGCGTCAGCAACGAGATCATCAACAAGGTGCGCGGCGTCAACCGCGTCTGCTACGACATCTCCTCCAAGCCACCCGCAACCATAGAGTGGGAATAATGCTGTACCCTTTTGATTTCTAAGAGCAGTATTTCCAGCCCACAGAAAAACAATATTTCAGACCACCATTTTGCGTCATCGCCAGATTCTCAAAGTGGTGGTCTTTTGTACCTTTTTCGCAGATGGTTCGTCACTCTGGGGGATATTCAAAGCTTTCTGCTGCCATGGCCCCATAGCCATATTCCTCCTCATCTAAGATGTCATACGCCTTGGCGATGTGGGGAGTGTCTGTGATTAGCTCATTTCGATAGTTCAAGTACAAGGCCTTTGCCATCTCACTCATCACGCGCTTGTAGAACTGCTCATCCTCGAAGAGTTTGGAGAAGGCATCCATCTGCTCCATATAGCACGTCTGAGCGACCTTCTCAAACTCCTTGGGGAAGATACTTGTCTCAAACATACTGGCGTCATTGTTCTTGGCTTGCTTTTTCAGTCCCTTCGATGCCTTTAGCATCTTGTCGTAGATGGTCTCCACGATGACTCTGTCAGCCTCGGTGAACTTGCCGGCATACATGATGTTTATCTTTTCAATAATGTTGGCTAAGAGGTCAGTCTTGACATCTATCGGCTTTCCATTCGTTCCTTTCTCTGGCTTGACAAGCTTATCCTTCTCGGTCGGGGACAGTTCAATGGTTCCGCTGAAGGTCTCGGTCAGTTTGTTGTTGACTAAGGCAAGTTTGTTGCTCAAGTCCACCCCATTTCCATGTGGAGTCTTGGGTATCACCCTATAGAAGAACTCGGCAAAGACGTAGGACTTGTATAACTCACGGTCGAAAGTCCTTACCACTTGAGCCATATAGGAATAGAAGCGGATAAAGTTCTTCAGCAGTGAACGCACCTTGAACTGCTCGTCCTCAACAAGGTTTTCATAGCCCTCAACGGCTGGTTTCAATGCCGATACCAGCTTGCCCATATCTGAGCTGCCTCGCACGCGCTTCTTGTATATCTCATAGACCTTATCCTCGTCATCGGTATTCCATAGGTGGTACTTTTTCAGGTCGGTATCATATTCGTACACCACGTTCACGTCAACGGCATCACTCAGCAAGGTGTCCTCGTAGAATGGTTGGAAAGAAGCCTTGATGTCATCTGCCGTATTCACGAAGTCCAGGATATAGGTGTCCACCTTTCCCTTGTGGCTTCTGTTCAGCCTTGAAAGGGTCTGAACGGCCTTCACACCCTTCAGTTTCTTGTCAACGAACATGGTGTGCAGCAGCGGCTCGTCGAAACCAGTCTGATACTTGTCGGCAACAATCAGCACATTATAGAGGTCACTGTTGAAGAACAGCGGCAGCTGTCGCTCTGAGATTCTTTGTTCTTCAGAACTGTTCAGCTTGCTCTCAGTGTACTCCTCGCCTTGGTACTTGACAGTTCCAGAGAATGCCACAAGAGGATGAATGTCCTTATATCCCATCCTCTTGCAGTAGTCACGTACAAGGAATAGGTATCTTACCGCATGTGCGCGTGACGGAGAGACCACCATCGCCTTTGCCTTGCCGCCAATCTTAGCCAACGTGACTTCACGGAGCTTCTCCACCATCACCTCCACCTTCTGTTGCAAGACAAACTCGTGGCTGTCGTGATAGCGTTTGATAGCTATAGTAGCGGGTATCTCCTCAAATTCGGGATTCTCAGAAACCGCCTTGGCTATCTCATAGCTGGTTTCCAACGTGGTATAATACTTGAGGACATCGAGAATGAAGCCCTCATCGATGGCTTGACGCATCGAATAGTGATGGAAGGCATCGTATCTGCCATCCTCCTTCTTTACTCCGAAGGTCTGCAATGTCTTGGGTTTGGGCGTGGCCGTGAACGCATAGAAGTACAGGTTCTTGTGCTTGCCTTGTGCCAGCAGCGTCTCAGTCATCAGATCCATACTGTCCTTCAGCTCCTCCTCGGTCTTCTCCTCCCATTCTGCCATTTCCTTCAAGGCTTCGTCCGTATCGGCCAAAGCCTCTTTCAGTTTCTCGGCACTCTTGCCCGACTGTGAGCTGTGTGCCTCGTCTATCACTATGGCGAAGTTCTTCTTGTGATGACCGTCAAGCTCCTTGTAGATGAGAGGGAAACGATGGATGGTGGTGATGATGATGCGCTTCTTGTCGTTGATGGCATCCTTCAGCTTCTCAGAGTTGTCGCTGTCGGTAATGGTCTCAATCTGCCCTTCGTAATGGTCGAAGCCCAGAATGGTGGTCTGAAGCTGATTGTTGAGCACCCTTCTGTCCGTGATGACAAACACACTTTGGAATATCTCCTTGTCCGTCGCATCGTGAAGTGAGGACAAACGGTAGGTAAGCCAGGCAATGGAATTAGACTTTCCGCTGCCCGCACTGTGCTGAAGGAGATAGCTCTTCCCCTCCTTGCTTGCCTTGGTGTCGGCAACAATCTTCTCCACAACGTCCAGCTGATGATAGCGTGGGAAGATAATCTTTCTTGACTTCTTGGTCACTTTCTTGCCGTTGACCAGGCTCACGCTCTCTTCCTCTTGCAGACTGATGTAACGCTGTAGCAGCGAGAGCAGCATGTCCCTTCTGAGCACCTTCTCCCACAGATAAGACGTAGGATATCCATTGGGGTTCATTGGGTTGCCGCCGTCACCGATGTTGCCAGCGCCGTTGCTGCCTTGATTGAAAGGAAGGAAGAACGTGTTTTCGCCCTTGAGCTGAGTGGTCATCACCACCTCGTCGAGGTCAACGCCGAAGTACGCCAATATGCGATTGTTGAACCAGAACAACGGCTCTTTGGGGTCGCGGTCGAACATAAACTGATGCTTGACGTTGTCGATGTCCTGATGTGTGAACTGATTCTTCAACTCAAGGGCAACGATGGGGATGCCGTTGACGGAGAGAACCATATCAATGCTGTTTCTGTTCTCCGTTGAATAGAAGAACTGACGCGTCTCAGTCAAGATGTTGGCCTTGTACTTCTCCACCAGCTCCTCATTCAGTCCTGAGGCTGGCTCGAAATAGACGAACTTCAGCCCGATGCCTCTGTCCTTGATGCCATTGCGCAGAACGTGGATGAGTCCGCTTTGGGCAACATTGTTCTGAAACATCTTGTACAGTTGGTGCTCGGCATTGTCACCATATATGTTTTTGTACTTTGCCCACTGCTTCGGCTGTGTTGCCTCGATGAACTTGATGAGCACGGGCATATCAATGGCTCGTTTCTTGTCGTAGGTGGCCATCGTGCCCTTCACATATCCGCCTTCAGACAGCAGATACGACTCAATGTCTTGTTCGAAGTTCTTCTCTTTCGTTTCCATATCGTAGTATTCTACAAATTCCCAATAACATTTACGCTTACGGACACTTCTTCTAAAGTGCAATTTTTGCACTTTGGAGGCTGTTCCTCGCCTATTTTTGCACTTTTAATGTTGTTGCTTGCACTATGGGGGAAAGCTTCACCATCATTCTTTCCTGTTCTACTCATTCTTCAAACCACTTCTTTTTTACCAGTTACATATTCATAGATGACGGATTTCTTATACTCTTTCAGTTCCTCTATCTTCTGCTGTTTAATAGTAATTAGAGAATCTATGTCGGAACATTTTGAGTCAAGGTATGAGGCAATTTGCAGTTGCTCAGGAAGAGGGGGTAGAGGCATCCTGAAATTATTTAGTCCAGACAAAGACAATGCTGGCTGTGCATTCTCTTGCACCAATCCTTTGAAACCATAATTCCATTTGGAAGACATCATTAAATATACAAAGATGGAATTAAGCATTTTCGTGTTGTCTAAAGTGATTTTTAATGAGTTGCCTGACACAACAGAAGGCTTACTTAACAATGGCAATTCCCCTGCCATTCCATAATTGGCTCCAATTTTTGCAATAATGATATCATTACCTTTGCATTCACTTCTTTTTATCGTTTCAAAATGCTCTTTTGATATTGTCTTAAATTCTTTGTATATGAATTTACCCGTTGTGATAAATCCACTTTCTACAACAAGAACATCGCCATTCTCAATAAAATGTTCTGATTTAAGATTTGAACCAAAAGGGCCATCTACAAAAGAATTTTTATCTTTTGACTTAATGTATTTTATTGGGATTATTATCCAATGCTTAGGAATCTTTCCAATCCAATCAATGCCACTGTCTTTCATTGGGACATTGGGATTGAGGCCTTTGGTAACAGCCTCGGTGATGACGGATTGCTTATAGGCTTTCAGTTCCTCAATCATCTTCTCTTGAAGCGCAATCATTTCATCCACTTCACCACATACCTTATCCAGATAATCCGCTATCTTTTGTTGTTCGGTGAGTGGAGGATATACAATAGAGATATTCTTCATTTCTTGCCACCTTGTAGACCATAAATCATCAACGATTCCGTGCCCCCATTTATAAAATTCATCGGCAAAAAGAGTTGTATGAAAAAGCCAATTGTAATACTGAGAATTCATATAGGTTCTAGGGATTAAAATAGTGTTGATGAGTGAAACTGACCCATCGTAATCAGAGACCCCACAAGAACCTCTTCTATCAGAACGACTATTAATAGCGAAATCTCCCTTTCGCACTAACTTTCTGACATCACCATTATTAGTCTTAGCAGCAGTTTCTAGTTGGGGCACAACTCCATTCATAGTAACGGACAAAGGAGGAAAAGCTCTATCACTTACCTTTTCATTTCTAACTTGATAAAGGTTTCCTATCTTGTTGATGTTCCACTCCTTCGGAATCTGCCCAATCCACTCTATGCCACTATCTTTATACTCTCTTCCCATAGAATTAGTCCTCCTGCTCATAATAGTATGAATAGTCGATGCCCTTCATAAAGATTTCACGGTCATCAATGCGGTTGGTCATTGCGCTTTGGAGTAAGGCTTTGATTTTTGTGGCATCCGTCAAGCTTTGGCGCATAGCTGAAAGATACTCCTTTTTGTCAATCTTACTCCAATCCACACAAAGTTTCAGGCGTGCCTTGAAGATAAGGTCGAGCCAGATGCGGGTTGAACGGCCATTACCCTCCATAAAGGGATGTGCAACGTTCATCTCCACATACTTGTTTACAATCTCTTCGAAAGTCGATTCTGGCATGTTCTCTATGATGTCCAGGTTTTGCTTCAGATACTCGGCTCGACAAAAGAGTGTGCCGTCTTTCCAGATGGTTTTGGTGCGTATCTTTCCTGCGAAATCGTATAATCCACCAAAAAGGTAAGCGTGAATCTGCTGTAAACATTCAATGGTGCCAGGTTTCATGCTATCAAGCAGACCACTCTCAATGAGCGTATAGGCTTTCTTCTTGCTCTGTCCGTCAATGCTGTTGTCGCTATAGGTGAACCAGTGTAGGAACGAACGGGCACGGTTATTGGGATAGTTCTCCGCCAAAATGCGTACACAATCACTGTCTAAAGCATCTGCGAAACGTTGTTTGCCATCGGGAGCTTGGAATTTGAAGTGGTTAGTGACACTAACCAATTGAATACCGTCCTTGGTCATCTTACCTTTCAGATACTTCCAATAGTTGCGGCATTTCTTATAGTCTTCCTCGTCATTGATGGCGCGCACGATGTCGGTGGCCGAAAACCACCATTTGGAATTTTCCTCGTCCCAAACAGCACGCACTTCCCGGTCATTGAAGAAACGTATCGACTTTTTGCTCATCGCCCCATGATTTTAGCCATTAATGCCGTCTCTTCCTTCTCCAGCTGTTGCAGATGGGCAAAGATGTCCTCGCTCTTTCTTGGAGCCACATACTTGTAGAACTCACGGGTAAAGGGTATCTCATAGCCTATCTTGCTGGCCTTCTCATCCACCCACGCATCTGGGGCATAGGGATAGACGTTCTTCTGCATATAGGCTTCAATATCTTCCTTGAAAGGCACATTCTCGGTGTCCTTCAAGTTCTTGTCCGGCTGTGGCTTCCCCTTCTTCAGAATGGGGTTGCCCTGCTCGTCCTTCAATGGACGTTCCACCACCACCTTGGTGTACTTGAAGTCGTCGTTGTCCTTCACCTTGCTCTCAACTGTAAGCTCGCCATCCTCATAAACGCCGTCGGCAAACGACATATAGGCCTGGCTGATGAGGTCAATGCAGCGGTCGGTGAACTCATTACGCTTGTTGCCAAGCGACTTCCTGCGCTTCTCACAGCACTTGCTGGCATCAATCAACTGCACCTTGCCAGCACGCTCCACCGACTTGTCCTTGGTTACAACCCAGATGTAGGTGGCAATGCCCGTGTTGTAGAACATATCGTTGGGAATCTGCACAATGGCTTCGAGCCAGTCGTTATCAAGCAGGTAGCCTCGGATGTTGCTCTCACCACTGCCAGCATCGCCCTTGAACAAGGGGCTGCCGTTTTGAATGATGGCCATACGTCCCTTCTCCTTCAGCTTGGCCACACCGTTGAGCATAAACAGCTGCTGACTGTCGCCGATGGCTGGCAGACCTGGGGCAAAGCGTCCCAAATCGCCCTTCTTGCTCTCTTCCTCCACGCTCTTGCGCTCGTTCTTCCATTCTATGCCGAAGGGAGGATTGGAGATGATGTAGTCGAAGGTGTAGCCCTCGAACTTGTCGTCAGAGAGCGTATTGCCGTGACGCATGTTTTCAGCATCGCCACCTTTGATGAGCACGTTTGCCTTGGCAATGGCAAAGGTCTGCTCGTTGAGCTCTTGCCCAAACTCGGTGATCTGTGCGTCCGGGTCAATCTCCAACAGTTTCTCCGACAGACAGTCTAACATCTGGCTCGTTCCCATCGCCATATCATAGACGGTTGCGGTAACGCCTTCTTCTCTCAGTTCCTCCCGCTGTGGGGCAACAAGCAGCTCCGTCATCAGATAGATGATGTCGCGGGCCGTGAAGTGAGCTCCGGCTTGCTCGTCGTAGCTCTCAGAGAACTTCCTGACAAGTTCCTCGAATATGTAGCCCATATCCACCGCCGAAATCTCGTCGGCACCCATATACGCCTTCTTGGTGCAGAACTCCGCTATGACGTTGTACAGGATACCATTGTGGGAGAGTTTGGTGATTTCCTTATCGAAGTCGAACTTTTCGATAATGTCTATGACGTTCGTGGAGAAATGATTGAGATACGAGCGGAAGTTGTCGGCTATGTTGTCAGCGTCGCCAAGGAGCCCTTCAAAGGAAAATGGAGACGTATTGTAAAAATCATATCCCGCCGCCGATTTCAGGAAGCCGTCCTTGACGACAAGCCCCCTCTTATCGAGCGTGTCATTCATTTGCAACACCTTGTCCTTAGTAGGGGCAAGAGTATCGCTGAAACGCTTAATAACGCACATTGGAAGGATTACATTGCCGTACTCGTGGGGCTTGTATGTTCCTACGAGTTTATCGGCAATAGCCCAAATAAGATTGGCTTTCTCCTGAATGTTTATGGTAGTCCGCTTGGATAGTTCTTCGGTTCCCATTGCTAACGATTTTAATGTTAGGTTTTATTTTGCTACTCCTCGACGGAACGGGCATTCGCCTCCAACTCTTCCACTGCTTGAAGTACACGAAGCAGCTCTTCTTTGTCCCTCACCCTGTAAACCTCCCTGTTCACCTCAACGAAGCCGTTGATAGTGATATCCTCCTGTTCCTGTGCGTCGGCTATGAGTGTCTCGAGCGGAACGTCGAGAACCTGAGCCGCTTTTTTCAGGATAAGAATGTTCTTGGTGGCAAATAAGGCATTGACGTTCTGCTTCTTGACGCCCATTTTTTCGGCGAACTCCGTCTTGGATATACCCATACGTCTCAACAGGGCGTCCCCGTTCTTCTCAAAGAACGTAATCTCTTCTGTCATTGAGTTCATATTGTGTTTTTGGGTTGTTTGCTTGCAATCATACAAATATATGACTTTCACTTGGGATTTCCAAGTAATCGTAATAAACAAAGATTAAATAATAATGTAAATAAATTACGAAATATTTGGAAATGTCATATTTTTATATTACCTTTGTAATAGCAAAACAGAACAGGAGATATGAACACCGAAATCGTCATAAACAGAACAACCCTTAACGGAACTAAGTGGCAGATTGTCTCCGACAAGTATGGAGCCGCTCTTTACCTCAACAACTTCGGCAAAGAAGGTTTCCATTATAGCGGTTATTGGTTCCGTAGCGTGGAAGAGGCT
>JAEEPZ010000215.1 GCA_016285055.1 Prevotella sp.
GGAGCGCGAGGTGACCGTCATCTACATGGAGGGCAGCGTCAAGAGTCTGGAACAATTAGAGGAACTATTAAACAACGACTAAGATATGAAGAAACTCATGACTATCATGGCGCTGGCTGCCCTGACGTTGGCGGCCGGCGCGCAAGAAAACGACACCGTCGTCATCCATAACCCCAGGAAGGTGACCATCGTCACGGGCGACTCGCTGCAGCGCATCATCGTCAGCGGCAAGGAGGGCGACGACAAGTTTACGTACCAGAACACCATCCGATTGGTGGACTCCAACTACGTCAGCACCACCCGCATCGGTCGCGACCGCTGGGAGCTGATACCCAGCGTGAAGGTGGGTAAGAAAAAGGACGGCGCGAAGGGCCGCACCTACGAAAACGCTATCTCAGCCCATTTGGGCATCGGCTTCACGGCTCCCACCAAGGCCGATGCGCGCACCGACTTCTCTACCTTCAAGTCGTGGGAGATTTTTGCTACCATCGTGCAGTGGGACCACTATTTTGAGCGTCGCCACCGCAACTCCGTATCGTTAGGCCTCGGCATCGACTGGAAGAACTACCGCATGACCGGCGACACACGATTCGTGAAAGCACCCGACGGCAACGTCGCCCTTGACACGTACCCCTTGCAGGTGTCGCCCGACTTCTCGCGCATCAAGGTCTTCTCGCTGACCGCCAACCTGGGCTATACCCATGAGTTCGACGAGGACTTCTGGATTGGCTTCGGTCCCGTGGTGAACTTCAATGTCTATGGCAGCATGCTGACGGAGTATTCCCTGTATGGCGACGACATCGAGAGACTGGAGCGCCACATCCGCCAGCGCCCCATCACCATCGACTGGATGCTCCGCGTGGGCATCATGGGTGTCCCCCTCTATCTGAAGTACTCGGGCGACAACGTTCTGAAGGACGGCGGCGTGAAGTTCCGCTCGCTCTCGTTCGGGCTTTATCTGTAGACGCCACGATTTTTTTATAAAGATACTGACCCCACCCCTGCCCCTCCCCTACGATGGGAGGGGAGTGGCTGCCGCCGACCTTCGCCACAGAGCCAAACGCGAGGCACTCTCCTCCCTTCCAAGGGAACCCCGTGAGGCACTCCCCTCCCATGTAGGGGAGGGGCAGGGGTGGGGTCAGTATATATAGTTGTCAATCGCAGGAAACAACCTGCACTTCCGACACTTCCAGCACCTGTTGAACTTTCATAGGTGTAAGAAGTGTCGGAAGTGTTGGATAAAAAGTGCGAATGACAACTATATATATAGAAAACGGTATGAGACATCAGCAAAACTGCGCTCTTTGCCCGCTTCTGGAAACAGGAACCGACACCTGAACCGACACCTAAGCAAAAGGCGACGGGTTACGAGAAAAAGGCGGCGGTTTATGAGAAAAAGGCGGCGGGTTTTGGATGAAACCCACCGCCTTTTGAGACTTACCCCGGAACTTTTTTTCTCCCCGACTGCAATGTTTCCACTACTTTCTACGTATATATAAACAGAGACAGAAAACAGCATGACCGAGACAGACCTGATAGCGGGACTGCGCAGACAGAGTCCCAAGGCACAGCAAGAGACCATCGACCGCTATGGCCGCGAGGTCTTCGCGCAGGTGGTGCGGCTCGTCACCGTCACCGAGAATGCCGAGGAGATATATCAGGATGTCTTCATGAAGGTATTCAGTAACATCGGGCAGCACGATGCCGGGCGGGCGTCGCTCCGGACGTGGATCTCGCGCATAGCCTACAACGAGGCCATCAGTTTCCTGCGTCGCAAGCGCTTGCCCGTCGTTTACTTCGAGGACCGCAGCCATGAGGCCGACAAGCTGTCGGACGCTGAGGTGGACGAGACGCTGGGGCACGCCAATGCCGAGACGGTGCAGCTGATACGCGCTGCCCTGAAGCACCTGCCGCCGGAGGAACGGGCGCTGGTGACGATGTTCTACTACGAGGAGCGTAGCCTGAAGGAGATTGCCGACATCACGGAGTCGATACCCACGACGGTGGCCTCGCGCCTGAGCCGAACGAGAAAGAAACTATGTAGAATCATAAAAATGTTACAGTCATGAAGGAGGAACAACTCAACAACCTACGCCAGCAGGACAACGCCCTGCGCGAAGCACTCAGACAGGACGAGGCTGAGCTGCCGCAGATGCCCGCCGACCTGAATGCCCGACTGATGAAGCGGATGGCGCAAGAGAAGCCGGTGGCCAAGACCAGACGGCTTTGGCCTTGGGTGGCTGCAGCCTGCGTCGCCGCATTTATCATCGTCAATATCATGCCGCCAAAAGGCTCAACGCCAAACCCATTCCCGCAAAAAGCCTCACCCCCAACCCCTCTCGCAAAGGAGAGGGGAGTGGTTACTCCTGAAACGCATCAAGTGGTGAAACCCATGATGGCGGAAGTGGGGATGGAGGCAGCGCAGCCTGCTGTTGCTCCGACCAAGGCTAAGAAAGCGAAGGCGCGAGCCGTCGTCGCCAAGCGCGACGTGGCTCTCCTGGCACAGGAAACGACGGCAGCAGAACCTGTAACGCCTGAGGTGAAAGCTGAGGAGGAGGCAAAGCCGGAGTTGGCGCAGGCCGTAACTCAGGATGCCAAGCCCATGACGCTGACGGAGCGTGACATACCCATCACCCGCCCCGAGAACAACAAGTACACCCCCGAGGAAATAGCACTCCTGAAAAAGCAGGCCGACGAGGCTTACCTGAAGTGGGTGGAACTGGAACTCGAAATAGCTAAACATCATTTAGAACAAACAGCGCAAAAATAAAAAAAACAATACGATTATGAAACGAATATTCACCATGCTGCTCATCGCATGCAGCGCCATAACAACCGCCAGTGCCGATTCTACGGCTACCCCGCAGAAGAAGGCAAAGAGTGTCATCCAGAGTCTGGAAGGCATTATCGCATTTTATGCTAAAGAGGGAAGCGAAACAACGTCCGTTACCAAAAATCCTGAAACAGGTCTTATTGAGTCAAGTGTACGCATCGTGCCATTCACCTGCAAAAAAGAAGACCTGTGGGCCATACCCATCGGTTTCCGCGCAGATGAGCCTTTGTCGTATCAGTATATGCACCTGCAGCCAGGCAGTACAGAACTATTCGACCTGAAGGTGGTGACTAACAACGGACAGAAGAGCAAGAATGTACGTATTCGCATCAATACTAAGCAGGAGATGTGGTTCATGTGCTGTAAGAACCCTGACAATCCTCAGTTGCGCGATGCATACGCCATCGTGTGGGAAGAAACCAAGGATAATCATGTCGCGGGCACCGTCTTTATGATTACCTCGCTGCGTCCTGACATGTACGAGAAAAACATGAGCAGTGCAGGTCTCATAAGTGACAATCAGAACACCTTCACGATTGACGGACGTGTGGGCTATGACCTGAACGATTCCCTTTATGTGGTCTATATGGCCGATTCAGCTGAAGAACTGGACAATGTGGCTGACGATGCCTATGTCGCAACGATGCCTGTGGTGAACAAACGCTTCAGCTTCAGTGTGCAGCTCGACAAGCCCAAGGTGGGTCGTATCCGTACCGTGATGCCCGACGGCTCGCTCTGCGAACTGTGGACGAATCTCGACTTCGTGCCTGGCGAGACCTACCGTATCACCACGCATAACGGTTACTACGACGAGGATCGCGACTATGAGCAGCGGGTAGGACGCTACTCAG
>JAEEPZ010000216.1 GCA_016285055.1 Prevotella sp.
CCGAAAACGCTGCGGGGAACGAGTTCGAGGAAGTCGAGCATAAACTCATTGTCGTTGCCTTGCTTGGCCGACACGCAGCGGATGCGCAGGTAGTGGTCCTCTCCGGCACTGATGTTCGCCGTACACAGCACCATGCGGTAGGTGTTGGCCTGCCGGGCGAAGTAGACGTGGTCGTTGCCGCCGCCGTAAGGATAGTGGTAGCCGCCGGTGGGGCCGCGATAGTAGCCCTTGTTCTTCAGTTCCTTCTGGTCGGTGGAGAGTTCCAGGCTGGTCATCGAGTTATAGTCGGCCTTCCAGTTGGAACCGAGGATAGAAGCATCGCTGAGGTTTTTCGTCATGTCGAGCGGTATGCCCTGCGGCTTGTCGTCGTAGTAAATCTGCGCCACGCCGCGTGTCGGCTCTGCCGCGAAGCCCAGACGTATCTGCCACTGTCCGTCGAAGGGCACCGGAGGAAGGCGGAAGGTGAAGTCAAAGTCCTTGAAGAGGTTCATCTCGTCGCCCTCATAGCTGTCGTACCAGTCGTGGGGACGTCGGTAGACGAAGAGGCTGCCCTCGTTCAGCGTCACGCCGTCGAGATACCCGTTGGGGAAATAGTAGTTGCGTCCGTACTTGCCCGTCTCGTCGTAGTCGGGGTCGTTGTACTTTACGCCGTTGTTACGCTGGTTCAAGCGGATGTCGTTGGTCATCAGCTCGGGGAAAATGGTGGAGAAGTCCATACGGATAAGCCCGTTGAACACCTCGTTGCGTGTCTGGTCGTCGAAGGCCAGGATGTCGTCCACATAGAAGTAGCGTCCGTTCAGAGCATCCTGCTTGTAGTCGGTCTCCACGGTGGGATAGATGTAGACGCCGGGAATCTGGAACTCATCGTCCCAGCGTCTGTTGGCATAGCGCTGGCCTATGGTGCTGGGGCCGGCCCATTTGCGCACGGTGAGGCGCTCGAACTTCATCATTGTGTGAGGGAGCATCGTCTCGTACCAGTCCACGGGGTTCATCTCGCGCGTCTCAATGCCAATGTCGTTATAAGGCGTCAGGTAGTTCCAGCCCTTGACGTCGCGCGTAAGGATATGATAAGCCAGGAAGCGGTGCAGGGGGTTCTTCTCATGGCTGATATGTGCAAAGTCGTGGTAGGGCTGGTTCACGTCCTCGGGGTACTGCTCGTCGTAGATCTCACAGGCTTTCTGATAAAGCTGCTCCAGCGTGCTGATGCCGTATTTCTCACGCAGCACGGAGTCGGTGGGCGTGAAGACGGTGAAGCCGATGCGGCGCTCGTCGGGCACGGTGGCCGTCTCTTTGTTCACATGGGACACATAGCGTACACGCTGGTAGTTCTGGCGTATTTTCTCCCATTCCTCATCACGATAGGCATAGAGTTCGTTGGCAAAGCCAGCACTGCGCACCGCCTTGGCAAAGAGGCTGATGCGGGGATTCAGCTCCATCATGTCGAGGATCATGCGGTTGCTGCTTTCCAATACCTCGGTGACGGGTTGCACGAAACCGTTCTCCACAGAGTCGTCCTGCAGCTCGAAGATGATGTGCGACGTGCCGTTGAGGAAGACGACGGCATTGCCGTGGTCGTCCAGGCCATGGCTCACTTCAATGTAGCGGCGATTCATGTTCGACGTCGACAGCACGCCATCGTTCATGTCGGCCGTGGTGTACATGTCTTTCACCAAATGCGTGCGCACTAGTGTGTCGATGTCCTCGAAGGTCAGTTCGTCGAAGCTCGTCAGTCCTTTCTTCTTCAGGTAGTTGTCCATCGCCTCATTGGTGGGAGCGAAGCAGGTGTACTCGCCGTAGGTGGAGAGCAGTTTGTTCATTCCCGTGCGCTCCACCAAGGCAGCAAACTGGCTGTAGTTCTCGTGCGTCTTCAGGTAGTCGCTCATCATCTGCCCCTTGAAGGTGTAGAAGTTCGACGTGTCGGGCTCGTCGCTGCAAGAGGTGAGGGCTGCAACAATGTTGCAGCAAAGGAAAAAGGAGGCAAGGAAGTGTTCTATATGTTTCATAATAATCAATCTTCAATTATCAATTTTCAATCTATTTCGTCCGTTCTATGCTGCTGTCCTCACCGCTGCCAAAGGCCGGATTCTGCTTGAGGTAGCGGTTCACCTTGAGCTCGTCGATATGATAGGGCCAGTAGATAGCGTCCATTCGCGACAGCTTGCTCGATATGGCGCTGCCGCTGCTGCCCTTGCGTGCTACGACGCCTACGAGATAGTCGGTAGTGCTGTCACGACGTGCACGGCGCACCAGGTCGTACCAGCGTTTGCCCTCGAACATCAGCTCGCGCTGACGCTCCTCCAAGACGAGGGCACGCATGAGCGACTTCGATGAGTAGGCGTTCCAGTCGAGGTCCTTCTTCTCCTTGTCGCAGTTGCTCCGCTTGTTGATGGCATTGACAATGGCGAAAGCCTCCTGGAGCGAGGTGATGTCTTCATCCGAGGCCATCTCGACCAGAGCCTCCGCCTTGATCAGCATCACGTCGCTGAGCCGGTAGATGACCCAGTTGGAGTGGCATTTGCCGTCGGCGTAGGCCGTGCCGTAATTGGCTTCTGGCTCAGCCTTGCCCATGTTGACCATGCTTTGCGGGAAGGCATATTTGTTAATGCCGTAGGTATTGCTCTGTCCCTGCACGGGCTGTAGGTTCTCGTAGAAGCGACTGTCGTACTTTGAGAGGAAGATGCTGAACGTCTCGTCGCTCACGTCGGTTCCGATGAAGTCTGCCGGGCGTACCAGTCCGGGGAAGGTCGTTGCGTTACCGTAGAAATCACTGACAGCTTGGTTAGCCAGCATGTCGTCGTCGTTCATGAATATCAGCTCGAAGATACTCTCACGGCTGTTTCCCTGTCCGAAGATCTCCTCAAAGGCATTGCCATAATAATTGGTCGTAGCATAGCTGTCGCTGATGAGCGGGAAACCGTCGATGAGTTGAGAGTTAAGAGTTGACAGTTGAGTGTTTAAGCGCTGCTGCGTCTCCTTGTACTCGTCGAGCTTGGCGTCGATGACCATGTCGGCATACTTTACGGCGTTCTGGTAGTCCTGCTTCCACAGATACATGTCGGCCAGCAGGGCATGGATGGCATCCTGGGTGATGCGCCCGTGCTGATAGTAGGTCTGGCTGACGGGATAGCGCCTGACGGCCAGCTGCTGCTTGGCCTCCAGGTCTTCTATCAGCACCGTCAGCACGCTGTCGAAGGGCGCTGCGGGCACCTGCATCTCCTGGCTGTCGTTGAGATAGGGCTCGGTGACGAAGGGCACGTCGCGGAAGGTGCGGATGAGGTAGAAATACATGAGGTCGCGCAGTGCGGACACCTCTGCCACTGTGGCGTTCAGCTTGCTGGGCGTGTAGGCCGGGTCGCGCTCTGCCACCTGCGGGGCATATTTCAGCACGGTGTTGCAGCGGTTGATGACGTTGTAGAAATCGCCCCATTTTGCGTAAGTGTTGCTGGCGTTGATGTTCTCCTTGAAGATGTTAGCTATCTGCACGTTGTTCTCAAAGTTTTTGCCGCCGACAATGTTGTCGGAACGGAACTCGCCCCACACCATCATGCGGCCGACGACGCTCTGCGACTGCATGGACGAATAGCATCCGGCCACCACGCTTTCCACGTCGTCCTCCTCGTTCCAGTATTTGTCGAGGACGATGATTTCCTGCGGCTCTATCTGGAGGAA
>JAEEPZ010000090.1 GCA_016285055.1 Prevotella sp.
GAGGTGACCCAAAACGACCCACTATCTGGACATAACTGTCTTATTTACAGTAAAATGATTTTTTTATGACAAAATCCTGCGGAAAACAGGAAAAGTGTGGTGACTACAGCAACTTGCTCAATGCAGCACGCAAAGCAGTCAGCCACGGGTATCGGGTTTATATCCTCCCAAATCCCAAAGGAACCCGTTCTGCAGACTTTATATTTGAACAAAAGGGCATCTACAAACTATACGACCTGAAAACAATCAGTGGCAGTTCATCGGTAGGCAATAGGCTAAAAGAATCAATTGGTCAGACCAACAGGGTGCTGCTAAATATGAAATGCAATTATGAGGGACGATTATTAGCGAGTGAGATAAAGAAATACTTTCAAATAGCTCCCAGTGCTGTAGAAGTTATGATATTCAAAGGTAATAAAAGCATAATCATCGACCGTATTTTTGTGAACAGCCCACAATATGACAGACTTTTCAGAAAACGTTATGAAAGATAAAAGCTGCCTGTGGCAGCTTTTTAAAATGGAGTAGTTTCGATAAGGGCTTACTCCCCGACTAAGCGGAATCCGGGATGGCCGAAGCCTCCCGCCCGTATAAGACGAGCACTCAGAAAATTCATTCTGACGCTGCAAAGATACGAAGAAAAGTTGGAACGGCCAAACTTTTAAGCTGGATTATTTTGCAGAATCATAAAATTTACTCCATTCTCCTTTAACTCCAAAAACTTGCGAAAGTTGAATAACTAAAATAAAGAGGTGAACACTGCTGATGAGTGTTCACCTCTTTTACTCGATTCATTGGGTAGTTTAGGGCAAAATCAGACGATGCCCCGTCCGTGGCAGTTCTTGAATTTCTTGCCGCTGCCGCAGGGGCAGGGATCGTTGCGTCCGGGCAGCTTGTCCTTGATGATGGGGTTGCGGGGCTGCTGTGCGCGTGTGTCTTGCTGTGCGGCGGCACGCTGGCGCTGGTCCACGAGCTGCTCTTGCTCGGACGACTGCTTGTTCTCAGTGTACTGCTGGCGGTCGGTGTGCTGCTCGGGAGCGGCCTCCTGCACTTCCTGGTTCTGCTGCATCTCAGGAATCTGGGCACGGGTGAGGATGGTGACCTGGCGGTTGAACATGTCGTTGACCATGCTGTCGAAGAGCTTGGCGCTCTCGAGCTTGAAGATGAGGAGCGGGTCTTTCTGCTCGTAGCTGGCGTTCTGCACCGAGTGCTTCAGCTCGTCCAGCTCGCGCAGGTTCTCCTTCCATGCCTCGTCGATGATGTGCAGCAGCATCTGCTTCTCAAACTCCTTCACCACCGTCTTGCACTCGCTTTCGTAGGCCTCCTTCAGGTTGCAGGCAATGTTGTAGGTGCGTCGTCCGTCAGTGATGGGCACGAGGATGCGCTCATACATCTGTCCCTGGTTCTCGTAGACCTGCTTGATGATGGGCCATGCCACCTCGCAGATGCGGTCCATGCGGTGGTTGAAGTGTGACAGCACTGCCTGGAAGGCGTTCTCGGCCATTTCGTCGCGATGGCGCTGGTCGAGGAACTGCTCCTCGGTGAAGGGAGCCTCCATGCCGAAGAGGCGGATGAACTCCTCCTTGCAGCCGATGTAGTCGCTGCGCTCTATGATGGTGCTGACGCGGTCCCAAATGGTGTTGGCGATGTCCATGCCTATGCGCTCACCCATCAGGGCGTGGCGGCGCTTCTCGTAGATGACGGTACGCTGCTTGTTCATCACGTCGTCGTATTCCAGCAGGCGCTTACGTATGCCGAAGTGGTTCTCCTCCACCTTCTTCTGTGCGCGCTCGATGCTGTTGCTGATCATTGTGCTCTCAATCATGTCGCCCTCCTTGAATCCGAGACGGTCCATGACACGTGCGATGCGCTCTGAGGCGAACAGACGCATGAGCTTGTCTTCCAGTGAGACGAAGAACACCGACGAGCCCGGGTCTCCCTGGCGTCCGGCACGTCCACGCAGCTGGCGGTCCACACGGCGGCTCTCATGGCGCTCGGTGCCGATGATGGCCAAGCCGCCTGCGGCCTTCACCTCGGGCGACAGCTTGATATCGGTACCACGTCCTGCCATGTTGGTGGCGATGGTCACGGCACCGCGGCCTTGTGCGTCCTGCTGGCCGGCCAGTGCCACGATGTCGGCCTCCTTCTGGTGCAGCTTGGCGTTGAGCACCTGATGGGGAATGCCTTCGCGCTGGCCTGTCACGGGGTCGACGTACATGGAGAGCATGCGGCTGAGCAGCTCGGAAATCTCCACCGATGTCGTACCAATCAGCGTAGGCCGTCCGGCGTTGCGCATCTTCACCACCTCGGCGATGACGGCGCGGTATTTCTCGCGCTGCGTCTTGTACACGCGGTCGTCCATATCGTTGCGTATGACGGGACGGTTGGTGGGAATCTCCACCACGTCGAGCTTGTAGATGTCCCAGAACTCACCGGCCTCGGTGATGGCGGTACCCGTCATGCCGGCCAGCTTGTGATACATGCGGAAGTAGTTCTGCAGGGTGATGGTGGCGAAGGTCTGTGTGGCGGCTTCCACCTTGACATGCTCCTTGGCTTCCACGGCCTGGTGCAGTCCGTCGCTCCATCGGCGGCCCTCCATGATACGTCCTGTCTGCTCGTCGACAATCTTCACCTCGCCGTCGATGACCACATACTCGTCGTCGCGGTTGAACATGCAGTAGGCCTTGAGCAGCTGTTGCAGGGTGTGCACGCGCTCGCTCTGCACGGCATAGTAGGTCATCAGCTCGTCTTTCTTGTTCACTCGCTCCTCGTCGGTCAGGCCCTTCTCGGCTTCCAGTGCCGACAGCTGCGAGGTGATGTCGGGCAGGACGAACAGCTTGGGGTCGTTCACCTGCTTGGCCAGCCATGCCGTGCCCTTGTCGGTGAGGTCGCAGGAGTTCAGCTTCTCGTCGACGACGAAGTAGAGCGGATCTGTAGCCTCGTGCATACGGCGGTTGTTGTTCTCCATGTAGATTTCCTCTGTCTTCAGCATGCCGGCCTTGATGCCCTCTTCCGAGAGGTACTTGATGAGCGGCTTGTTCTTCGGCAGGGCCTTGTGCGAGCGGAAGAGCGACAGGAAGCCTTCTTCGAGCAGCTTCTTGTCGTCGTTTTCCATGCCTGCGGTGATTTTCTGCTTGGCTTCGGCCAGGTATTGGGTGGCCAGCTGACGCTGCACGCCCACGATTTTCTCCACCAGCGGCTGGTATTCCTCAAACATCTGCACGTCGCCCTTGGGCACAGGTCCGCTGATGATAAGAGGTGTACGGGCATCGTCGATCAGCACGGAGTCAACCTCGTCGACGATGGCGTAGTTGTGTGCGCGCTGCACGAGGTCGGCAGGCGAAACGGCCATGTTGTCGCGCAGGTAGTCGAAGCCGAACTCATTGTTTGTTCCGAAGGTGATGTCGGCCTGATAGGCGTTGCGGCGCTCCGGCGAGTTGGGGCGGTGCTTGTCGATGCAGTCGACGCTGAGTCCGTGGAACATGTAGAGCGGTCCCATCCACTCAGAGTCACGCTTGGCCAGGTAGTCGTTGACGGTGACGACATGCACGCCGTTGCCTGTCAAGGCATTGAGGAAGACGGGTAGGGTAGCGACGAGCGTCTTGCCTTCACCCGTAGCCATCTCGGCAATCTTGCCCTGATGCAACACGACGCCGCCGAAGAGCTGCACGTCATAGTGCACCATCTCCCATTTCAGGTCGTTGCCGCCGGCAGTCCAGTGATTGTGGTAGATGGCCTTGTCGCCGTCGATGGTGATGAAGTCTTTCTTTGGGTCGCCGGCCAGCTCACGGTCGAAGTCGGTAGCGGTGACGACGGTCTCTTCGTTTTCAGCGAAGCGGCGTGCCGTCTCCTTCACAATGGCGAAGACCTCGGGCATCACTTCGTTGAGTGCCTCCTCGTATTTCTCTAAAGCCTCTTTCTCGAGTTTGTCCACCTTGGCGAAGATGTCGGCTCTCTCGTCCAAAGGTGTGTTCTCGATGGTGGCTTTCAGTTTCTCTATTTCGTTTTTCTGTTCAGTGGCGGCAGCTTGGACTTGTGTCCTGATTTCTTGAGTGCGTGCGCGCAGGGCGTCGTTGTCCAGCGCTTCTATTTTTGGCGTCTGTGCCTTAACCTTTTCCACGAAAGGCTGTATGAGCTTCATGTCACGCGACGATTTGTCGCCGAAGAGTGACTTGAGAATCTTGGTGAAATTCATCTTTTGTTATTTTTCGTTATTGTCGTTATCACGTTGTTTGGTTGTCGCGTCATCACGTCATTTCGTTATCACGCTGTTACGTTGAGGATTTGCGGGTGCAAAGGTAAGCATTTTTAGGGAGTTAAAGGAGTTAAAGGAGTTAAAGGGAGTTAAAGGACACGCGTTTCCCCTTTTTCTTCCTAAAATAATGGCTCCGATGAACAGGCATTGGGTGCACGTATGCGGATGGAGCGTGCAATGGTGGGCGCGATGCGGTCGGTGGTGACGGGCGTTGTGATGCGCTCAGGCTGTGTGCCGCCTCCGTAGATGATGATGGGAAACTGGATGAAAGACGCTGTCGAGACGTAGCTCTGCTGTGTCTCTTCGTTCAGCACGTTCCATCCCGGTGCTGCCTCGATGATGATGTCGCCACAGCGCTGCGGATGGAAGGCGTTGCGTATCTTTGCCATCTGCGGACTCTGTGCTGTGAGCAGCTGCAGCGAGGTGTAGACGTTGCGCACGCCCTGCATCATCGCCACCAGCTCCTGTGCACGGCCCGTGGCCTCGTTGAGGCTGATTTTCTTCGTTTCCAGCAGCTTGTGGTTGAGAAATATCTGGTTCTGATAGGTCGATTCCACGTAGGCACCCTGTCCCCAGATGCCGCCCAAGTACATGTTGAGCAGATGGGCCGTGCGGGTCATGTTGAGCGTGCCTGTGGGAATGCGGAAGGAACTGTAGTCGGCAGGCTCGACGTCGCTGTAGCCTGTCGAGGTAACCACGTAGAGCACATCGCTGGCTTGGAAATGCAGGTCGATGTAGGCCATGAGGCGCTCCAGCTCGCGGTCCAGGCGCATGTAGGTGTCTTGCAGCTCCATCTGACAGTCTGTCACACGCTGGTGCCCGTATGTACCTGCAAAATAGGTGAGGCTCAGCAGGTCTGTCACCATGTCATCGCCCATGTGCGTGCTGGCAATGCAGTGCACGGCCAGTTCGGTGATGTCGGTGTTGATCAGGGCGCTCTCCTTGTAGTCGTTGTAGCGGTAGTCGCCTGTGAACTTGTGCTTGAAGGGCTTGTTGTCGTCGGTGTAGAGGAAGTAGTTGTACTTTCCCGTCACGTCGTAGAGCGGCTCCCACTGTGTGCTGGCTATCTTTTTTGTGGGTGCCTTCTGCTCGTTGTAGATGTTGAGCCACGACGGTAGCAGCTTGGTGTAGTAGGTGGATGTGCACCAGTCGCCGTGGACGTTGTCTATCCACAGCGCAGCGTCGGCGGCATGCCCTGCTGAGAGGACGGCCGCCTCGCGATAGGGAGCGATGGCATAGACGATGGCCATGCCGCCGGTGGTCACCTTCAGCTCGTCGCCCAATGTCGAGGTGAGCAGGCCGTCGGGCGAGGTCATCTCGTGGGTGAGCAGGCCGGCGTAGCGGCTGTCGTCGACACAGCCGATGGGCCGCAGCGTCTCGCGGTTGAGCCATCGGTTGCCCACGATGCTGTTATAGTAGGGGGTGGTGCCCGTGCTCAGGGCGGCAATGGCCGAGGCCCTGTCGACGGGGGTGAAGGGATAGGAAGCGTTGACGAAGACCATGCCGCCGCTGAGCAGGCGCTTCAGTCCGCCTTCGCTGTAGAGGGGGGTGAAGGCCTCGAGATAGTCGGAGCGCAGTTGGTCGATGGTGATGCTGATGACCAGTCGCGGCGCGGTGCGCGAAGTCTCTTGGGACTGTGCGTCGGTTGTAAAGCCAAGAAGCGCCAACAGCGTGATGTAGAGGTATCTATTTGTCATGGCGGCGGTGTATCCAATATCTTAACAGCAAACTTAGTGCCACAAGCTCCATGCCCTCGGCGTAGTCCTGCCAGATGCCGCCGATGAAGAAGGCAACGAGACAGATGAGGCTGATGGTGAACCAGCGCGTGTGACGGCGCCTGATGACGGCGGGCAGGAATACCAGCGCCATGGGGTTGAGCACCAGAATTTGCAGGTTGGTGCTGGTGGCGGGGTGCTCGGAGAAGAACATCAGCAGCAACAGCAAGCCTGGCAAGCCAGTGACCAGCATCAGCACGGCGTCCCACCACACCATGGTGCGCTTCCTGCTCCACTCTATGACGAAGATGATGCTGCTTATTATTAATATTAATAATGTACACGCGAGGGGCGAGACGGGAAAGTCGCTGCTGACGGGCTGTTGGCGCAGCGGTGCCACCACCACATGGCGCAGCACCAGCGGGCGTGTCTCGTCGTGGCGCACCACGGTGGCATGGTCGAAGTCATAGCACAGGTTGGCCGGCAGAAACTGCTGTTCGCGTTGTGTCGTCTCCATGTCGGCCCGCAAGCCCAGCAGCAGGTCGTTGCCAAAGGCCGTCCACGCATGGCCCTCGGTGCAGGCGTGTATCATCTCGCGGAACGTGGGGCGGTAGTCGGGGCGTGCGGCATAGCTCACCTTGCCGTCCAGACAGCGCTCCACCATGTTTCTGGGGCGTGTGCTGCAGTTGTCGAAGAAGATGTTGTAACGATAGACGGGGTAGTGCTTCACGTTCTCCTCCAATGACTGGCAGAGGCGCTGCTTCTCCGCATTGGTGAGGTTGAGAATCTGCTCGTCCACCTGGCAGCCCCAATTCGTGTAGTATTTCACCCACCGGTGGAACTCAGAGTAACATTCCAGGCAGTAGTCGGTCTGCCCCATGATGAATCGCCACACGAAATGGGGCTTCTTGAAGTCGAAGACACCGTAGTTGTACACCCAGTGGCTGTCGTTGCGCAGGTCGTGGACATGTAGGGCCGAATGACCATAGAGGCTGTACACCTCGTCGTGAGGTGAGCAAGTGACAAGGCCTATCTCAATGCTGTCCATCTCCTCCACATTCATGGTCTGCGCTCCCGTCGGTAGGCAGGCACAAAGCATGACAACAAGTCCGCAGAGGATGCGGAAAAACAAATCTTTTATTTTCACGCTGCAAAATTACTCTCTTTTTTCCACAAACGGCTCATTTTCATGTTTTTTTTATTTTTATTTAATGCAAGCCTCTCGAGTCCTTTTCTACCGCAGATTTACCTTTCCACTTCGGGGACTTAACAAAATTACGAATTGCTAAGTGCAGCAATCTAACGAAATACACTCTACGCGCAGCAATTGTCTTTAACTCCCTTAACTCCTTTAACTCCAAAACTTGCAAAAGTTGAATATATAATATATAACTGTAAAGGAAAACACCCCGTATCATATAAAATAGGTGAAGATTTCTGTGGGAACAATGTGTTATTGCAAAAAATAGTTGTATCTTTGCACCATTGTTTTTTTTAAGCGACGCAATTATGGGTAAGTATTTAGATCCGAGAGCCGACCTGACTTTCAAGAAAGTGTTTGGTGAGCATAGAAACCTCGTCATCAGCCTTCTCAACGCCCTTCTGCCCTTGGAGGATGACGAGCGTGTGGAGAGCATCGAGTATTGGCCTGCCGATCAGATTCCTGAGCGCACGGAGGCCGAGAAATACAGCATTGTGGATGTGTGCTGCAAGGACAACAAGCAGCGCGAGTTCATCGTCGAGATGCAGATGACTTGGACTGAATCATTCAAGAAGCGTGTCCTGCTCAATGCCTCGAAGGCCTACGTGGCTCAGACCAATAAAGGAATGGAATATAAAAACCTGCAGCCTGTTTATGCGCTGAACTTCGTCAATGCCTCATTCATGAAGGATGTGGACGACTATTACCACTATTATCACCTGGTCCACGACAAGTACACGGACAAGGTGATAGATGGTCTCCACCTCGTCTTCGTAGAACTGCCGAAGTTCAAGGCTCAGAACCTCAGCGAGAAGAAGATGCAAGTGCTTTGGCTCCGCTTCCTCACTGAAATCAACGACAAGACCCAAGAGGCTCCTGCTGAACTGCTGGAGAATGCCGAGGTGAGCGAAGCCCTCGAAATCCTGGAGCGTGCTGCTTTCACCGATGCCGAGATGCGTGCGTACGACAAGTTCTGGGACAGCGTGTCTTCGTTGAGAACCATCGAGGGTGACTGGGCGGATAAGCTAAAAAAAGCTGAGGAAAAAGCTGAAGAAGCTGAGGCAAGGCTGAAGCAAAAGGACGTCGACACTGCCCGCCGTATGAAGGAAATCAACATCGCTACCGATGTTATTTCGCAAGTCACCGGGTTGTCAAACGCAGAAATCGAGGCGCTCTAAGTCCCCAGTCTTTGAGTCCTGACTTTTCGGGGCAATTTGTTCACATTTTTATCTCGACTGGCTTATAATCTCAAAACTTTTATCTCATTTTTCACCATTATTTATATAAGCGACGCAATTATGGGTAAGTATTTAGATCCGCGAGCCGACCTGACTTTCAAGAAAGTGTTTGGTGAGCATAGGAACCTCGTCATCAGCCTTCTCAACGCCCTTCTTCCCTTGGAGGATGACGAGCGTGTGGAGAGCATCGAGTATTGGCCTGCCGATCAGATTCCTGAGCGCACGGAGGCTGAGAAATACAGCATTGTGGATGTGTGCTGCAAGGACAACAAGCAGCGCGAGTTCATCGTCGAGATGCAGATGACTTGGACTGAATCATTCAAGAAGCGTGTCCTGCTCAACGCCTCGAAGGCCTACGTGGCTCAGACCAATAAGGGAATGAAATATAAAAACCTGCAGCCTGTTTATGCGCTGAACTTCGTCAATGCCTCATTCATGAAGGACGTGGACGACTATTACCACTATTATCACCTGGTCCACGACAAGTACACGGACAAGGTGATTGACGGTCTCCACCTCGTCTTTGTGGAACTGCCGAAGTTCAAGGCTCAGAACCTCAGCGAGAAGAAGATGCAAGTGCTTTGGCTCCGCTTCCTCACTGAAATCAACGACAAGACCCAAGAGGCTCCCGCTGAACTGCTGGAGAATGCCGAGGTGAGCGAAGCCCTCGAAATCCTGGAGCGTGCTGCTTTCACCGATGCCGAGATGCGTGCGTACGACAAGTTCTGGGACAGTGTGTCTTCGTTGAGAACCATCGAGGGTGACTGGGCGGATAAGCTAAAAGAAGCTGAGGCAAAAGCTGAAAAAGCTGAGGCAAAAGCTGAAGAAGCTGAGGCAAGGCTGAAGCAAAAGGACGTCGACACCGCCCGCCGTATGAAGGAAATCAACATCGCTACCGATGTTATATCGCAAGTCACCGGATTGTCAAACGCAGAAATCGAGGCGCTCTAAGTCCCTAGGCCTAACCTGTTCATTGTATGGCAACGGCCGCCAATACCGACACTTTCTTTTTTATTCGGCCTGCGGAAATCTTAACCAACGTTACATTTTTGCGGAAAAACGTAAAAAATTTGGTGATTCGCCCACTTCTTCGTACCTTTGCAGGCTGAAATCAAAGAATGTACATGAAAAAGATGATAGTGTGCGGCCTTGTTGCCGCAAGCATGTTCGTAACAACGGCCGCACGGGCACAGAGCAACACGCAGAGCAGCACCTTTTCACCCTACAGCCAGTATGGCTTAGGCATCCTGGCCGACCAGTCGCAGGGCTTCAACCGTGGCATGGCCGGCACGGGCATCGGTTTGCGCAACGGCACTCTGGTCAACACGCTCAACCCTGCCTCCTACTCAGCCGTTGACTCGCTGACCATGCTCTTCGACGCAGGAATGTCGCTGAGGTTCACCAACTTCAAGGAGGGCAACACCAGCGTCAACGCCAGCAAGGGCACCTTCGACTATGTCGTGGGCCTCTTCCGCATCAGACGCCACTTCGGCGTCAGCTTCGGCTTGTTGCCATTCAGCGACGTGGGCTACAACTACACCACCAGCAGCTATCTGAACACCACCATTGGCCGTATCACGGAGACTTTCGATGGCAAGGGCGGCTTGCACCAGGCCTTTGTCGGTGCAGGATGGAACCCCGTGAAGCCGCTCTCCATCGGTGTGAACTTTGCTTACCTCTGGGGCAGCTATACGCGCAGCGCTACTTCGTCGGCCACTGTGACGGTCAACTCGCTGTCGAAGACCTACAAGGCCTCAGTCAGCAACTATACCCTCACGCTTGGCATGCAGTGGCAACAGAAGATCAACCGGTTCAACCGCGTGACGCTGGGCGCTACCTGGGGACTGGGACACAAGCTGAACGCCGACCCCTCATGTAACATCGTGAATACGAACACCTCGACGATGGTAAGCGACACCACTGCCTTTACCATCAAGAACGGACTGGAGCTGCCCAACAGCATCGGTGCCGGTCTGGCATGGGAACACAAACAGAAACTCACCATTGCCGCTGATTTCACCTTGCAGCAGTGGGGCAAAGTGAGATACCCCGAGTATGACGAGACATGGAAGACCTACAGGCTGCTCAGCGGACGGTTGAAAGACCGCACGCGTGTCAGCGTAGGGGCTGACTTCGTGCCCGATGCCAACAACCGCCGCAACTACCTGAAGCGTGTGCACTATCGCATCGGCGCTTCCTACACCACGCCTTACTATAAAGTGAACGGACAGGACGGCCCCGAGGAGATGAGCGTCAGCGCCGGCCTGGGCCTGCCACTGCAGAACGCATGGAACAACCGCTCGGTGCTGAACGTCAGTGCTCAGTGGGTGCGCTCGTCGGCCAAGGATCTTATCACCGACAACACGTTCCGCATCTCCGTAGGCCTGACCTTCAACGAGAAGTGGTTTGACAAGTGGAGAATCAACTGATGAAGGAGGTAGTAAGGAGTAAGTAATAAGTAGGAAGTAGTAAGTAATAAGTAGTAAGGAGTAAGTAATAAGTAGGAAGTGGGAAGGACGCTTATGTTCATGGAACCATCAGGCATTGACAGCAGGCAAGAGGCAGATAGCGGGCAGGAGGGCAGCAAATGCTCAAACCGCATCGACCTGTCGCATTTCCGCTTACCCATTTTCTTGTTCTTTTCTTCTTTCCTCTTTTCACTCTTCTCTTGTGGCGAGGCGCAGGAGCATATTGCCAGAGCCGTCAATCCCGAGGACTCCGCATCGGTGATGACCTCCTACGGCGTCAATACCCTCATCAGCGACTCAGGCGTCATCAAGTACCGCATCGTCACAGAGCGGTGGGACGTCAACACCGTGCGACAGCCGTCAAGGTGGGAGTTTATGAAGGGCGTATTCTTCGAGCAGTTCGACGAGCAGTTCCATGTGCAGGCCTATATACAGGCCGACACGGCGTGGTACTTCGACCAGCAGCGACTGTGGAAACTGCGCGGCAGGGTGACCATCCGCAATGTCAAAGGACTCATCTACAACAGTGAGGAACTCTACTGGGACGGCATCAAGCATGAGTTCTACAGCACCGTCTTCTCGCGTGTCGTCACACCGGAACGCACCATGGAAGGCACCTATTTCCGCAGCGACGAGAAGATGGAACACTACATGGTGAGCAACAGCGTAGGCTCGTTTATGGCTGCCGACATGGAGAACGACGAGCCGCAGCCCGCCACTGCCACCGACGACAGCACAGGCACCGAGCCGCTGCGGCCGGCACCAGAAAAACACCGCAGATACTAAACAGGCCATGACGTCATTGATCATAGGGATTATTATAACAATGGTGTTCTCCGCGTTCTTCTCGGGCATGGAGATAGCCTTCGTGTCGAGCAACAGGCTGCTGGCCGAGGTGGCCCGCGAAAAGAACGGGCTGAGCCAGCGGGCCATTGACCTGTTCTACCGCCATCCCAGCAACTTCCTCTCTACCATGCTCGTAGGCAACAACATCGCGTTGGTCATCTACGGCATCCTCTTCGCACAAATCTTCGACCAGACACTCTTCAGCAGTCTTGATGATGCCGGACGCGTCACCGCCGACACGTTGCTCTCAACGCTCATCGTGCTCTTCACGGGCGAGTTCCTGCCGAAGACCATCTTCAAGGCCAATCCCAACGCCATGCTCAACTTCTTCGCCCTGCCCGCTGCACTCTGCTACGTCGTGCTGTGGCCCATTTCGCGCTTCGCCACGATGCTGTCGAAGGGGCTGTTGCGCATGGTCGGCATCAAGATGGACAAAGACAGCGACGACAAGGCGTTCACCAAGGTAGACCTCGACTATTTGGTGCAGAGCAGCATCGACAACGCACGCAACGACGACGAGATAGAGGAAGAGGTGAAGATATTCCAGAACGCATTGGACTTCTCAGAGACGAAGGTGCGCGACTGCATGGTGCCGCGCACGGAGATAGACGCCGTGGAAGACACCGCTTCGTTGGAGGAACTCAAGCAGCGCTTCATAGAGAGCGGACATTCGAAAATAGTGGTCTATCACGATGACATCGACCACATCATCGGCTACATCCATTCGCAGGAGATGTTCCGCCTCAAGAGCGCGAAAGGCAACCCCTCACCCTTCACCATCCCTTCCTCACTCATCCGCCCCATGACCTTCGTGCCCGAGACAATGCTGGCCAGCAAGATGATGCAGATATTGTTGCAACAGAAGAAATCGCTGGGCGTGGTCGTCGATGAGTTTGGCGGCACCAGCGGACTCATCGCCCTGGAAGACATCGTCGAGGAAATATTCGGCGACATCGAGGACGAGCACGATTCCACCAACTATGTGGCCAAGCGTCTGGACAACGGCGAGTATATGCTCTCGGCCCGACTGGAGATAGAAAAAGTGAACGAGATGTTTGACATCGGACTGCCCGAAAGCGATGACTATATGACTGTAGGAGGCTACATCCTGCATGAGTACCAAAGTTTCCCAAAACTCAATGAAGTGGTGCACATTGGGCGCTTTGAATTCAAAATAATCAAGAATACAGCCACGAAAATAGAGCTTGTAAAACTAAAAGTGAGCGAAAATGACATTTTTTCATAAAAAAATGCCGTTGTTTCACGCAAAATATGTAATTTTGCAGGCCGAATTGGAAAATTGGAAATTATAAAAAATAAAAAAATAAAAAATTAAAAAACAACAGACAAATTAAATGGCAGCAATTGGTAAAATCAGAAGCTGGGGACCTTGGCTGGTGGGCATCATCGGTCTGGCTCTGTTCGGCTTCATTGCAACAGACTTTACAAGGCAGTGCGAGACCTCGAGCAATCAGGCTCGCCAGCAAGTGGGAAAAGTATTGGGCGAAAAGCTCTCCATCCAGGACCTTCAGCAGCGCTCGGAAGAGTACAAGGCCTTGTTCGGACGCGACGCCAACGAGGAATCCATCCGTGAGATGGTTTGGGACGACTTCGTGAAGAACAGCGTCATGGAGGAAGAGGCAGCAAAACTCGGACTCGGAGTCACAGAAGAAGAGGTGAAAGCCGTGCTGGCACAGGGCGTACACCCCGCACTGCCGCGCGAGTACATGCCGCGCGAATTCTTCAATGAGGCCGGGGAGTTCGACTACAACAACGTTGTGCAGTATTACTCCGTCCTTCAGCAGCAGGCTCCCGAACAGTTCAGGGACTTCGATGCCTACTGGAACATGATTGAGAAACTGTTGCGCCAGAACCTGCTGCGCGAGAAGTATCAGACACTGCTGCAGGCCTGCATGCTCAGCAACGAGTGCTCTGCCAAGATGTCATTCGACGGATATGCCAATGACAAGACCGTGGCAGTCGCCGCATTCCCCTACACATCCATCAACGACAACGACGTGCAGGTGACTGAGGCTGACCTCAAGGCCAAGTACGAGGAGATGAAGGAGATGTTCAAGTGGAACCAGGAAACCAGAGACATCAAGTATGTGGTGTGCAAGGTGGTGCCCTCAGATACCGACATGGACAACCTGACCAACGGCCTTCATGAGGCTGCACAGGAGCTTGAGGCCAACGGCAACATCGAGGACATCGTGGCCATGCACCGCTCCACCATTTCCTACAATGCCGACAGACCCTACAACAAGAACGGCATCCGTGCCATCTCAGCTGCACTGCTTGACAGCCTTGACCACATGAAGGACAGCACCGTGACGGCTCCCTTCCGCTACATGTCGATGCAGAACGGAAAGGCCATTGAGCACATGGCCGTCGCTCGCCTCAACCGCCGCTATCAGGACGTGGACTCTATCCACTTCGACTTCGTTGTCATTCCCGGCAATACCAACGTGGAGGAGCAGCGCGCTGACAGCATCATCAACGTGGTGAAGAGCGGAACACCGCTCGACACTCTGGCCAGCAAGATGAGCCTCAACAAGAGCGACTTCTGGATCAGCGCCGATACCTATCAGGGACGTCAGGCTCTGGATGCCGACACCAAGGCCATCATGGCTGCCGTCCGTCCGGCCAAGGTCAATGAGTTGCAGCGTGTCACCATCGGCAACGCCATTCTGATCTTCAAGGTCACAGAGCGCAAGATGGGCACCCTCTATGATGTGGCTATCGTCAGCAACGAGGTGATTTTCTCCGACGACACGGAATCGAAGATCTACAACGACTTCAGCCAGTACGTCAGCTCTTGCTCCACCGCTGAAGACCTGGAGAAGAAGGGCGCAGAGGCTGGCTATGAGATTGCCGAGCAGAAGAATCTGATCAGCAGCGCCAGAAACATCGGTTCTCCCAGACCTTTAGAGAACACTCGCGAGGCTGTGAAGTGGGCATTTGCCAAGGCAAGCGAAGGCAGCATCTCAGAGATTTACCGTGATCCCGCTGAGGGACGCTTCCTGGCCGTCATCGTGACGAAGGTCAATCCTGCAGGCTATCTCGACATCAAGGGTGCTGAGCAGATACTCCGCACTGAGGTCATCAAGGACAAGAAAGCCGACATGATTATGAAGAAGCTGGCCAACGTGAAGACCGTAGAAGAGGCAGGACAGCAGGGCGGAACTATTGACACCCTGAACAGCGTGAGCTTCCCCAACCGCGTGTCTGTGCTGCATCAGTATGAGCGCGGTCTCGACGGTGCCATCGCAGGAACGGCCGTGGGACAGACTGCCAAGAAGCCTTTCAAGGGCGACAACGGTGTCTACCTCTTCAAGGTCGTCAGCAACAATGTTGACAGCGTGAAGACATTCGAGCGCCGTGCAGAAGAGGCTAACCTCATGCGTTCGCTCGTATGGCTCGTCACTCCGACAAAGACCGACGCCAACGGACGTCCCATGAGCCAGCCCAACCGCTACACCAGCTTCTGGGAGGTGCTCACCGACAAGGCCGGACTGACTGACAACCGCTTCCAGTTCTAAACTGATCAATACAGAACAAAACCTGCAAAAGCCAAAAGCCTTTGCAGGTTTTGTTTTGTTGTTATTCGAGCCTGTCTTGCCGTTGATGTGGCGCATGCGTGCTATTTCGGCGTGTCCATCTGCTTGGCGCAGTAGGGCTCAAGGGCACAGCGGCTGCAATGTGGAGCACGCGACGTGCACACATAGCGTCCGTGCAGCAGCAGCCAGTGGTGCGCCAGGGGAATATCAGCCTCGGGGATGTGTTTCACCAACTGCTGTTCCACCTTCAGGGGCGTGTTGGCCGTTTTGGGCACGAGGCCGAGGCGATGGCTCACGCGAAACACATGCGTGTCGACAGCCATCGCGGCACGGCCGAAAGCCACAGCCTGCATTACGTTGGCCGTCTTCCGGCCCACGCCGGGCAGCTTCAGCAGCGCATCCATGTCGCTGGGCACTGACCCGCCGTATTGCTCGGTGAGGATGCGCGACAGTTGCACTAAATGCTGCGCCTTGGAGTTGGGATAGCTCACGCTCTTCACATATTCGTACACCTCGTCAGCCTCTACTGCGGCCATCGATGCGGCATCGGGGAAACGCCGGAACAGCTCAGGCGTCACCATGTTCACACGTTTGTCAGTGCACTGCGCACTCAGCACCACAGCCACTAACAGCTGGAACTCGCTCTTGTATTCCAGCTCGGTCGTCACTTCGGGCATTTCATGTCGGAAATAGTCCAGCACGAGGCGATAGCGTTCTTCTTTTTTCATACAGTTTTATATAAATACAGTTGTTTTGGCCTTTGTGTAGAGACTTCAAGGTGTGACGTCTCTTTCTTTCTCCACACCGTGATGTCGCAACTCAAGGTTGCAAATATACTCTTTTTTTCTTGTCCGTCCACATTTTTTTTCGTATTTTTGCAAACTAAAACAAATTACTCAACTTTCGCAGGCCAGGTAAGGAGAGAAGCCTATGCTGCTTGCAAGTTGAACAGAGTCGAAAATTCAATCAAAAGATGATGGACGCAAAGAGAATACTGACTTACCTGCGCCAGCTGATGGCGAACAACAACCGCGAATGGTTTCAGGCCCACAAGGACGAATACAACGCCGTGCGCGCGGAGTTTGAACACGGTGTGGCCCAGGCCTTGCAACGCATCGTCAGCTTTGACCCCACGGTGGCCACGCAGACGGTGAAGGACTGCACCTACCGCTTCAATCGCGACACGCGCTTCTCGGCCGACAAGTCACCCTACAAGAACCACTTCGGAGCCTATATCAACGCCAAGGGGAAGAAGGCGTTGCGCGGTGGCTACTACATCCACCTGGAGCCAGATGCCTGCCTGCTTGCCGTGGGCAACTACTGGCTACCCACCAATATCCTCACTGCCTGCCGCAATGAGCTGATGGCCAACGAGGAACAATGGCTCAGCTGTGTAGACACACCAGCCTTCAAGCAGCTCTTTGCCGATGATGGCAACGCCAGCTGGGACAGTCCACAGGGCTTCGGACTCACCAAGCTGAAGACATGCCCGTCAGGCTTCCCCCGCGACTACGCCCACGTCAACTACCTGCGCCTGAAGGACTACTGCGCCTGGCACCGCGTCAGCAACGACTTCTTCGAGGGCGATGCCTGGCTCGACCAGATGGAACACATCTTCCGCACCGCCAAGCCGATGATGGACTTCATGAACGCTGTCATCGACGATTATGAATAAGACGCTCTCATTCTCCTCTAAACCAACTCTTTAACCCGATGAAACAGAAACGGACCAAACTACTTTTGCTCATGCTGCTGGCAACCGTCACGACGATGGCAGCCAGCGTGTACAACGTGCGTGACTATGGTGCAAAGGGCGACGGGCAGACGCTCGACTCGCCTGCCATCAATGCGGCCATCGAAGCGGCTGTGGCCGACGGCGGCGGACAGGTGCTGCTGCCCGCGGGAACCTATCTGTGCGGCAGCGTCCGCTTGAAGAGCAACATCGACCTGCACCTGGCCTCGGGATGCACCATCCTGGCGGCTCCGGCATCGATGAAAGCCTACGACGAGAGTGAGTCATTCGGAGGATTTCCTGAGTATCAGGACGGCGGGCACACCTACTTCCACAACTCGCTCATCTGGGCTGAGGGGCAGCAGAACATTGCCATCACCGGACACGGCATGATTGACGGCAAGGGACTGACGAAGAAGGACACCGAGAAGGCCGGACAGGTGCAGGGAGGCAGCATCGGCACCGGCGACAAGGCCATCGCCCTGAAGCTCTGCCGGCAGGTTACCATACGCGACATCACCATCTATCGTGGCGGCCACTTCGCCATCATCATGACGGGATGCGACCTGAGCACCATCGACAACGTGACCATCGACACCAACCGCGACGGCTTCGACATCGACTGCTGCAAGTATATGACCATCACCAACTGCCGCATCAACACGCCCAGCGACGATGCCCTGGTGCTGAAGTCGAGCTATGCGCTGAAGAAGCCGGTGCTCTGCGAGCATATTGCCGTGAGCAACTGCAACATCACGGGCTACCGCTGCGGAACACTCCTCGACGGCACCTATGTGCCAGAGCCGGTGGGGTGGGTGTGCGGGCGCTTCAAGCTTGGTACAGAGTCAAACGGCGGCTACCGCAACATAGCGCTCACCAACTGCACCTTCGCCTACTCGTCAGGACTGGCCTTCGAGGAGGTGGACCAGGGACGCATGGAGAACATCGTCGTGTCGAACATCACCATGAGCCATGTCCACCATTATCCCATCTATATCACGACGGGCTGCCGCAACCGCGGACCCAAGGAGGTGACGCGCATGAGTTCGGCGCGCGACATACAGATCAGCAATGTGGTGGCCGACGACTGCGACTCGCTCTGCTCCATCATCGTCACAGGCATGGCCGACGAGCCGGTGTGCAACGTGTGGCTACAGAACATCCGCCTGCAGTTCAAGGGCGGCGGTACCGCCGACTTGGTGAACAAAGACTATCGTGAGCAGGGCACCAACTACCCTGAGCCGAAGTTTGCCGGGTGGACGCCGGCCTACGGCCTCTATGCCCGCCACGTGCGTGGCCTCCATGTCAGCGATGTCACCTTCAGCTACGAGCGGCCCGACCATCGGCCCGCCATAGTGCTCGACGATGTACATGGCGCCACACTGCGGCAGATAGATGCGCAGTTGGAGCCGGGCATTGAAAAGATGGTCACCTTCCGCTCCTCCGGCATCGTTGCTCCCTGACCCCTCACTGTCGCCACACGTTCCGTTCCATCATCCCCTCAGTTTCTGTGAGGCACTCAAGGATAAAAGGCGCACAGCTCTACATATTCCGTGCTGTGCGGTTGGAATAAGACATAGTTGCGTCGCTATTTGTGTGAGATGGTACCGCGAAGCGGCCTGAGAAAAAACCAATAAAAACAAATAAAAACAAGAAAAACATTTTTGGGAAAAAGGTTATCACCTTGACCGCCACAGGGACCCCGTGAGGCACTCCCCTCCCTTCAAGG
>JAEEPZ010000091.1 GCA_016285055.1 Prevotella sp.
TCCTGACTCATATCCTTTTTACTTGAAGGAAAATTTTCCATTGTGTGAGTCCGAGCTTTTTTTTATTGTCATCGACTAATCCGTCGTCATAGAGCCTTTTTACTTGCATGTATCATGGAGCGACCGACAGGAGGATAAGCCAAGAAATTCCATCGCTGTTTTCGTGGAATACCCAGATTGCGCAAGGAATCTGTGGAAGGCTGCCGCGAAAAGAGTCATGGAATCGTGCAATGGTTCTTGGTGTTCCTCCGGGTTGCCCTACCTTTGCAAGGTAAAAAGACGTTCCTGTGGCGACATCAGCAATGGATGGCAGCAAGAGCGAGGAAAGGCGGGGATAATGGAAATGGAAAGTAAAATGTGGATGATGAACGGGAGGGTTAAGAGACTATTGCCATGAATATGGATAGCAGGATGACGGTTGAGCCATTTCACCGTACAAGTATGAAGAGGGATCGCTTGCGCCCTCGGTACTTTACAGTGAAATGGCCCAATGGTCATCATCCATATCGCCTGTGTCAATGCCTGGTGTTCCAAAGCCAGTCATCCTTTATGGTGACTCGTGGAAAACAAGGCTGTGACATAGGCTGGCAATGTCTCTTGGCGGGTGCAATTTAGTTAGTTGGAGAAGTGTGGCCGGTGATACCCATGTCATCGGGTGTGCAGCACCCCGGAATTACTTTTGAGGTCAGATATGTTTCGGGAAAACTTGTGGAAGAAGTGTCGGGCCGAGAATATTGTTGGCGGTGCGCTGACAGAATCAGGAAGCCCCCAAAAGGGTGTGTGCCCTGGCACTTGCCCTTTTGAGACAACGACATTCCCGGCACAAGCCTGACGCCGACTCTTCGGAACAAGAAAGGTAGAAACATACGACCGAGAATATGTTCCTAAAATGTTGGGAGAACAACATTTTGATGACATGAGGGAGGTGGCGGGTGCTGTGGCTATTTCTCAGCCTGTTAAATCTCTAAATTGCTCAGCGCATAGAGAGGAACGATGTCCACATGCCGCTGCTCGAAATTATCGTCTGGGTCATAGCGGTCGAAATGGTCGAAGTTCTCTAATGAGGTTCTGATGGCTTCGTGCAGTCTGCGCTTTCTCATGAAGATCCAGAGGCTCTGCATGCTGCCCTGCGTGTTGGCTTTCACTTCAACAGGCAGGACCTTCCCGTCACGAACCCTTAGATAGTCCACTTCTGCATTGCTCCCCTTGGCCGTGTTCTGCCAGTAGTGCATCTCTGGCTTCTGGAAACAGTCGCGGTATTTCTTCATCTCCAGTCCAGCAAACATCTCCGACGTGCCGCCCTTGTTCACCAAATCCACATCGGATGCCGTCAGGATGTCTGCTGCAGGAATGTCGAGCATGGTCAGCATCACGCCCAGGTCGAAGAACAGGTACTTCACATAGCTGTTGTTCTCCTCAGCTCCGAGGGGTACGCCTGTGCCGTCCGTATGTTTCACAGGTGTTATCAGCCCCGCCAGTGTCAGCAGGTGCAGTGCCTCTCTCACGACAGAAGAGTGTACATCCCTTGCGGCTTCAGCATAGACAAACTTATTGCCGACCTGAAGAGCCACCGAACGGAGTACCTGACGGAGCAGGACGGGAGACACACGCTTCTTGTATTTGTTGAAGTCGTCCTCGTAGGTCTGTATGATGTCCGTGTGGACATGCGACACCTCGATATAGCTGTGCGACTCTACCCATTCTGTCACGGCAGCGGGCAGACCGCCAACCAGATAGAATGTGCGCAGCTGGTCGGTCAGGTCTTTATGAGCCTTCGTAGGCAACGGCTCCTCGCTGGTGGCATTCTTCTTGTAGCTGACGGTCAGGTCAAGCCCTTGTGCCATCAGAAATTCGTCGAATGAGAACGGGTACATATAGAGTGACCGTATTCTGCCTACGCCGAAGGATGGCAGCTGTTCGAGCGCAAACTCCAGCAGGGAACCGGCTGCTATGACGTGCAGCTCGGGGTAGTCCTCCTTGAAGTATCGCAGTGACATAATGGCCTCCTTCGAAACCTGTATCTCATCGATGAACAGGAGTGTCTCGCCTGGCACGATGGGAATGCCCAGCGTACCGCTCAGCTTCTCACACGTCTTTTTCACGTCAATGTTCTCTGGAAACATCTGGAGCAAGTCGGGCTGCTTCTCCAGATTGATCTCCACGAAGTATCGGAACTGTTTGCCAAGTTCCCTGACAGCTGTTGACTTGCCCACCTGTCGGGCACCGCGAATCAGAAGCGGTTTACGGCGTGGCGATTCTTTCCACGCAATCAACTGTTCGTCTATATGTCTCTTATAATATGCCATATTCTTCTCCGTTTTAGTTCAAAAACGGGGCAAAGGTACGAAAAATATCCAAAAGTCAGGGCAAAAAACCGAAAAAATAATCCAAAATACCACCCAAAACCAAAAGTTCGGGCAAAAATATGGTATTTTTTACTATAAGTTTGGGCAAACTTTTTTATAGACAAAACATTTGGAGCCTGACTTCTGCCAGACTCCAAACTAAGTAACGATGGAGAAGAGTGAAGGAGGCTACTTGCCCTCCTTCCCTGCATTTTTCTCTTCCGGCTTTTCTTCGACCGGAGCGACAGACTTGGCTACCAGAATGACGTGGTTGTGCTTGACACCGTCCTTGTCAGTCCACTCCTCGGGCTTGAAGAAGCCGTCGATAGCGACTCTGTTACCCTTGGCCAGCAGCTCGAAGTCTGCAGTGGACTCGTTCTTACGCCAGCACTCGATTCTCATAATGGCTGACACTCTCTTCTCCTCGCCCTCCTGCTTCTCTGTGCGGGCTACTGCCAGTGGGAAGCGTGCCACTGAAGCGGTTGTGAACTGACGAATCTGAGCGTCCTGGGCGATGAAACCTGAAATCTGGAAATTGTTGTTGTTTTGCATAAGACTTTAATTTTTAGGGGTTATTAAATAAATTTTACGTGCAATATGGAGCAGGCAAGAGGAAGGCATGAAAAGGTCAAGGAATTACAAGGAAAATTTTGAAAAACCACATTTTCTTTAGCCACTACTTGGCGTCAAGAAGAAAATGCGGAAAGCGTGTCGAAATTTTGTGCGGGAATAAGGAACCTGTGACTGGTACTTGCCGAATGCCGCTTGCGCTAAATTTGCAAAGGAAAATTAGTAATAACACCGGCTGAAAATGTGTCCGGCAAAACCACCAAAATGTAAGGAAGATGATGGTCATCTGTCAGGTGCTATTTTCAGTAAACCACACGGGATGAATGTACGATTATTGGCCCTGCCAGGAGATGAGCTAATAGGAGGGCGACAGGAAGAGTTTATTATACAAGAATAAATTAGGCGTTGAAATGAACGGTCATATAGAATACGAATTGTTGAGGGCCGTTGATTCATAGTAGTTATGTAAAGCGAAATGGCTGACATAGGTGTCAAGCATATACATTATAATTATAGGTAAGGCCTCACGTGTCTGTCAAAGAAGAGCCAATATTTAATGGAAGGAAAAAGGTGATGCTCTACCCGAAACAGAGAGCACCACCATCGGCATAAGGAGGCTTAGCAGGGAAGAATCAGGCTTCTTATGTCTTTGTTTTGCTTGTTTTACAAATTCTTTTCTCCAAGCCCTTCATAGCAGTTGCGACAGTCGTATCGAGCAACTTAGCGTATGTATCACGGGTTTGACGAGTACTTGTATGTCCTAAGATACGCGCTATGATTTCCATATCGACTCCGCCATCATTTAATAATAGCGTAGCACCTGTATGTCTGGCCCAATGGCTTGTCACAGGCTTGTCAATTTTGGCAGCCTGTGCGACCAACTTTAGATAATCATTGTATTTCTCATTGGAGATAAGCGGCAGTTTGCCGTCATATTTGATTAAAATGTCTCTTGCTGGCTTCATGACATAAAAGGTGAACTCCACACCTGTTTTGCCTCGCTTCGCGGTGTATACTCCCGTCTTGTTTATCTGGCTGGTATCGAATGATTCAAGATCTACGTAACTTAGGCATGTATATGTCTGGAATACGAACAGGTCTCGGACACGTTCCAATGATTGGGTTGGCATTTCTGCCTTCCTCAATCTATTGAATTCCTCTGGTGTAAGATGCTTCTTCAGTCCATTGTTCTTCTCTTTATTTATTTGAATCCATTTATATGGATTTCTTTTCAGGCAGCCTTCTTCAATGGCATCAAGAATGAAAGAGTTAAGGAAACGATGGTAATTGTTCCACTTCGAATAGGGCTTCATACCTGTTTTAGCCAGTTCTTCGTCCATGCTGATGATTTTCTTGTCTGTGACATCGGAGAAATAGATAATCTTCCCCCAGTCTTTGAGCCATTTAAGGAATCTGTCATACCTCTCTGCAGTGTCTTTGCTTTTTCCATATATACGTACTTTTGTACGTTCAACACAGAAGTCATAGAACAGACGCTTGTCTGTTGTCAGTTCTTCCATACGGCGCGGAATCTCGTCAAGGTTCAGGTTCCCTGATTCAACCATCGCATTGACTACTTTTCGTGCGCGCACCATAATAGAGCCGAGTAATTCATTTAGTTCTGCTGAATCAGGGCGGTTGACAACTGTTCCTCTATGCCATTCTTTGGGAAACAGACGAATTCCCGTTGAGACATACTTGGATTTCCTTTCAAGTGTGATTCTTAACTCCACAGAAACAGACTTCTTTGGAGTTGCTTTCTTTTTGCGGTCATATACAAAGACCAAAATTGGTACAATCATATTAAAAATAGTTAAATTTGTTGCTCTTGCATTTTTTTAGTTCATTTTTATCCAAGTGGTAAAACATCCGAAGTAGGGTGGTAAAACATGTGGTAAAACATTTCGTTCACGTCTTCTCATGTTATCTCACGTTATCACATGGATTTTTCGAGAGGTTTCTATCCCCTTATAAGGGTTGAAACAGAGGCACTTACAAGAGCTAAAATAATAAATGGCTGATTTTCAGCAACAAAAAAAAGGAAGCCGCTTTAACGGTTTCCTTTCAGTTTTGCGGAGAGTGAGGCTCCTTTGGCGGAAGGTGAGGGATTCAAACCCCCGATACCCGAAAGGGTATACCGGATTTCGAGTCCAGCGCGATCGTTCACTCTGCCAACCTTCCCTTTGCGTTGATAATTGCAACTATGATTGCTTGGCCAGACACAAAAGCACTGAAATCCAGCACAAGCATCATTTTTCTTTGGGTGCCCGGACGGACTCGAACCGTCGACATTCAGAACCACAATCTGACGCTCTAACCAACTGAACTACGGGCACCATCTAAATTGCGGGTGCAAAGGTATACATTTTCTTCCATACCGCCAAACATTTGGGCATTTTTTTTAGAAAAAAGTTATTTGACACTTATTATCAGGCTAAAATGCCAAGTCAAAACCAATGGAAATGAGGTTGCTGTGGGCCGTACAGCCCTTTTGGCATCCTCTATTCCCACTATGTCGCATTATTTTAATAAAGAGCGATGGCAGTATCACTTTTTTCCCTACCTTTGCGCGCGAAATGTGCAAAGAAACCTCATTTAAATAAACATCAACAATATAAACTAAACCGAATTCAGCAATGAACAAACAATTTCTGACTCGGGCAGCCATGACGCTGCTTGTTGCCCTGCTCGGTTCCGCAACGGGGGCATGGGCACAGTACAGTGGCGGAAGCGGCACAGAGGACAGCCCGTATCTAATCAATTCAGAAGCCGACTGGATCACGCTGTGCACCAACGTGAACAACAACTCAAAAAACTACAGCGACAAGTTCTTCAAACTGATGGCCGACATCACGGTGTCAGAAGAATTCACCTGAGCCCCACGAAGATGGTAGGCCGTGGGGAGAACGTGAACTTCCGCGGCACCTTCGACGGAGGCGGTCACACGCTGACGGTCAACTATGTGGACAACAACAACGAAAACGCTTGCGCCCCGTTCCGTTTTATCAGGAACGCCACCATCCGCAACCTGCATGTGGCGGGAAAAATCACCAAGAGCCAGAAACTGTTTGCCGGCGGCCTCGTCGGCATGGCTTACGGCAACTGTCACATCAGCAACTGTCACTCGAGCGTCAGAATCGTTTGCCACGATGGCGACTGCTCCAGCGGTGGCTTTATCGGCGAACTCGGCACCAGCAACGACCCTGATGACACCTACATCGACAACTGCTTCTTCGATGGCAGGCTTGAGGGCACAAATTCCAATCATTGGGGCGGTTTCATCGGTTGGGTTGAAGACCAGCCCGATGCCTACATCACCAACTGCCTGTTCAGTCCGGCTTATGTTGACGTCAACGACGAAGGCAACAAGCCTTTCGCCCGCGGCGACGACATTCATCTCACCAACTGCTACTATAAGCACTTGCTGACGGATGCCCAGGGTTCCACAAAAGCCCGCGACATGGACAACGAGACACTCTGCATGAAGCTCGGCATAGCATGGGAGGTCTTCGCCGGTCAGGAGCTGCCCATCATGACTCCTCGTCCCCTCACCAATGGCGAGGGCACCAAGCAGTCGCCTTACCTCATCGCCTCCATCAGCGATTGGCACCGACTTGCCACCAATGTTTATTTAGGAGAAAGCTACTACGAAAAGCAAGGGAGGGAAGCAACGCCGACTGGTACGCCCTCGACGGCCGACACCTCAACGCCAAGCCCGACGCCCCCGGCATCTACATCCACCGCGGCCGCAAGGTCATCATCCGCTGAGCCAGCCGCGATTCCTCCCGCCCCTGTACTACCCTTTATACACATCTCGGGGAAAGTAGCCCCAAAGGGGCGGAGGAAGACGATGGTGAGTACCAATCGTCCGATGGTGAGTACCAATCGTCCGATGGTGAGTACCAATCGTCCGATGGTGCTCACCATCGTCTTCTGTCGTCCCTTCGGGACTTTTGCTGCGCCAACCATGATGCGCAGGGTCTTCGCCGCTCCCTCCGCACTTGTAAAGGGATTGATGGGAGGGGGGAGCGGAAATTTGAAAATGATACACGCCCTACCAACTGAAAGAGCGGAAGTACCGAAAAAAAACATACTCCCACGAACACTGACTTGCTGCGATTGTGCATAATCATTCATAAAAAATGATAACATCGACGCAAAAGGAAGACTTTTATTTTGCCATATCAGTGAAAACTCGTAATTTTGCACGTTCTTAAGACAACAGAGCAGAATAAACATTGACAGAATAAAAGAAAGAACAGAAGATGAAGAAGACAGTCATCGTTTCAGTGGCAGCAGCATTGCTTTTGGCACTTGCTGTTGCTGCCGCTTTATGGTTTTTCGTCATCAAGCCCCAGCAAGACGACAACGAGCAGTTGCAACAGAAAGTGTCTGCCGTACAGGAACTGGCAGAGCTGGAGAAGGAAGAGATGGAGAGCGAGTATGCTCAGTTAGACCAGCAATATGGTGAGATGATGCTGCAGATTACCAACGATTCGCTCATTGCGCAGCTCACCCGCGAGCAACTGCGTGCCCAGCAGCTGCTGGAAGAGTTGCGTCAGGTGAAGGCCGACAACGCTGCCGAGATAGCCCGACTGAAGCGTGAACTGAACAGTGTGCGCGCCGTGCTTCGCGACTATATCCGCCAGGTGGACTCGCTCAACCAAGTGAATCAGCACCTGCGTAACGAGAACACACAGCTGACCGGGCAATTAGAGGAGCGGACGCGCCAAAACCAGAACCTGCAGGTGGAGCGCCAGCAGCTGACCGAGCGTGTCACCATTGCCGCCCAGCTGAATGCCACCGCCATCAGCATGACGCGTCTGGGTAAGAAGAAGGCAGCAAAAAAGATGAGCGACACGAAAACCCTGCAGGTCAACTTCAACATCTCCCGCAATGTCACGGCCGAAAACGGACAGCGCACCATCTACGTGCGCATCATGACACCTACGGGCAGCGTGCTCAATGGCGGAGGCCACTTCAGTTACGAGAACCGCCAGATAGAATACTCGATGAAGAAGGTCATAGAATACTCAGGTGAGGAGACACCCGTAGTGGTCTATTGGAACGTGGAGGAGGCACTGATGGCGGGCGACTATCACGTCAGTATCTTCGCCGACGGCAACATGATAGGCGACAAGTCATTCAGCTATGAAAAGTAAGAAAGGCTAAGTGATATGAGAAGTGAGAAGTGCTAAGTGATATGAGAAGTAAACATTTATTTGCAGTGAGAGCGATTTGCACACGCAGAGTGCTGTTGGCACTCATCACTTGTCCATTATCGTTCATCACATCATCAGGGCAAACGCTGCTTAGTCTTGACAGTTGCAGAGCCATGGCCCTTCGCAACAGCAAGCAGATAGGCGTGGCCGAAATGAAACAGGACGTGGCCAAAAACCTGCGGCGCTCAGCACGCACAAAGTACCTGCCGCACGTGTCGGCCATAGGTACCTATCAGTACACCAGCGAGGAAATCTCGCTGCTCAACGACCATCAGAAGCAGAGCCTCAGCAACATCGGCACCACGGTGGCTGGCAACTTGCAAGGTCTGGCCGGCGGCGTGCAGCAGCACCTGGGACAATTAGGACAGATGCTGGGACAGTTGGGCGTGCCTATGGAGGCCTTCCAACAGATGGCCGGGCAGATGCAGCAGCAGATGGGCCAGACGCTGACGAACACGGCTGGTCTGCTGAACACTGAGGGGCAGAAGATTGTGGACGCCTTCCGCACCGACACACGCAACATCTTTGCTGGCAGCGTCTTAGTGACTCAGCCCGTATTCATGGGCGGTGCTATCATGGCCCTCAACCGCATGGCCGACATCAACGAAGACATGATGCAGCACTCGGCCGACGTGCGCCGCCAGGCTGTGCTCTACGGTGTGGACCAAGCCTACTGGCAGGTTGTCTCGCTGAAGCACAAGCAAGAGCTGGCACAGAGCTATCTCGACGTGGTGAAGAAGCTCGACAGCGACGTGCAGAAGATGATAGCCGAAGGCGTGGCCACGCGCAGCGAGGGACTGAGCGTCAGCGTGAAGGTGAACGAAGCCGAGATGACCCTGCAGAAGGTGAACGACGGTCTGGCGCTCTCACGAATGTTGCTCTGCCAGAAAGTGGGTCTTCCGTTGGACTCCCCCGTCGTCCTTGCCGACGAAAACACTGAAAACCTTGGAGAGATAGACTTGCAGGCCATCACTCCCCCTTCGGGAGGTGAAGGTGGCACTCTACGTCCCGAGCTGAAGATGCTGAGCAGCGCCGTCGACCTCAGCCACGAAGCCACCAACCTGCTGCGTGCTGCCAACCTGCCTCAAGTGGCGCTGACCGGCGGCTACGCCATCAGCAACCCTAACGTGCTGAACGGTTTCGAGAAGAAGTTCGGCGGTTTCTGGAACGTCGGTGTCCTTGTCCGCATCCCCATCTGGAACTGGGGCGACGTGGCCTACAAGGTGCGCGCCTCAAAAGGCGCCACAGCCATCGCCAACCTGGAATTAGACGAGGCGCGTGACCTCATCGAACTGCAAGTCAACCAGTCGACGCTGCATGTGGAAGAGGCCCACAAACGTCTCACCATGGCACAGGCCAGCATCGAGCGCGCCGAGGAGAACCTGCGTGTGGCCAATGTGGGATTCCAAGAGGGTGTCATCACCCCCACCACCGTCATGGAGGCACAGACGGCTTGGCTGCAGGCCCGCTCACAGCTCATCGACGCACAGATTGACGTGCGCCTCTCGCAGGTAGATTTGCAGAAAGCGCTCGGTGTTTTGGAGCCATAAGTCGTATAAGTCATATAAGTCCCATAAGTCATATAAGCCCTATAAAAAGTTATGGAAAAGGAACAAGCAAAGAAACAGCACAATAATATATTGTTGGCCATCGCCGGCTTCCTCATTGTTGTCAGCATTGTGGCCATCATCGGTTATTTCACCTTCGACCGCGACCCGGAAATCATACAGGGGCAGGTGGAGGTGTCGGAATACCGCGTGTCGAGCAAGGTACCTGGACGCATCAAGGAGATACGTGTCAGGGAAGGCGACTTCGTCCATGCCGGCGACACGCTGGCCATCCTCGAAGCCCCCGAGGTGATGGCAAAGATGCAGCAGGCACAGAGTGCCGAGGATGCCGCCGCCGCCTTGGAGCAGATGGCTCGCAACGGTGCCCGCAAAGAGCAGATAGAAGGTGCCTACCAGCTGTTGCAGCAGGCGAAGGCCGGTCTGGAGATTCACGAGAAGTCCTACCACCGCGCTCAGAATCTTTTCGACGAGGGTGTCATCAGTGCGCAGAAGCGCGACGAGGCCGAGGCCCTCTACAAGTCGTCACAGGCACAGGTGAAGGCAGCTCAGAGCCAGTATGACATGGCTGTGAACGGCGCACGCCAAGAGGAAAGACTGGCCGCGCAGGCACAGGTGAACCGCGCCAAAGGTGCTGTGCAGGAGGTGAACGCCTATATCGGCGAGACCATGCAGATAGCCCAGATGGACGGCGAGGTGAGCAACATCTACCCGAAGGTGGGCGAGCTCGTAGGCACGGGCAGTCCTATCATGACCATCTCGATGATGGACGACATGTGGGGTACGTTCAACGTGCGCGAGGACCAGCTGAAGGGCATGGAGATGGGCAAAGAGTTCAGTTGCTTCGTCCCCGCCTTTGGCAAAGACATCAAAATGAAGGTCTATTTTATGAAAGACCAAGGCACCTACGCCGTGTGGAAGGCTACGAAGGCCAGCGGCGAGTACGACTTGAAGACCTTTGAGGTGAAGGCCCGTCCCGTGGAGCCCCTCGAGGGCCTGCGGCCTGGCATGAGCCTGGTGATAAAGTAGGAGGATGAGGCGCATACTGCAAATAGCATTACGCGAGTGCCGCCGCCTGTGGCAGAATCCCATCTACGGTTTCTGCATGGTGGTGTTTCCACTCTTGGTGGTGTTCTTCTTCACGTCGCTGATGAGTGAAGGGCAGCCGCAGGACATGCCTGTGGGTATCGTCGATGAGGACAACACGTCAACCACGCGAGCCCTGGCGCAACGCTTAGATGCCTTCCAGAACTCGAAGGTGGTGGCACACTATGCCACATTCAGCGAAGCCCAGCGCGCCATCCAGCAGAACGAGATTTACGGTTTCCTGTTTATCCCCAAAGGCACTACTGACAACCTGTTGGCCAGCCGGCAGCCCAAGATTTCCTATTACTACACGTTGACCAGCATCACGGCCGGCTCGTTAGTGTTCAAGGACATGAAGACCATCTCCACCTTAGGCTCGGCAGCCGTGGGACAGGCCACCATGCGTGCCAAGGGCTTCACCGATGGGCAGATACAAACGTTTCTGCAGCCCATCCGCATCGACCTGCATCAGATCAGCAACCCGCAGACAAACTACAACGTCTATCTCTCCACCATGCTTATCCCCGGCTTGATGATGCTTTTCATGTTTCTCATCACGGCTTATTCGATAGGCACCGAGCTGAAGTTCAACACATCAAAGGAGTGGATACAGTCGGCCAACAACAACATCTTCATTGCCTTGGTGGGCAAGCTGCTGCCTCAGACACTCATTTTCCTGTTCATCACCTTCCTCTACGAGTTCTACGTCTTCGGCATCCTGCGTTTCCCCCACCCTGGCGGCGTGGTCATGATGACACTCCTGGCCGTGCTCCATGTGCTGGCAGCGCAAGGATTCGGTATTTTCGCCTTCGGCCTGATGCCGTCGCTGCGCATGTCGATGAGCATCTGCTCGCTGTGGGCCGTGCTCAGTTTCTCGATGGCCGGCTCCGCCTTTCCCATCATCGGCATGGACGGCCCGCTGCAGGCCGCCAGCTGGCTCTTCCCGCTGCGACATTATTATATGCTCTACCAGATTTGCGTCTTCAACGGCTATCCGCTGCTTGAGGCGTGGTTCCACTTGGCCGCCCTTGTAGGCTTTGCCATGCTGCCCTGGCTGGTGCAGAAGAAAATCAAAAACGCCATGCTCACCTACGTGTATATACCATAAATGACCAATATCAAAGAAGCTATCAAGGACACCTGCTACATCTGGTGGGACGAGATGAGGCAGGTAGTGAAGGACGAGGGCGTACTCATCTTCTTCATCCTCGTGCCGCTGCTCTATCCGCTGCTCTACTCTTGGATATATAATAATGAGGTGGTGCGCGAGGTGCCCGTCGTGGTGGTCGACGACTGCCACACACCGCTGTCACGCCAGTTTGCGCGACAGTGCGACGCTTCACCCGATGTAAAGATTCTCAGTTATGCCGCCGATATGGACGAGGCGCAGTCGCTGCTCAGCCGTCAGGTGGCACGCGGCATCTACTACTTCCCCTCCGACTTTGAGACGCGCATCAACCGCATGGAGCAGGCCACCGTCAGTGTCTATTGCGACATGAGCCTGATGCTGGCCTACAAGGCTGTGTTCCAGACGGCACAGGCCGTGAGCATGCAGATGGGGGCTGAGATTCAGAAGCGGCTGGGACAGCACTTCACCACCCGCGAGGAGCAGATAGCTGTGCAGCCGCTGCAGGCCGAGGAGGTGGCCATCTATAATCCCACGGGGGGCTATGGCTCGTTCATCATCCCCGCCGTGCTGATGCTCATCATCCAGCAGACGCTGGTCTTGGGCATCGGTCTGAGCGCCGGCACGGCACGCGAGCGCAACCGCAACCACCACCTGATTCCCCTCTCGCCCCACTACAGCGGCATGTTCCGCATAGTGGGCGGCAAGGCGCTGTGTTACTTCATGATATATCTCGTGATGGCCGCCTACCTCGTGCTCGTCGTGCCGAGGCTCTTTGGCTTCACCAGCATAGGTCGCTGGGATTATTTGGCCATGTTCCTCCTACCCTACCTGCTCGACTGCATCTTCTTCGGTATGGTCGTATCGTGCTTAGTGCGCTACCGTGAGAACGTGATGCTGCTCATGGTGTTCATCACCATCCCGCTGCTCTTCCTCACTGGCATCAGCTGGCCTCAGAGCAGCATCTCGGGTTTCTGGCAGGGCATCTCGTGGCTGTTCCCCTCCACCTTCGGCGTGCGCGGCTTCATCCGCATCAATGAAATGGGCAGCACGCTGAGTGACGTGCTGCCCGAATATCGTGTGCTGTGGTTGCAGGCCCTGGCCTACTTCATTCTCGCCAGTCTCATCTATCGCTATGCCATCCGCCTGGCCCGTCGCGACGCCCGCTTATTTTCCGAAGAGTAGCTGACGGTCGCGTCGTGCGGCCGGCTTTGTCCATTTCTCTGGCACAAACTTCCAGTTCTTGGCGGCTTTAGGGCTCACGGTGCCCCTGCGTTCTATCTCCTCCATGAGGTAGTAGCGCAGGTCAAGCTCGCTCTGATAGATGATGCGGCCCTGCAGCGAGTCGCGGGGAATGCCGGCGCCGCGCGTGATGAGGTCGCCGCCACCGTTGGCACGATAGCTGTTCATCGCCACCTTGTACATCTTGTTCTCGTCGAAGGGTTCACCACTGGTCATCCGCAGGATGTTGACCTTCTGGCCGTCGGGCTTGGTGACGTCCACCTCGTAGTCGATGCCTGAAGCCGAGTCGAAGTTGAACGTGTAGTTCTTGAAGCCCATACGCTGTTGGTCGCCGCTGCTGGCATCGTTGAGCAGCAGCAGATGGTCGTCGGCACTCGTCATGGTGTTTACCCACTGGTCGTAGCTCATCTCCAAGTGCCGGCGAATCTCGCGTCCCGTCATGTTGACGACGTAGAGCTGGTTCTCATAGCGGTACAGCTTGAACATGTCAGCCACGGTGACGGGGCCCTTGCCGATACTGGTGTCAAACGACAGCGGTGCATTGAACGAGATGTCGGCACCTGTGAGTTGCAGCTGCATCTGATGCAGGAAGTCGGTGAAAGCTGAGGGGCCGAAGTAGGAGTCGCGGGTAGAGCAGCCATTGGCAAAAGTGCCGATGCGTCTTCCCACAAAGTCCTTGATGCGGTCGATGGTGGGCTGGAAGTGTGCCACCATCTGCTCGTCAACATCCATGTTGCGGATATCGACAATACTTCCTTTTACAGCCTTATCCACCAGCCGGCCATGGTCGTAGGTCAAGGTGACAGTGGCCTCAGCCACGTTGCGGGCAAAGCACGAGGGGTCGAGGCAGAGCACGTCATGTCCCGACGGACTCTTCAGCATCTCGTTGTGCACCTGATGGTCGTGCCCGAAGAAGATGATGTCGAAGCCTTCCACCTGCTGTGCCACCAGCTGCACGGCATCCTCCTCCAGGCCGTCGTCCATGGTAATGCCGCCGTTCAGTCCGCTATGGAAGAGGCCGATGATGAGGTCGGGCTTTTCCACCTGCCTGATGTACTTCACCCAACGCTTGGCACATGTCACCATGTCCTCAAACCGCAGCCCCTGCCACAGGCTCTCGTTCAGCCAAGCGCCGATGGTGGGCGTAATCATGCCGAGGATGGCAATCTTGGCCTCGCCGGCTCTCCCCGATGGTTTGCCAGACACAGCAGGCTCAGCGGAGGGCGAGAGGGGGAAAGTCTTTATCGTATAGGGGCAGACGTAGGGCAGCTCTGTCTCGCGGTCGATGATGTTGGCACCAAGCACAGGACACTGCACCTCGCTGATCCACTTGTCGTAGACACAATGGCCGGTCTCCACGTCATGATTGCCCACCGCCTCGGCATCGTAGCCCATATAGTTGACGACCTGCGCGGCGAGGTTCTCCTCATCGGTATTGACATAATTCGACCAGTAGGTGCAAGGCTGTCCCTGCAGGATATCACCGTTGTCAAGCAGCAGCAGGCGGTCGCCAAATTGCTGCCGCTGCTGCTTGATGTAAGTATTGGCTCGAGCCAGCGTTCCGTTCAGCGGACGTGCGTTGACAAAGTCATAGGGTAAGAAATAGCCGTGCACGTCGCTGGTCTCAATGATTTTCAGCTCCACGGTCTGCGCTGATGAAGTGACGTGTGATAAGTGGCAAGTCACAAGTGCCAGCAGCGCCCACCCTATCCGCATGGTTCTCACTCCGTTTATTGTTTCTTTTCTCATAGCCACTTGTCATTTTTCACTCATCACTGATTTCTTCAATTACTTGAACTTGATAGATTCAAACACGCGCTTGGCCACGTCGCCGCCTAACTTGTCTTCGAAGCCAGGCTCATAGCACACGACGACGGTCACATAGCGGCTGCCGTTGTAGATGTTGTAATTGATCTGGTCGCAATACTCTCCGCCCAGGATGGAGAAGGTGTAGTAGTTGTCGCCACACTCGCTGGAGGTCACGTCCTTGTTGGCGATGTCATCCTCATAGTAGGCCTTGATACGCTCCGGCGTGTACTCCTCGTCGAACATATCCTTGCCGCCAGTGATGTCGATGCGATTGAACGTGACGCCTTCATCGCCATCGAGCGAGAAGATGGTGCCGTTCTCTTCTATCAGCGTCTCACGCTTCGTCATGTCACCGGGCACCTCTATGGAGTAGCCGTAGTTGTCGTTGGTGTAGGTCTGCCAAGCCATTTCCTTCTTGGCCTGCTCGCCCTCAGCGTCGCCTTCCTTCTGTGATTTGTTACCACCGCAAGCGGTTGTCATCAAGGCCAGTGCGGCCATTGCTACGAATAATAGTTTTTTCATGATACAAAGTTTTAATGGTGAAATACGCTGCAAATGTACAAAGAAAGGTGAAGAAAAACGAAAAAAAAACAATTTTTCTTTCTCCATTTCAGAATTTCTTCGTATATTTGCCGCAAATAAAACCTAAAACGCTATGCAAAAGTTTGCCGACTACATTAGCAAGATAGAGATTGACTCGCTTTGGAGCGGGAAGAAACACATTTTGTGGGAGCTTGACCCCCGTGTAAACATTCTCAGCGGCATCAATGGCCAGGGCAAGAGCACTATCCTGAACAAGGTGGTGAAAGGTCTGGCGCAGGGCGGCGAGTTTCCCAGTCACATGCTGAAGGGTGTGCGCCTCGACGTGGTGCCTGAGGATGCGAAGTGGATTCGCTACGACATGATTCGCTCCTTGGACAGCAGTCTTTCGCAGGTCTTTGCCGACGAGGATGGTGTGCTGCGCCAGGTGCTGCCCGTCATCAAGGGCGGAGGCGGCAGCCTGCTTGACTTCCAGCTCTACCAACTGCAGCGCAAGTACCTGGACTATCAGGTGAACATCGGCAACCGCATCATCGCCGAGCTGCAGCAGGGCAACGCCGAGGCCGCACAGCGGCTGAGCCAGAAGAAGACGCGCTTCCAGGACATGGTCGACGACCTCTTCCAGGACACGGGCAAGCACATCGTGCGCACTGAGAACGAGATACGCTTCACGCAGATTGGAGAGATACTCACACCCTACATGCTGAGCAGCGGCGAGAAGCAGATGCTCGTCATCCTCCTTACCGTGCTGGTGGAGGACGACCAACACTATGTCCTCTTCATGGACGAGCCGGAGGTGAGCCTGCACATAGAGTGGCAAAAGCGCCTCATAGACCTCATCCTCGAGCTGAACCCCAACGTACAGATTATCCTCACCACCCACTCGCCTGCCGTAGTGATGAACGGCTGGGTGGATGCCGTCACAGAGGTGAGCGACATTACAAGTTAGGAGTAAAGGAGTAAAGGAGTAAGGAGTAAGGAGTAAGGAGTAAAGGAGTAAAGGAGTAAAGGAGTAAAGGAGTAAGGAGTAAAGGAGTAAGGAGTAAAGGAGTAAAGGAGTAAGGAGTATGGGCAGCCGACTGAAAGACAACATCAACAGCCAGTGGGTGAGTGCCGCCAACGCTCTTCGCAGCAAGAAGGCACGGCGCCGCATCGTGGCCTATGTGGAGAGCTACGACGACATCTACTTCTGGCGCACAGTATTGTCACGCTTTGAGGACGACCATCGCTATTTCGAGGTGATGCTGCCCTCGAAGGCCAACCTTCTGCGCGGCAAGAAGTCGGTGCTGATGAATTTCATCGGCGGGGAGAAGGCTGAGGCAGAAGGCGGCAGCACACAGGTCTCACCACTTGGCGACACCATGATAGCCTGCGTCGACGCCGACTACGACTACCTGATACAGGGCGCTACCGACCAGTCGAAGAAGGTGCTGTGCAATCCTTACGTCTTCCACACCTACGTCTACGCCATAGAGAACTTCCAGTGCTACGCCCCGTCGCTGCACGACGTATGCGTGTCGGTGACGCTCAACGACCATCGCATCTTCGACTTCCGCGAATACTTCCAGCGATTCTCAGAGGCCATCTTCCCGCTCTTCGTGTGGAGCATCATGCTCTACCGCAACGGCAACTACCCGCGATTCTCCATCAGCGACTTCAACCGCATTGCCGACCCCGGCGGCTTCTCCGTGCAGAACCCGGAAGCCTCGCTCAACAACGTGAAGCGCAAGGTGGGAGTGAAGATACGTGACTTGCAGCGGCAGTTCCCCGATGCCAAGGACGAGTATCTGCGCACCAAAGATGATGTGCGCCGCCTGGGCGTGACGCCGTCTACCACCTATTTATATATACAAGGGCATCATCTGTTCGACACCGTCGTGGCACCCATCCTGGCGAAGGTGTGCAATCAGCTCAGGCAGGAGCGTCAGGCGGAGATATTCCATGCTCAGGCCCATCGCACCCAGAAGAAAAATGAGATGTCCTGCTACGAAAACACGCGGCAGGACATCAAAACCATGCTTAAGAAAAATACGGGCTATCAGCAGTGCCCATTGTTTGTGAGGCTGCAAGGCGACGTGGAGCGCTATCTCAAACAGTCTGTTCCAAAGTCACCGGCCGCGTCTGCTACTGCTGTGAAGGCTGAGGACGCATGCCACGAGGACCGCGGCGCATCTGCATGCGACGATTGTTCATGCTCTCCTCATACTTCTTGAACTGATCCTCGGTGAGGATTTTCTTGAGGCCCTCATTGTAGTCTTCCATCACCTTACGCATCTCTTCGCGGTTGAATCCCTGACGGTCTCCCATGCCACGACGACCTTGGCGCATGGAGTCGGGTATCTGTGTGCGGGGAGGCATCTGCGTACGGGCCTCACCATTCTGGGGACGCTCGCCACGGGGACGGCGCATCTCGCCACGCTGCGGACGCTGGCCGTCGCGCATACCGGGACCCATCATCATGGGCATCTTGTCAAAGAAATCGGTGTTCAGCGTCAGCAGCTGTGCGGCCTGCTCATCGTTGAGGGCATATTCCTTCACCATCTGGTCTGTGCGCTGCTTGACCATCTCAGCCTTGTCCATCACCGGCTGCTGCGGTGCCTGGGTTTGTGTTTCACTCTGAGCGACTACGTTGGCACTCATCATCACTGCGGCCACGAGGGCCATCATTGCTTTCTTCATCATAGCTGTTTTTCGTTTTGTTTTGTTTATAAATAAAAGTTTTTTTGTGTTGCAACTATTACTCTGACGCAATAAAAGCCAAATGGTTTAAGAAGGAAAACGAAAAAAAATCTGAGGGGCTGGTTGGCTGTTATTCTATAAATGATTCAAGTTTCGCATTCGCTCAAGTTTTGGAGTTAAAGGAGTTAAGGGAGACTCCCTTAACTCCTTTAACTCCAAAACTTGCGAAAGTTGAATAAATGACATACATTCGTCGCAAACTATGTGAGTTGATACCGCGAAGCGGCCTGAGAAAAAACCAATAAATACAAATAAAAACAAGAAAAACAATGGCAATGATATAGCAGTTGACCTATTCATGCGCAGCCATCCCCTCCCTTCAAGGGGAGGGGTTAGGGGTGGGGTCTGTAATATCAGTAATATCCTGTCAGCGAAGAGTGTGGGCGAAGAAGTTTCA
>JAEEPZ010000217.1 GCA_016285055.1 Prevotella sp.
GAAACTTCTTCGCCCACACTCTTCGCTGACAGGATATTACTGATATTACAGACCCCACCCCTAACCCCTCCCCTTGAAGGGAGGGGATGGCTGCGCATGAATAGGTCAACTGCTATATCATTGCCAAGAGTAATCACTCCCCTCCCTCTGCAGGGAGGGGTCGGGGGTGGGTCTTCCCACCAATACCCGCATCGCATTCTCCGTCGCCTGTATCTGTTGCAGTAATGTTTTCTCCTGCGCTGCGACGTTCAGCCAAGTGGCTCGTGCCGCGCTCACCGCAGCCTCGTTCTGCATGCCTACCTCCTTCAGCATTTCCATCGTTTCAACCGTCTGACGGGCATTCTCTATATTCTCTCTTGTCACAGCTAACTGTTCGTCCATCATCACCAGCGTATAGTAGTGCGTGGCCACCGCCGCTATCAGTTGCAGCCTTACCGCCTGCTCCGTCTCTGCCGTGCTCCAGTAGCTGGCCACTGCCGTCCGCTGACCTATGCCAATGCTCCCGACAAGGCAGTCACCCAGACCCCTGCCTCGGAGAGTCAGACACAGGTAGCCGTGAACAACGAGGGCAAGACCCGCTCGGCATCCCGAAGGGTGGCGCTTGCAACAAGCAAGAACGAGCAGACCAAGGGCGTGAAGGAACCCCTGCAGCAAAGCTAGACTGCCCCGAAGGACACCAAGCAGAAGGAGCAACAGGACAATGCCGTGAAGCAGGACAAGCCTGAGAAGATTTGAGCATCCCTGTCAAATTGAGAATCTGAGGATGACACAAAAACGTCCGCTTTGCCTTAATATATAAAAAAAGATGTGGGGGCAGTTACATCGTATTTGAAAAAAAAGTTGTACCTTTGCACCGAAATTTCACATAAATACGTATTTATCATGGCAATACCTGTTACAAACATTCCAGTATTGACGGGCGAGGTGGCAGAACGCTTCATCGAGCAGTGCGAGTACAATGCCCAGCATCTGCGCGGCTCAGAATACCGAGGCGAATTTGAGGACATCTATAAAGATATCATAGCACGTTCACCCATCCTGCAGAAATGAATATCGTAGATCTCAAGTTCGTGCCTCAGGGTACACCCGATTTGAACATTCAGGCTTTCGACTGCGGTCGGAAGTCCGTCAATGATTTCTTCCACAACGAGGCGCAGGACTACCAAGACGAACTCTTTGGCAAGACCTACTATTTCTGTCTGCCCGACAGCCCTTCTGACATCGTGGCCGGCTTTACCGTAGCCAACGCCAGCATCTTCACCAAGCGGCTGCCCAATGCCCGACAGAAGAAGATTGGCCGCGAGGTACACCATGAGAAAGGACTCATCAACTATCCCTCTATTCTACTTGCTCAGTTGGGTGTTGATATAAAGTACAAAGGTCAGCACCTCGGTCCACAGATTATTGACTTCGTGATGGGATGGTTCACTTCTGCCAGCAACAAGTCTGGCTGTCGCCACCTTATCGTCGATGCCTACGACGAGCCGCACCTGCTGGAGTTTTACCAGCGTAACGGCCTCAATCTCTTCTTCTCCTCGCTCGAACAAGAGATGCAATATCGCAACTGGGACATCGAGAAGGACGGCCCATTGGAAACCCGCCTCATGTTCCGCGACATGATTCTGCTGAAGCGACCATCTATCAGATAAATCACTCCCCCATGACCCACCTCAGAGAGTTAAATAATGCCAATACAGCGAAAATAATGGCCGATTTACTTGGCCATTCCAATATTTTTGCTACTCTCTCTCTTAGGCGCTCGCCTATAAGAGATTCTGTGTTAATTTCCAAATTTTGCATAGGAGAAATAGGACATTTTAACAAAAGGGAAAAAGAAGAGGCTTTTGCACATGATGGTTAGTGCCTGATTTATGACCAGACATCTCCACATTATACTTTTTATGGTTAAATAAGCTTTTTTATTTCCGGCTTTGTAGGATTTGTTGTATCTTTGCAGCCAATTAAGGGAAGTCACTGGTGCCGTCCACCAGTTTTGTACTATCTCGTGTGGCTGTGTCGTATGGCGCAGCCACTTCTGTTAAAAAGGTGGATTACCGTCTTTTGCCGTTGCTTCCCAATCCACTGGTTCAAGATTTGGCTGTAAGCAGTCCTCCGGTCCATATTCATTCATCAGTTTCTTCTTTTTGGGCATATGTGTCTTGTCCCTTGTCTCGTCATATACTTCTCCGCTTTTCCACAGTGAATAGACGAGCAGCAGCAGCTTTCGCATAATGGCCGTCACGCCAATCATCTTTGCATCTGGGTGTTTATCGCAAATCCTTCCGTATGCCTGCACCATCTGCCTGTTACAGTGGGCAGCGCTGAGTGCCGGCATGTAGAGTGCTGCCCTGATGTGGGCATTTCCTTTTTTGGTAATGTGGTGCTTGGGATCGTCTTTGCCCGACTGCTTGGCCTTTACGTCAAGGCCAGCGAAGCTGGTGAGCTGCTTGCGGTTGCCGATGAGGTGGAACCCCTGCGTCTCGGCTACGATGCACGTGACGGTCTGGACACCTATTCCCTTGGCCGTGGCGACGCGCTCCACCTTGGCTTTCAGTTCCTTGTCCTGGGCAAGCTTGGCAGTGATGTTCTTCTCGCTCTTCTCCAGCTGTTTCTCAATGGTGTCCAGCAGCTTCTCGTAGCTCTTGCGCACTTCCGGTGCCACGCTCTCCATGTAGTCGATAGCCTCGATGTGGTTTAGCATCTGAGTCTGCATCTTGACCAGGTCAGCCCTAAGGCGTGTCAGCTGCCGCAGTTCACGGTAAATGGGCAGTGGCGGTTCCCAGGGACGCAGCTTGCGGTTCTTGCAGCCCATCAGCGCTAGGCAGCGTGCATCCATGGCATCGGTCTTGGTCTTGATGCCCTCGTACTCGCAGAACTTGCGGGCCTTGTTGGGCAACACCACGTAGAGTGCCTGTCCGATCTTGTGCAGATGGTAGGCCAGAGGCTCGTAGTAGCTGCCCGTGGGTTCCATCAGATAGCCGAGCGGGAATCCTTTCTGAGCCTCCTTGCGGCTCCACTTCACCATCTGGTTGAATCCTGTCCTGTTGTTTGGAAAGTCGATACTCCCGGTGCAGCATCCCGTGTCAGCGGCCATGTCGTACATGTAAAGGCAGGCTGTGAACTTGTCCTTCGAGATGTCGATACCCACGCACTGGCGGAAGTACCTGTCAAGTGTCATCTGTGAATTTGGCTTCATCTTGATAACTTTTAAAGGGTTAATGACTAAAGTTCAGACTATAGCCAAAGTCTTCCTCGACTTCACTCTTGTCGGACACTGCATCGTCCAGTGACGTGCTACGATTCTTTGTTCAGACTCTAAAGACTTTAAAAGGAGGGCGGACGAAGGTCTTGCAAACGATATAGTCAGTTGGCTTACCTAGCGGCCATTGCTCTCGCCCTCCACGGCCACAATCTCCAGCAAAACTACAAAATTGTTGCCGTATGAACTAAATTTATACGATGTTTAACATCGGACATTTAGAACATTATCTATAATCTGGTGCAAAGGTAAGAGCGACCTTCGGCCGAGCGAGGGGTGGGGTCTGTAATATCAGTAATATCCTGTCAGCGAAGAGTGTGGGCGAAGAAGTTTCAGCGAAGAGTGGGCTGCAAAGAAGTGGCAGCGAAGGAGTGGCAGCAAAGAA
>JAEEPZ010000218.1 GCA_016285055.1 Prevotella sp.
CTCCACTACATTCGTCCACGTAGAATCGCTATCCACCACTTCTACCAAGATGGCGAACTTACCGCCAGACTTCAGTACACGGCGCACCTCTTGCAGGCAATTAGGCAGATTGGGCCAGAAATACACCGTTTCTACTGCCGTTACGAGGTCGAACATCCCGTCCTCGTAAGGCAGTTTCTCCGCTGAGCCCTGGGTAACGAATACTTGTTTGTCGAGTACTTTGGCATTTACCTTCTTGGCTTTCGCAACACTCTCCTCAGAGATGTCGATGCCATAGACCTGTGCTCCCCTACTCCGCTTCAACAGTCGCTGCAAGGTTGCTCCGCCGCCACATCCGATGTCAAGCATCGTCCAGCCGTCCTGAATATTGACGAGTTTCAGTCCCCAGTTCGTTAACGGCGCATGGCAGAGGTTCATAAACTTCAGCATGGCACGTCCCATCCTTCCTTGCGGACAGGCACAGTTGGTAAATAGTTTCTTTAATAGTCCCATAGCTACCGATAACTACAATTCTGGGGTGATGGCGGCTACCCAGGCCTCGATGCGAGTGTCGGTTTTGTCATCCTCATTGATGTCGTCGAGGGGCAGGCCGATGAACTTGCCGTCAATGACAGCCTCCGAGTCATCGAAAGTGTAGCCGTCGGTTTCAACTGAGCCGATGAACTTGGCACCGCTATTCTTGATACCATTGTAGAGTTCACCCATACCACCTACGAACGTATCGCTATAAGTCGAGCAGTCACCACAACCGAAGAGGGCGATGGTCTTACCATTGAGATCAGCACCTTGGAGCATCTTCAGTCCGTCGTACCAGTCATCCTGCAATTCTCCTGCTCCCCATGTCGAGGTGCCAAGAATCAGATTTTGGTTGGCGACCACGATGTCGGCTGTCAAGTCCTGTACGTTCAGGGCCTTACAGCCCAGTTTCGAGGCAATCTTCTCTGCGATAGCCTCGCAGGTTCCCGTCGAGGAACCATAGATTACAATTGTTGCGTTCATTTTCTTTATATAATTTATGTGGTTAATTCTTATTGATGCAATGTCCATCGCATGTCCCGTCGCATCCACATTTCCTCTGCTTACGCTTGCAGTACCGTTCGCATTGTGCGCAGATGTCGTAGCCGAGCATAGCGCCCAGGATAAAGTCCTCTTCGGGTGTAAGTTCATTCAATGGACGGGTGACGATGAGTCGGATAGCCTCCAGACATTCGCGTCGCCCGAAATAAATATTCTGATTCTGTCGTCCTGCAGGCTGAAGCAGGTATGGAATACCTTGACTCTCCAGTCGCTGAATGGTTTGCTCACTATACTTCTTATTACAGGTGAACAGCACCATGTGGCGCACACCTTTATGCAGCTCGTAGATGTGGTTCATCAGTACCTTGAGTTCCACGGGAGTTGTTGTCGTTCTTGTCATAGTTGATCATTTTTTTCGACTGCAAAGGTACGGCAAATTAATAAGGTGCGCAATACCTAAAAACGAGTGTTCTAAGTATTGCGCACCAGCAAAGTCCTGCAAAAGCAGGTTAATCAGAAGTAGGTATTCCCATGTCTGACACTTCTACCCCATCACTACATCGAGTACCATCATCAGGACGAAACCAATGGCAAAGCCGATGGTGCTAAGGTTGGAGTGCTGACCGCTGGAGGCTTCAGGGATTAGTTCCTCGACCACGACATAAAACATGGCGCCTGCGGCAAAAGCCAGCATATAAGGGAGAACGGGCATGAGTAATGAGGCGAGCAGTAGGACGGCAATGGCTCCTACAGGTTCTACGGCTCCGCTCAATGAGCCGATGATAAACGAACGCCAACGACTATTTCCTGCAGCCCGCATAGGCATGGAGATGATGGCTCCTTCAGGGACATTCTGAATGGCGATACCCACGGCAACAGCCAACGCACTGGCGAAGGAGAGGTTTGTTGCCCCGCTGTCAGCTCCTGCAAAGACTACGCCCACAGCCATACCTTCTGGCAGATTGTGAATGGTGACTGCAAGGGCTAGCATCGCTGTCTTCGACAGGTGCGAGCGCATGCCTTCGGGCTTATCCGTTCCAATATGCAAGTGTGGCGTCAGTTCGTCGATCATCAGCAGGAATCCCATGCCTAACAGGAATCCCACAGCCGCAGGCATCACGGCCCACTTGCCACTATCGGCCTCCATCTCCATCGCAGGAATCAGCAGCGACCATACCGATGCCGCAACCATCACGCCCGATGCAAAACCTAGCAACGTCTTCTGTAGCCGCACGGACATCTCGCCTCGCATAAAGAACACGAAGGCAGAGCCGAGCATCGTGCCCAGCAGGGGAATCAGCAGTCCTATAATCAATGTTGTTGTCATCGGGTGCAAAATTAGTAATTTTTCTCGAATTTTGCAATACTAAAATCAGATGATATGCAAAAGGAGAGCCGAAGCCCTCCTTTATTATGCCGGATTGAACTTAGACTTCGGCTGCTTGCAACGAGGACAACGCCAGTCATCAGGCAGGTCTTCGAATGCCACACCGTCATGCTCAGCAGGATCATAGACATAGCCGCAGATGGAGCATACATACTTACCGCTAGCCTTCTGATTTGAGAAATCCACCTCGGCAAGGATTGTAGGCACGGGATTGTCGAGATCCATTACACGCTTTGCCTCCAGATTCTCATAACCCTGCGGCGTATGAGTACCACAATAGACTGTTGGATGATTTCGGATGAACTCACGTATGCGGTCCTGCGTTTCACGAGCGGCTGGCAGGTCATCATAGACCATAGACAACTTGTCTTCGTAGAGAGCCTCATCCACATAGGTGATATCGCCGTGAAGCATATAGAACAGGCCTTCGTTCTCGACAATAATGATGCTGTTGCCCTTGGTATGCCCCTTAGCCTTGATAAGGTAGATGCCATCTTGAATCTTCTGAGCCTCAGGGAAGTTGTAATATGGTCCATCGGTGTAGGTGACTGGCACGATGTTTGTTAGTCCCTGCAGTTCGGCAGCATCTGTCTCGTCCTGATTCACATAGACCTTTGCATTCGGGAAGCTTTTCAGTTCTCCACTGTGGTCTGCATGGCGGTGAGTGAGCAAGATCTTCGTCACCTGCTCTGGCTTATAACCGAGAGCCTCGAAGGCCTCCATATAGGTGCAGATGTCCTTGCCAGTGAAACCCAATGAGTTCTCATCGGGCACTTCTTCTGGTGTACCTGCGGGGATGCCTGTATCTACAAGAATAACTTCTGAACCAGTGTCAATCAGCCAATTCTGCAAACTGCCGCGATAGCGGATATTCTGATCAAAATCGCCACCTTCGCCACCCATGACGAAAGGCTGAGTATAAAAACCGTCTTTTCTGAATTTTACAGCTTTGATTTCCATAAACTTTAACTTTTATGCGGGTTGAACTTCGCTCGACCTCAGTCGAGACTCGGCAGAGTTCAAGCAAGCTTGACTCTGCTCTCGCTACTCCTTCGGTTGCCATTTGCAGCGCACGGGCGACACGATGGCACCTTCCTTCTTCAATTCAGCAAAAGCCTTGTCCACTTCCTTGCGGTCGGCACCCAGTGCCTTCGTCACATCACCAGCCGAGACGGGCTTGCCTGCCTCACGCATAGCCTGTAATACCTTTTCTTTCATATAAATAACTAGTA
>JAEEPZ010000092.1 GCA_016285055.1 Prevotella sp.
CAAGATTGTGGAGCGGGGGGGGGGGGGGCTACTTCTACGCAGATGGGACACTCCTCCAGAGTGCTTTCCATTGTTTCTCGTTGTCTGCTGGTCCTACGGACACTGGCGCTATTAAGCGTGCCGTAGGCAAAGGAAAAGGAAGTGGATGGAACACCATATCCGCAGCAAATGTAGGTTAAACGTCTCTTTTTTTATAGATTTTGTTACAAAATCGCCATGCCAGACAATTTTATCAGAAAGGATGCGCACGAGTTGGAACTTTTTTCATAACTTTGCAGTCTGTTTAACATGATAAGTATGATAGCTTCTACCTTAGCAACAGCAGTATTGGTCATCAACGAACTGATGGCTTCCAATGCGGGAGCCGTGATGAGCCCCGCCATCAACTTCGACAGCTGGATTGAGCTGTATAACCCTGGCGACAAGGCCGTCAACCTCAGCGGCATGTACCTGAGCGACGACGCGTCGAACCTGAAACTCTGGCGCATCCCGTCCGGTGTGGGCAGTGTGCCGGCGAAGGGCTTCAAGGTCATTTGGTTAGGGTCTGACGACATCAAGCCGACGCAGGCGCCCTTCCATCTCGACTGCGACGGCGGCTCCATCTACCTGAGCGACGCCACCGGCCAGCTGCTGGTCAGCGAGGTCTATCCCGAAGCCATGAGCCGCACCGCCTGGGCACGCACCACCGACGGCGGCGAGCAGTGGGGATGGACGGCCACACCGACGCCCGATGCCTCCAACGCCACCGCTACCTTTGCCAGCGAACGCCTCGATGCGCCAAAGGTCAGCGTGGACAGCCGCATCTTCAGCAGCGGGACGCTGCAGGTCAAGGTCGACATTCCAGAGGGCGCCACACTGATGTACACCACCGACGGCAGCCTGCCGGTATCCTTGGCCGAGGTGACACCATGGACCAACTGTGTGAAGAACGGCAACTGTGAAGGCAGCGATGCCTCATGCCTCGTCAGCAAGAACGGTGGCAGCAGCAACTATGTGAACACCATCACCGACGGTGCCGGCGTCGACGGCTCGCGCGGCATCAAGGTGAAAGCCGTGGCTAACGCCTCCAATGAAGAGGCGGCGCAGTTCTATGTCTACACCCCCGACCGAGTGTGGACCAAAGGCGAGAAATACCGCTTCCGCATGAAGGTGAGAGCCGACAAGGCTGCCACCGTCAGCATCAGAAACTACAAGAAGCCCGGCGACAAGATAGGCAAGAGCATACTGGGTGGCACCCTGCAGGTGACCACCGAATGGAAGGATTTTGAGTTTGAAGGCACGCTCACCGCCGAGCAGGCCGGCGAGGAACAGCAAGGATGGGGATGGTGGACGACGACGGTCTACACCCTGCAGGCCATAGGCTTCAACCTGAACAAGGCAAAAGAAGACAACAACTTCTACTTCGACAACATTTCGTGGGAAGTGTACGACAACAGCATCACCAGCCAGGAGAGCAAGGACGGAAAGTTCAGCTTCTCCAACACCACGGCCCTCACGGTGCGCCTGTTCAAGGATGGATTCCTGCCCAGCGTGCCCGTCACCCGCTCCTACATCAAGACCGGCCTCAAGTACACCCTGCCGGTGGTCAGCATCGTGGGCGACCAGCGATTCTTTACCGACCCGAAGATAGGCATCGACTGCGACGGCGACGGCACCAATGGCAAGACCGGCAACGGACAGGACCAGCCACGCAACTACAACCAGGACTGGGACCGCCCCGTGAACTTCAGCTACATCAGTCCCAAGGGTGAGATGCTGCTCAACCAGGACGTGCTCATCAGTGTGAGCGGCGGCTGGACACGCTCGCAGCGCTACCGCTCGTTTAAGCTGAAAGCCAACAAGGTGTTCGACGGGCAGAACCGCTACGACTACTCCTTCTTCGAACAGAAACCCTATATCCGCAACAAGACGGTGGTGGTGCGCAACGGCGGCAACGACGTGTGGACGCACAATGCACGATTCCTCGACCCCGCCCTCGAGACGATGATACTGCGCTCGGGCATCGATGTCGACGTGCAGTCCTACCAGCCCGTCATAGAATATGTGAACGGCGAGCTGCGCGGCGTCCTTAACCTGCGCGAGCCCAACAACGACAAGTATGCCTACGCCAACTTCGGCTACGACGACGAGGAGCTCGATGCTTTTGAAAACCTTGAGATGAAGAACGGCGACGACGTGGCGCTGAAGCGCATCTTTGAACTGAGCAAGGACATCAACGCTGACGGTGCCTACGAGGAGCTGAAGACCCTGTTGGACATCGACGAGTTCATCAACTACATGGCCTGCGAGATGTACTTAGACAACACCGACTGGCCCGACAACAACCTCAAGGCCTACCGCAGCCGCAATGACGGACGGTACCGCTTTGTCAGCTTCGACCTCGACTACGCCTTCGACCTCAGAGGGTCAAACAGCAGTGAAAATCCTTTTACCTTCTTCTACAAGTTCCGCAACGACGGCAACATCAACCAGGAGTTCGTCCAGTTCTTCCTCAACATGCTGAACCACGACGAGTTCCGCCGCAAGTTCATCGACACGTTCTGCATTGTGGCCGGAAGCGTCTTTGAGCCCACACGCGCCAACGCCATCGCTACCGAACTGCTGAACAAGGTCAAGCCCATGTGCCAGCTGATGAAACAGCAGGGCATCAACGACGGCCACGACCCCGACCGCGCCGTCCAAGCCATCAAGGACAAGCTGAGCGGACGCTCGTCGAAACTGACGAACTACATGAAGCAGTTCTCGCAGATGAAGCTCAGCAGCAGCACGCGCCAAAGCGTCAAGCTGAAGAGCGACACCGAGGGGGCACACCTCTTCGTCAACGGCATCAACGTGCCCTATGCCGAGTTCAACGGCCAGCTCTTCACGCCCGTCACCCTGCGTGCCGAGGCACCGGCGGGCTACACTTTCGCCGGATGGCAACAGAACGGCGCCATCGTCAGCACCGACCAGGAGATCAGCCTGCCTACCGGCAGCGTCATCCTCACAGCAACCTTCACACCCGACGCTCGTCCCGTGCCTCCTGTACGCATCAATGAGGTAAGCTCCGACAACGGCATCTACGTCAACGAATACTTCAAGCGCAACGACTGGGTGGAGCTCTACAACACCACCAACGAGCCTGTCGACGTGGCCGGCATGTACATCACCGACAATCCTGACAAGCTGCAGAAATATCAGATAGCAGGTGGCGACGGTGCTTCGACCGTCATTCCTGCCCACGGCTATGCCATCATCTGGTGCGACAAACTGGAGCCGCAGAGTCAGTTGCACGCCTCGTTCAAGCTGGCAGCCGAGGGCGACGAGATGGTGCTGAGCGCCGCCGACGGGTCGTGGGAAGACCACTTCGTCTATGGCCCGATGAAGAGCGACGAGACGGCGGGCCGCTATCCTGACGGCACCGACAACGTCATCACCATGAACGTGCCTACCATCGCCCACGCCAACATCACGTCGAGCTATGCTGTCAGCATCGAGCAGCCTGCCACCGACGGCATCAGCGACCTGGCCCTGTCGCCTGCCTTCAGCATCCAGTATGCGGCCGGCCGCATCATCGTCAGCGGTGCCGCCGACGGTGCTGTCCGCGTGAGCATCGTCAGCCTCGCAGGCCAGCAGAGGGCCGGCCTCAGCGCCAACGCAACAGGCGGGCGAGCCATCGTCAGCACCGGCCAGCTCACTGCCGGGGCATACGCTGCCGTCGTCACCGATGCACGCGGCCATCGCGCTGTTAGCAAGTTTGTCAAGGAGTAATAATAATAAAAGTACCATGCAAATAAGAATTGAAGACATACAACACATACACGACGCTGCACAGCAGTTTATCAGTGAGATAGGCCAGCACCGCGTCTTTGCCTTCTACGGCAAGATGGGAGCAGGGAAGACCACCTTCATCAAGGCCATCTGCGAAGAGCTCGGCGTCACCGATGTCATCACATCGCCCACCTTCGCCATCGTCAATGAGTATGAAGTTCCCCTCTTATCCCCCATAGAGGGGAAGGCCGCAGAGGGGATAAGAGGAGGGCTCATCTACCACTTCGACTTCTATCGCATCAAGCGCATCGAGGAGGTCTACGACATGGGCTATGAGGACTATTTCTACAGCGGAGCCCTCTGCTTCATCGAGTGGCCCGAACTCATTGAGGAGCTACTGCCCGACGACGCCGTGCGGGTCAGCATCACTGAGCAGGCCGACGGTTCAAGGGTCATCACCACTCCTTAGCACAACGACAAAGCGATGGATGCTATCAACGACTTCTTCTCCCTCGTCAGCGGATGGCTGTGGGACTGGCCCATGATTATCCTGCTGCTGGGCACACACCTGTTTCTCACCTTCAGGCTCTGCGTACCGCAGCGCAAACTGCTGACGGCCATCCGTCTGTCGGTGAAGAAAGACGCGTCGGCCAAGGGCGACGTCAGCCAGTTTGGTGCTTTGGCCACGGCACTGGCAGCCACCATCGGCACGGGCAACATCGTGGGTGTGGCCACAGCCGTGGCGCTGGGCGGTCCAGGAGCTGTGCTGTGGTGCTGGTTCACCGGCATCTTTGGCATGGCCACGAAGTATGCCGAGGGCCTGCTGGCCGTGAAATACCGTGTAAAGGGCAGCGACGGCCGCATGTACGGCGGTCCGATGTATGCCCTGGAGCGTGGCCTGAACATGAAGTGGCTCGCCATCCTCTTTGCCGTCTTCACAGCGCTGGCCTCGTTTGGCATCGGCTGCACGGTGCAGGCCAACAGCATCGCCCTTCTGGCTTACGAGACCTTCGGCGTGCCCACCTGGATAGTCGGCATCTTCGTCTGCGTGCTCACCGCCGTCGTCATCCTCGGCGGCGTCAAGTCCATCGCCCGCGTCTGCACCGTCCTGGTGCCCTTCATGGCTTTCTTCTATGTCGTGGGCTGCATCGTCATCCTCTGCATGAACGCAGCCTACGTGTGGCCTGCCGTGCAGCTCATCGTCAGCTCGGCCTTCAACCCCTCGGCTGCGGGAGGCGGCTTCGTGGGAGCCAGCGTGATGATGGCCGCCCGCTATGGCATAGCCCGAGGTCTCTTCTCCAACGAGAGCGGCATGGGCAGCGCTCCCATCGTAGCGGCAGCAGCACAGACACGCAATCCTGTGCGCCAGGCACTGGTCAGCAGCACAGGCACATTCTGGGACACCGTGGTCATCTGCGCCCTTACAGGACTGGTGCTCGTCAGCAGCATACTGGCCTATCCCGACATTTCATTCGCCGACGGCGCAGCGCTCACCAAGGTGGCTTTCTCGAAGATTCCCTACGTCGGCGCTCCGCTGCTCACCTTCGGCATCCTCACCTTCGCCTTCAGCACCATTCTCGGGTGGAGCTACTACGGCGAGAGTGCCGTCAACTACATCGAGGGGCGCCGCGTCAACCGCTTCTACCGCATCCTGTTCATCGTCGCCCTGTTCTTCGGCTGCATCATCAACCTCGACATCATCTGGAACATCGCCGACTGCATGAACGCCCTGATGACCATCCCCAACCTCGTCGCCCTCCTCCTGCTCAGCGGCGTCGCTGCACGCGAGACCCGCAAATACCTCTGGGCCGACAAGCTCGATGAGGAGATGGAGGAGTAGGCTCCTTTGGCGTATTTCGCTTCTTTCATGGCCGAACTGTCCGAAATAATCCGATAGTTTCGGACAATAATCCGAAGCATTCGGACAAGAATCCGCTGGCTTCGGCTTTTTCTTCGGACAAGCCTATGGAAAAATGTAACAGCCCGTCTCTTGCATGGCCACGCAAGGCTTGCGAAGAATTATTATTTGCAGGAAAGAAGAAAAAAGTGTATCTTTGCAGCACACTTTTCAATGAACATCAATTAAAGGCAAAAGAATGGACGATATACTCGACTTTGGTCCCGTGGAGGACCAGATGCAGAACATCATCAAGGTGATTGGCGTTGGCGGCGGCGGATGCAACGCCGTGAGCCGTATGTATGACGAAGGCATCCAGGGTGTTTCTTTCGCCGTGCTGAACACGGACAGTGCGTCGCTGGCTCATTCGCCGGTGCCCGTCAAGCTGCAGCTTGGCGCTGGCTTGGGAGCCGGTGCCAAGCCCGAGATAGGGCGTGCTGAGGCAGAGAGCAGCCTTGACAGCATCGAGCGATTGTTCGACGACCAGACAAAGATGGTGTTCGTGACGGCGACGATGGGCGGCGGCACGGGCACAGGAGCTGCGCCAGTGGTGGCCCGCGTGGCAAAGGAGCGCGGACTGCTGACCATCGGTGTGGTGACCATCCCGTTCTTTTTCGAGCACCGCCGCAAGATTATCAAGGCACTGAAGGGTGTGGACGAGCTGCGCAAGAACGTAGACGCGATGCTCATCGTGAACAACGAGCGCCTGTGCGATGTCTACAGCGACACGTCGATGACACTGAAGGACGCGCTGGTAGAGGCCGACAACGTGCTGAAGAACGCCGTGAAGGGCATCTCGGAACTCATCACCATCAGCTCGCCCGGAAACATCAACCTGGACTTCCGCGACGTGGAGACCACCATGCGCAACGGCGGCGGCGCCATCATGGCCATAGGACGGGCTGGCGGCAATCAGCGCGTGGAGCGTGCCATCCTCGACGCCCTCGACTCGCCCCTGCTGCATGGCAACGAGATCAACCGTGCCAAGCGCATCCTGTTTAACATCTATGCCAGCGAGCAGCATCCCGTCCTCATACCCGAGATGCAGGAGATATCAGAGTTCTTCGACCAGCTGGACCCCGACATCGAGGTCATCTGGGGCACGTCGACCGACGATTCCCTGGGCGAGGATGCAAAGGTCATCATCCTGGCTGCCGACATGGGCAACGAGCTGAGTGCCAGCAGAGCGGAGGACGAACAAGAGGACGACCACTACGAGCAGCTCATCGGCAAGCTCTATCAGCCCTTAGTGAAGAGCACGAAGAAAGAGAATCCCGTGCCCGACCCGACCTTCGTGGTAGAGCCCGCCCCCGCCGTAGAACCAGCCAAAGAGAAAGCCTCCGAGGGCTCTGAGCCCCATGAGTCCTATGAGACCCATGAGTCTTATGAGTCCTATGAGACCCATAAGTCCTATGAGACCCATGACCCTACCCCAAAGAAGCCTGCCGAGAAAGAAGACAAAGAGTCCACCACAACGCTGGGCAGATGGAAGAAATGGCTCAAGGAAAAAGTAGACGTGCTGACCAAAGAGGAGAACTGACCCATGCCCTACCTGAACCTTACACTTGAAGAGATGGCCGACGAGATGGGGCAGCTGGCCCGTCAGCTGCAGGCCGCAGGGCGCACCGACCTGGTGCTCCGCGCTCTTGGTGTGACGATGGTTGAAGACCTGCGCTTAGAGGCCGCCAAGGGCAATCTGAAGCCGCTGCGCATCACCGCCGACTACCGTTTCTTCGTGGGACAGCACGAGGTGGAGCTGCAGCCCGTGCACAAGGCCGTCTACCTGCTCTTTCTGGCACATCCCGAGGGCATCGAGTTCAAGCGGCTGTCGGAATACCGCGAGGAGCTGACCGCCTACTACATGAAGACAGCCCGCAGCATGGACAAGGGAAGCATCATCGAGGGCGTCAGCCGACTGGTGAACCCGCTCGACAATGCCATCAACGAGAAGTGTTCGCGCATCAAGAATGTCTTCATGTCGCTCATGGACACCTATTCCGCCAGCTACTACATCATCAGCGGCCACGCCCGGCAACAGATAGCTGGCTCGAACCGCATCTGGTACAACAGGCTGAAGGTCATCACCCTGCCAAGAGAACTGGTAAAGATAGAAGGAGACGACCTGCATTTGTGATTCTCCGTGCTGTGCGATGGGGTGCCCCGCACAGCTCTTCTTTTTTCTACATTTTTTATTGCGTAAGCTTTGCAGTTTGAAGGAAATAGTGTATCTTTGCCCTCAAATTGCAACAAACACAAGCGACATGAAGAGTATCATCTATTGGATGCTGGCCGCAGCACTGTTACTTGCTGTGCCGGCAAAGGCATGGAAGGGCACATCGCCCAACGGTAAGTTAACCATGGAAGTAAGCAACGGGCATCTGCAGCTGAGCTACGCCGCCCGGCAAGTGCTGGACATCGTCATTGACCAGCGGGCCACAGCACCGACGCACGTCGCTGCACGGCCCATCAGCGAGGAATACACCATGGTGGGTGGCAAGCGGCTGCACTGCACCAACGAGGGCAACGAATACCGTGTGGGCGGAATGGTGATACGTCTTTACAACGACGGGCTCGCCTTCCGCTATGAGACGCGCGAGACAACCGAGCCCACAGCCTACCTCATCCCCGAGGGCACGAAGCGCTGGATGCAGCAGTGGAGCGACGGCTGTGAGGGTTTCTATCCCTTGAGCACCACGTACAAGGTAGAGCCAGTGCGCTCGTTCAGCGGCACGTTCAAGTCGGCAGAAGGCTGGAACAACCGCTGGGACTATCCTGCCCTGTTAGAAGTGGCACCTTCCAACCTTCCCCAATCGAAGGAGCCTGTCTACGCCCTCATCACCGAGGCGAACATCGAGCAGGGTCAGAGCGCATCATGTATGTATAATGAGGGCGAGAGCTTCCGCGTAGTGCAGGACAAGCGCGACGAGAAAGGCAAGCCCTGGCCCGGACACACGCCCTGGCGCGTCGTCATCGTGGGCACACTGGCCGAGGTGGTGCAGTCGACGCTGGTCACCGACGTGAGCGAGCCTTCCAAGATTGCCGATACCAGCTGGATCAAGCCCGGCGTCGTGTCGTGGGTCTATTGGGCCTACAACCACGGCTCCAACGATTACAACATCATCTGCAAATATGTTGACCTGGCCGTCAGCCTCGGCCTGCCCTACGTGCTCATCGATGCCGAGTGGGACGAGATGAAGGATGGCAAGACTGTCGTCGATGCCGTGAACTATGCAAAAGCAAAGGGCGTCAAACCGCTGATCTGGTATAATTCCAGTGTGGGTTGGGTCAACGGTGCTCCCGGACCGAAGTTCCGCCTGAACAAGCCCGAGGACCGCGAGAAAGAGTTTGCGTGGTGCGAGAAGATTGGCGTGGTAGGCGTGAAGATTGACTTCTTCAGCGGCGACACACAGCTGAACATGGACTACTGCATCGACCTCCTGGAGAGCGCCGCCCGCCATCACCTGATGGTCAACTTCCACGGCGCCACCATCCCCCGAGGCTGGCAGCGCACATGGCCCAACCTCATGTCGACAGAGGGCGTCTACGGCGCTGAGTGGTACAACAACGTGGGGACGTTCACCAAAGCAGCCGCTGCCCACAACGCCACGCTGCCCTTCACCCGCAATGTCATCGGCCCGATGGACTACACGCCCTGCGCCTTCAGCGACTCGCAGCATCCGCACATCACCAGCCATGCCCACGAGCTGGCCTTGACAGTGCTCTTCGAGAGCACCTTGCAGCATCTGGCCGACCGTCCGGAGAGCTTCCTCGCCCAGCCTGCCATCGTGCAGTATTTCCTCGGCCATCTGCCGGCAGCGTGGGACGAGACACGCCTCGTCAGCGGTTTTCCTGCCGACCATGCCGTCATCGCCCGCCGCAGCGGCAATGTCTGGTATGTGGCAGGCATCAACGGCACCGACCAGCCGAAGGCCGTTGACTTGCCTTTAGGCTTCATCAATGGCAAGCGCATCACCTGCTTCGCCGACAGCGGTAATGCCGACGACCCCTGGGACATCACGCTGCCCAATGCCCTGCCAACATCCGTCAAGATGCAACCACGCGGCGGCTTTGTACTTGTCATACGCTAACATCAATACTTTTAAAACCATGAAACTAAAGCACATTCTACTGACCATGACAGCAACAGCGATGGGCGCAGCAACCCAGGCTCAGACGGCTCCACAGCTGACAGAGACAAACATCGATGAAGTAATCAAGGCCATGACCTTGGAGGAGAAGGCCAGGCTCCTCGTAGGAGGTGCCAACAACTTCTTCGGCGACCAAGCCGCGGTGGGTGGCGAGGCCGACCTCGTGGCAGGTGCTGCAGGCACATCGCCGGCCATTCCCCGCTTGGGCATCCCTGCCACCGTGCTTACCGACGGCCCTGCCGGCGTGCGCATCGACCCTACCCGCAAGGGCACGGACAAGACTTACTACGCCACAGCCTTCCCCATCGGTTCGTGCCTGGCCTCGACGTGGAACACCGACCTGGTGAGCAAGGTGGGCGAAGCCATTGGCAACGAGACGAAGGAGTACCGTTGCGACGTCATCCTCGGCCCCGGCATGAACCTGCACCGCAATCCGCTGTGCGGACGCAACTTCGAGTATTATTCTGAGGATCCGCTGCTGACGGGCAAGATAGCTGCTGCCTACATCCAGGGCGTGCAGAGCCAAGGAACTGGCGTCAGCGCCAAGCACTTCGCCGTGAACTCGCAGGAGACCGACCGTACCGCCGTCGACGAGCGCGTCAGCCAGCGTGCTTTGCGCGAGCTCTACCTGCGCGGATTCGAGATTGCCGTGCGCGAGAGCCAGCCGTGGACCATCATGTCGTCCTACAACCAGGTCAACGGGCAGTATTCCATGGGCAACTACGACATGTTGACAAAGATACTGCGCGACGACTGGGGATTCAAGGGCATCGTGATGACCGACTGGATTGGCATCCGCGAGGGCCTGCCCACCATCAGCGAGGTGCATGCCGGCAACGACCTGATGGAGCCGGGACAACCGGCACAAGTTCAGGAGATTGTCAAGGGTGTGAAGGAAGGCAAGCTCAACATGTCCGACGTAGACCGCAACGTGCGCCGCATGTTGGAGTATATTGTCAAGACCCCAAGCTTCCACAAGTATCCCGCATCTAATGCGCCCGACTTCAAGGCACATGCCGCCATCACCCGTCAGAGCGCATGTGAGGGCATCGTGCTGCTGAAGAATGGTCCCCGCCCAACCTCCGCAAGGGGAGGAGAGCCTCGGCTGACACTCCCGCTTGGAGGAGACGGAAAGCGTCTTACCGTGTCGCTCTTCGGCGAAAAGTCCTACGACTTCCTTTCCGGCGGCACTGGCTCCGGCTGCGTCCATCCACCCTACGTCGTTGATTTGGTGCAGGGACTGCAGAACGCAGGCATCAGCTCATCCCCTACCCTCACCGACATCTACCGCAAGTACATTGCTTACGCACGCGTAAAATTCCAAGCCGAGCGCCATCCCGCCAAATGGTTCCAGACGGAGATGATGGGCCAGCAAAAGTATCCTGAGATTTCCCTCTCGCCCATCGCCATCGGCAAAGAAGTGGAGACATCCGACGCGGCTATCATCACCATCGGCCGCCAAGCCGGTGAGGGCGAGGACCGTGACATCGCCACTGAGTTCAACCTCGTCCCCGAAGAGCGCGCCCTCATTGTCGATGTCTGCAATGCCTTCCACGCAGCAGGCAAGCCCGTCATTGTCATCCTCAACTCTGGCAGCGTCATCGAGACGGCATCCTGGAGCTCTTATCCCGATGCCATCCTCTGCGCCTGGCAGCCAGGCATGGAGGGCGGCAACAGCATCGCTGACATCGTGACCGGCAAAGTGAATCCCTCGGGCCGACTGACCATGACATGGCCTATAGCCGCTACCGACCACCCCTCGACGAAAAACTACCCCAGCACCCTCGACGACTATAGCTTCAAGGTCATGGTGAGCAACAAGATGGCCATACCCGGCCATGCTTACACCAACCATGAGGAGGACATCTACGTGGGCTACCGCTATTTCGACACCTTCCAGAAGAACGTGGCTTATCCCTTCGGCTACGGCCTGAGCTACACCACCTTTGCCTACGAGAAACCGAAGGTCAGCGTGCAGGGCGATGTTGTCAACCTGGAAGTGACGGTGAAGAACACGGGCAGCGTCAGCGGCAAGGAGGTGGTGCAGGTCTACGTCAGCGCTCCCGCAGGTCAGCTGGAGAAGCCAGCCAAGGAACTGAAAGCCTTTGCCAAGACGCGCGAGCTGCAGCCCGGCGAGAGCCAGCGCCTCGTCATGCAGATACAGAAGCGCGAGCTGGCCTCATTCGATGAAGTCCACTCGCAGTGGCTGGCAGAGGCCGGCACCTACAATTTCCTCATCGGTGCCAACGTCAGCGATATCCGTTGCCAGGCTTCTGCCAAGCTGACGGAATACACCGAGCCCGTCAGCAACGCTCTGGCACCAAAAGAGAAGCTCAATCTTCTGAGGCAGTAAGCGTCTTCTTCACTTGAAAGCAAAACTAAAAAGAGCAACGCGCCGTAGTGGTGCGTTGCTCTTATCTTTTGTGTGTGAGAGAATAAACTAGACCTTGATTTCCACTTCCACGCCGCTGGGGAGTTCGAGCTTCATCAGTGCGTCGACGGTCTTAGCGGTGGAGCTGTAGATGTCGATGAGGCGCTTGTAGTCGCTCAGCTGGAACTGCTCACGAGCCTTCTTGTTGACGAAGGTAGAGCGGTTGACGGTGTAGATACGCTTGTGGGTGGGAAGGGGGATGGGACCGCTGATGATAGCGCCCGTAGCCTTCACGGCCTTCACGATTTTCTCGGCTGACTTGTCGACCAATTTGTGGTCGTAGCTCTTCAGCTTGATTCTGATTTTCTGACTCATACTTTTTGTTTAGTGTTTATTGTTTTTACTGTTTAGTGGCTGACGCTAAAGAGTCATTTGCTCAGCGGCAGACCACAGCTTTCCGTTTCGGGCTGCAAAGGTACACATTTTCCACGACATACACAACGCCGTTCTTAAAAGACCACAAAGATTTAACCATTTTTAAGTCTGCCACACGCGCCTCAATGGAGAAAGCACCGGAAATCAAGTTTCAATATGTATTATACATTAAGCAGCCACTCACGCGGGGTCGTTCCCGTGACGGCCTTGAAGTTGCGGAAGAAGGAGGCCTCGGTGGTGAAGCCCGACGACATCGCGACAATGGCAGTCTTCATGCTGGGATTCTGGCGCAGCAGTTCCTGGGCATGGTGCACACGATAGGTGTTGACAAACTGCGAGAACGACTGGCCACGGAGACTATTGATGCACTCGCTGACGTAGCTGCTGTTGGTCTGCAGGGCCACCGCCACATCCTGCACCTTCAGGTCGCTGCGCAGGTAGAGCTGTTCCTGGGCCATGAGCTGGCTGATGCGTTCCATCAGCTCAGCAGCTTTCGCGTCTTGCACAGCAGCGCCAGCCGGGGCAGTAGCTGGTGGCTGCTCTATCCCAGGCCCAGACGGGCGGCTGCGTCGGCGAATGTATATCATGCAGATGAGAATAGCTATGAGCAGCACAACAATACCAGCAGCCCACAGCCACACTTGCCGCGACGTGAGGGCAGTGGCAGCCGCCTCGGTGGTGAAGTGGTAGAGCCACACGTCGGCCAGCGGTTTGTAGTTGTCGCCGGGGATGCCGCCCACTATTAGCAAGTCACCGTCGGGCGTGACCACAGGAATGGTGAAGGCAGCGCGCTCCATCGGGTCGGTATAGCAGAGCGTCAGTCCTGCTGGTTGCCGGCCATAGTCGATGGCCAGCACATACTGGCGGTGGTACAAGCTGTCAACGCCTATGATGTAGCCCCGCTGACGTACACTATCGACCACAACCGGGCCTTTGTAAGCAATCGTTCCCCACTGGCTCTGCATCGGTATCGGACAAGCCGTTGGCAGAAGCGAGATGACGGGCTCACCCTGTTGGCGGGTCACCTTGAAGACTGCCAGCTGGCCTGTCTTGTCGGTAGCCGTCAAGAGATAAGTGTCATGGTCTATGCGGCAGGCCTCACTACTGAACGGCAGGTCGGTGTAGACCAGTCGCCACTGCTCTAACAGCGGCACGCGCACGGCGTCGCCCTTCAGGCGGTCTACATAGACGGTGTCCAGGTGGCGGTCGCGCTCGTCGCAGCCACCCAGTATGAACGCTTCGTCGCCGCCCATGCGCAGCACGTAGGGATTGCTGCGCCCCTGCCTGACACTGCCCAGATGCTGCACCTGGCTTTGCCCGTCGAAGCAGCCTATGGCATCGTCGGCATAGTGATTGCCGCTGATGATGATGCGCCCGTCGTCCAGCTGCGTGGCAGCTGCCAGCACGCGCCGACGGTCTAAGCTGCCAAAGCCATCAAACGCGTGCGCCGAGGGCTGATAGCGCTCCACCATGAAGGTCTGCCCGATGCCTAACGGCTCGGCATGTCCACCGCCTAAGATGACCTCACCCGAGCCCATGACTACGGCAAAGCCGTTGTCGTGGCTGTAGGCCATATCCATCAGGTGCCACTCGCCGTCGGCGTAGTACTCAGCGGTGGGCGTTGGCACGAAGTTGGTGGTGTGGCCGCCCGTTACCGTCAGCTCGCCGTTGGCATAGAAGATGTTGTGCCCGCTGCGCGGCATGTTCATGCTGGGCAGACGCTCGGGCGCCATGCGCACCTCGGGGCATGGATTGTCGTTTGCAGCGTTGACGTGCAGCGCGGCAAAAAGCATGTAAAGCAACCATCGTTTCTCTATCGTCATCGTCAAGGGGACAGCCCCGCAGGCCGCCAAAGTGGTGCAAAGTTAAGTAAAAGTGGGCGAATGGCCAAATCACCAACGCCCATTTTTTCAGTTTTTCATCGGAAGATTGTCAATACTCGCGCGAATAGGCCGGCTGGTCGGTGTACGTTTCGTTGGGATTGTCCACGTCAGTGGCGCCGCCAGTGTAGGCAGCCTGGCGCACGGTGAGCACCAGTGTGTCGTTGGCGGCAACGTAGGTGACGTCTATCTGGCGGGGGTTTACGTCTAAGTTCTGCCTACAGACAACCGCCACCCGGGGTGTGCCACCAGTGTAGGTGCTCAGTGTTGTGGTGAGCCATGCGGCTACACCGCCCTTGTGCGTGGCCTGTGATGTCAGGCCTGTCAGCTCCACCTGTTGTTCTGAGGCGTCGGCGGGCATGTCGCAAATCTTTGTCATGTGCTTGCCCTTGACAGTGGGTGTGGGGGGCGGTGTGGGAGTTGGGTCGTCGTCGCTACCGCCGCACGCCAGCAGGGCCAGGCATACTGTGAACGCTATGGAAAGCATCTTTATCGTCTTCATATTGCTTGAACTATATTTGAATGATGGAAAATAATTACTTGATTCTCATTTCGCTCTTTTTGGGGGGAGTTAAAGGAGTTAAAGGAGTTAAAGGAGTTAAAGGAGTTAAAGACAAATGACTTTCCATGAAAAGCCTTTGCCTCAAGGGGTGAAATCCATAGCAAAGCTATTGTCTTTAACTCCTTTAACTCCCTTAACTCCTTTAACTCCATAACTTGCGAAAGTTAAATTACTTGATTACTACCTTGCGGCCATCCTGGAAGTAGATACCGGGCTGTGTGGGTTGTGTCACCCTTCGGCCCTGCAGGTCGATGTATCGTCTGCTGGCGGGCTGCTCAGTTCCAACATAGTCGATGGCAGTGGCTTCACCGTCGATGAGGTAGCCGCGGGCACCGGCAGTCTTCGGCACGGCCAGCCAGGCGCGGTGGCCGTTGATGTTGAAGTTCATGCCGTCGGGGCCGCCCCAGAACCATCCAAACTGCGTAGCCAGCGATGTGCCGGCAGGGCCGTAGGCCAGCTTGTAGTAGAGGTAGTCGTCGGGCGTTGAGACATCCTGACCGGTGAGGGCTGAGTCGTCGCTGCCGTGGAGCAGGTTGGTGCCGACAGTGCTGCCGGCTGAACCGCCGGCCACGCCGGTGAGCGTGTAGGTGGCGGCCTTCTTCTCGCTGGCCTCAATGAGGACGGCAGTGCCCTTTGGCACGATGCTGCTGCTGAGCGGCTGGTAGGTGAGGCGGTCGCCGCTGATGCCGCTGACGGTGCTGGCCTTCAGACCGGCGGGTAGCTGGTAGTCGACCTTGGAGTCGTAGAAGGTGGCATAACCGGCCTCGGCCACACGGAGGTCGTAAGTGGCCATGACGGGAGCGGTGCCGCTGGTGGTCAGTTCAACCTCAACCTTATAGTTCTTCGGTTCGTTCAAGCCCACACGGTCGATGGCGATGGCACAGAGGCCGTACTTCGTGCCCGTCTCGACGTCGATGGTGCAGGTGGTGCCGTCGGTAATAATTGCCACGGCTTCCCACTCGCCGCCGTTCTTCTGGGCGAAGACGGTGTAGTGGCCGATGCCGCTGGTGGCGTCGCTGCCGCTGACGCTGACGGTGAGCTTACCCTCCGACGGCTCCTCAGCCTTGACAACCTTCGATGTCGGGTAGTCGGTGTCGAAGGTGTTCGTGTAGGTATTGGTCACGATAGGCTCGTTGGCATCGAAGACGATGGTGGCCTTGTTGCTGATGGTGGAGCCACCCACGGGGTTGGGTTTGTGGTCGATGATAAAGCTGACGAAGCCCTCGCCGCGCCTGTTCTGGTCGTTGGGCAGCAAGAAGCCGTTCATCACGTCGTCAAGCTCATTACCGTTCGTCTCAAGCGATGCGAAACTCCAGTTGGCGACGCCCGTTGCAGGGTTGAACTGTGCGCTGACGCGCACCACGATGTCGTGGCCGTTCACCTTATAATTAACATCGCGCGTGAACTCCTGCGTGTGGATGCCGCCCACGACGAAGGTGGTGTCGGCCCAACCAAAACTGCCAAACGAGAAGGTCTCGGCATCGAGCTTCGTCAGGTCGAGCGTGTCGGTGACGAAGACCTCGTTGGCAGGTGCCGATGCCGTCGATTTGTTTTCGAAGGTAATCATGTAGGGCATCTGTTGGATGGGCTGGATGTAATGCTTGTCGTCGTCAGGTCCCCATGGGCCGGTCATCTCGTTGGGGTCGAGGCTTCCAACTCCGCGCGTCATGTGAGATTTGGGATTTCCGTTCAGACAGTCGCTCATGCCTTTAAAGTTCTGGTAGTTGCTATAGAGACTGTATGCCGAGCTCGCCAACTTCCAAGCTGCCTGAGCGGCATGTGCACCGGGGATGAGCTCCTCGGCACAGTTGAAGCCTACATCAATCACATTGGTGAAGAGCGTGCTCCATTTGCCATCCAGCCCCGATGCGGTGCTATAGCCAGCCTTGCCAATGCTCCAGAGGCAGGAAGCCCCGGGGATGAAACTGATGGCTGTCTCAAAAACAACCTTTCCCCACTCCATGGCGAAACATTCGCCCTGTTCTAAAGTGTAGGCAGCACGAGTCGTTGCTGCATCGGGGTCGTAAGGTCCCCAAGGCTGTTCCAGCCAGAAGCCTATCGTTATTGGGTCGTAGTCCATGGAAGACCCTTGTTTCGTTCGCATACGGAAAGTGCGCTGTTCAGTGCTGTTAGGACCAATATAGGGTATCATGAATGAATAGACGCGGATGCTGTCCTGTGTCTTTTCATCATAGGCCATCAGGTATTCGCCTAACTGCTGTGCAAGTTGCTGCGCGCTCTCACTGAGTTCGGGGTCGCAGAGGTAGAAGTCGAAATCAAATACCAGGTCGATTTGGCCATGACGATCGGGGACAATGAGAAACATTGGCACATTGTAGGCAGCGGTATTGGCTCTGTTGCCATAGTTAATCGTATAGGTCTCGTAGCGGTTCCAAAGTTTCAAGAAACGGCTGCTCATGCTCATCCATACGTCTGGCTCTTCACTTTTCTCAACTGTCAGGGCTTGATACAGGGTGTCGGTGCCTACGATGACATCGTACTTGCCCAAGGGTGCCGTCGCAAGATTGAAGACGGCAGATGCCAGATCATCGAAAGAGGATATCTTGTCTGAGTTATAGCCATTGGGCATGTCCCATGTACCAGCAATCTCGGTGTCACCCTGCTTTAGCGCCACGCGGGGCTTGGTGCTGCTGTTCAGCTTGTAACCTCCTTGGATGCGCACCCTGACGCCGGGCACTTGGCTTGCCACATTGGGGAACACCTTACTCAGTCCGCTGATACTGAACTGTTTCGACACTGGTGCGAAGGCGTTGGTCTCTTTGCCGTTGCCCTTGGCCACCATCCAGAAGGTGTAGTTGCCGCTGTGGCCGTTGTAGTTCACGCTCTCGTGCTTCTTCCAGCTCTCGTCGTAGGCACCGAGCGTCGTGGGGCTGGGCTTGAACCACCAGTAGACCTCGCCGTCGGGGGTGGCATCGTTCACATAGACGGTGGTGCCCTTCGTGTCCTTGGTCAGTGCGAAGTCGGCCTTGGGCAGGTTGATGCCGTTGTGCTCCACAAGGGGCGCATCCATCAGTGGCACGGGGTCGTTGTGGTACTGGCTCTGGTCGCGCAGCGTGCCGTCGAAGGTGAGCAGCAGGCGGCAGTCCTTGTCCGAGGCGTCGGGCTTGCCGTAGATGTGGCGGTGAATCTCGTCGAGCGTCAGCGCGCGGCTGTAGATGGCGAAGTTGTCGATGAGTACTTCGCCGTCATTTTGGGTTCCGGAGCGTCCGATGAGGATGGGGTTGTTGCCCATCAGAATCTTGCCGTGCTCGGTGCGCGTGTTGTAGGGCAGACCGTCGATGTAGAAGTGTACATTGTTCTCTGCGACGTTGGAGTCGTAGGTCATGGCCACGTGGTGCCACTGTCCCAATTCGCGGATGAGATACGTCCATGGCGTGAACAGACTGGCGCCATTGGACTTTTCGGGGTGTACGCAG
>JAEEPZ010000219.1 GCA_016285055.1 Prevotella sp.
CGCCGATGAGCACATCCTCATTGTTGGCGCTGGTGTAGTGGGCCGACAGGGTACCGGCATTGACGTCGTAGCTGACGCCGAGGTATACCCATTCGTCGTGCGGAATGGTGGTCGGCGAGGTGTAGGGCTGTGCCATGCCGTTCTCGTCGGTGATGTAGGCCGTCAGATGGCCGTCGGCATCGAGGTTCAGGCGCAGGGCATTGGCTCCCTCGCCGTGGCGCAGGATGGTGCCTGGCGTGCCGGAGGCCTTGAGCCAGGTGCAGACGGTGAACGACGTGTTGCCCAGCATCAGGTCGGCCTGCGTAGTGGCTGCCGGCGTGGTGGCACCATCGAGGCGCAGCGCCACTTCGTGGGCCACGGAGTCGGTGTTGAGCACGGCCTGCAGACTGAAGTTGTCGGACTTGTTCAGACTCTGCGAGTAGATGTCCTCGTTGAAGGTCACCGTGATGTTGTCGCCGGGGCTGAGAATGCCGTCGGCAGGCTCGGGCAGATAGAGCGGACGGGGCAGCGTGACATCCTTGATGACGGTGATGGTCTCACTCTCGCCCAGCACGCTCTCGCCGGCTACCGTGCAGTCGGTGACGGCACGGAACTCGTAGGTGGCGTCGGGATAGGCGATGTTGCTATGCATATCGATCAGCGTGTCGATGCGCTCGCTGACGAGTGCACTCTCGTTGTCGCCGGCTGGCACGCCCGTTACCCAGCTGTGCAGTGTAGCCCAATCGGGACTGCCCTGCTTGCGCTGCTGCAGCTTCACGGCGTTGAGGATGGTGCTCGTGGGCTTGTAGCCCGTAGCGGTCAGCACGAGGGTGCTGTCGGTGGCGGTATTGACGAGTGTGCGCGACGAGGCCAGCTCAATCTTCTCGGCCTGTGGCTGGAAGTGTGCCGCCACGATGATGTCGTCGCTGATGCTGCTCTGACATTCGGAGTAGAGGCAGAGGTGGAGACTGTCGAGATGAATCACCTCTTTGTCTTTGGGTTTCACCTTCATCGTGATCATGACGCTGTCGCCGGGAGACAGTGATACGCCTAAGCTGCTCGGTTTTTCTTCGCCGTTGAACTTCACCTCGGCCAGGCTGCCCCACTTGTCGCTGACCACCTGCAGGATGAAGTCGTTTTCGGTAGTATCATACACCTGGGCTACCGAGGGATTAGAGAGCTTCAGGTTGAAGAAGGCGCCTTCGTCAGGATCGGCTGCAGTGACGATGCGCTGGTCGCAGTCGATGTGAGGCACCTCGATTTGCGTGGTGGCCTTGGACAGCTCGTGGTTGCCGGGCTCGTAGTACTTCGTGAGCTGCAGACCCTCATAAGGACAGCTGGTCTGTCCGCTGACCTGGCGGAAGATGTAGCCGAAGCCGTCGTCGGCATCGTACACGGCCATCTCGTGGGTATTGTTGGCAACGTTGTCGGCAATGTTCACCGTGTAGGAGGAGTGCATGGTCTGGCCGAAGATGAGCGAGGGGTTGAATGATTGCTCATACTCGATACCGTAACTGCCTGAAGCTGTATTTGTAGCTGTGTTTTTTATTTTTGCTCCGACTTTGTACTTTTGATAGACGCTGGCTGCTGTCTCAAAGCTGATGCCCTCGGAACCTGTCGTCGTTTCAATATGGTCATAGGAAAGCGTCGTACCGGAGAAACTGATGGTTGTTTTGGGCTCGCGGTTGATGGCTTTCACCTTCGACTCTTCGTTCGTTGCGAGGAAGCCTTCCCAAATCTGGATATTGCTGTTGATGGTCCTGATGGCATCCCACGACTCCTCTTCGTCGGCGTACTTGCCGCTGACGGGCAGGAAGGCGGTGTAGCTGGGACCATAATAGTAGAGACTGTCGGGACCCCAGTTCAGTTTGTAGTAGCTGACAGCATCGTCGCCCCAAACGGGGTCGTCGAGGCTGGTGCCGAAACGCGGGTCGTCGGGCGTCAGGCTGGTCATGTAGACGATGGAGTCGGTGTCGTTGTGGAATTCCGACCTGGCTGTTTCCAGATATTCCTGGCTGACCTGTCGCAGGCGTACCTCACGCAACCGCTTGAAGTTGGGGATGAGCTGGGTGATGATGTAGTCCTGGCTGTAGGCAAACTTCGTATCCATGCCTTGCGTCACGGCTACGGTGGGCTGTGTACCTATGCGGTAGTCGCCAGCCTGATCGTCGACGAGCATCACCTGCAGACCGTCGCCATAGATGAAGGATGTGGACATGCCCACGAAGACATCGCCATTGGGACCATCGAAGTGGGGTTCCGACGAAGTGGAGACGGACTGTGTGTTCTCAAAGCTCCACGTGCTGCCTCCGTTGACGTCGAGGCTGTTCTTCCATGAAAACCCTTCGGATACGCCGGCAGCTAAAGATGAACCTGTGAAGATATATGTTCCCACACCAGAGGCCATGGTTACATCCAACCCTCCTTCATTCTCCATAGTGTTTGCCCAGTTGAGTGCAAGTTTGAGTTTCACGTCGAAGCCGTAGGACAGTTCGGAGCCTTTCTCCCACGTCACGCTGGAATTGCTGCCGAAGGGGTCGCGAATGATGTTGATGAGAGCGTCGGGACCTGCGGTGACGCTGGTGTTGCCAGTGACCTTGGTACCCAGCACCAGACACTGCAGCGGCTCGTCCTTCCCGCGGTAGGTCCAGTTCCAGGGATAGACGTTTTCGCCGATGGTCAGTGCGAAGCTCAGCGGCTGGGTGTACGGTGCCACCTCGTTGACCTTCAGCGGCTGGAACGTGTAGACGTAGCGGCCCAGCGAGTCGAGCGGTGCCAAAGCCACGGTGTCGGCATCCTGCGTCATGGGATTCGAGATGGTGAGCAGGCCTTCCGTCGACGGTATGCGTGTCTCGATGGGGTGCTCGGCGTCGGCATCGTAGTTGAAGTACTGCTCGTAGGCCGAGACGTCGAGGCGATAGGACATGCCCTGTGTGAAGATGGGCACGCCGTAGTTGTAGGTCACCACGCCGCCCGTCTCGGTGTAGGTATCCTTCGTGGCACCCAGTTCTCCTGCCGGCACGTTCTTCTCGCCGAAGACACCCTCGTTGCTGCCGTTCTGGACGACGCTGATGGCGGGTGCGGCGAAGTAGGTCTGCACGAAGGCTGTGTTATAGTCGAACGTGGCCAGGGTGTCGACCTTTCCGGCGCTGGACATCTGAGTCTCAGCGGCACGCTGCCAACGCGTCACGTCCGAGCAGTCGAGCAGCACCTTCTCCTTCAGGGCCGTCGTGGCCTCGGTGTTGTTGTCGACAATGGTCTCGATATAATACGGTACGGGAGGCAGCTTGACGGCAAACTCACCCGTACGGGGGTCGGTCTTGATGTATATGGTCTTCACGTCGCCCTGGCCGTCCTGCTTGTTGCCGATGTAGGCTATGCTCTGCACGCGGTCGGGGTTGGCCTGCTCGTAATACAGCGAATCGGCGGCAGCGATGAATTCACCCGAGATGGAGTCGAGGCGGACATTCATGTTGCGGGCGTCCTCCATGCTGCTGCTGGTGAGCAGTCGCAGGGTGGCGCTACCCACCGTGGCCGTGCTGAGACCCAGTCCCAGCGGCTTCTCCTTTTCGATGGCACCACCGACGACACGGCCTGTGACGATGGCCTTCGTGGT
>JAEEPZ010000220.1 GCA_016285055.1 Prevotella sp.
GTCTTCACCTGCACTGTAGGTGTAGCTGCCGCCCTTGCGTGTGTCGGCTGTGAAGGTGATGCGGTCGTCGTAGACGCCGAAGTCCTTCTTCTCGTCAGGCCCTGCAGCCCACCATCCTGAGCCGTCGGTGCCAGCCTCGCCACAGCCCATGTGGGCCTTCTCCTTGTTGTCGATGCGCCACTCCTTGCCGGTGATGCGGCGGAAGTCGGCACTGTAGTCAATCTTCGTCTCGTTGAAGGTGTATTCCTTCTTCACGCCGGCCTGGCTGATGCCGTTGCGGTTGCCGAGGCGCAACTCAATGGTGTGCGTTCCGGCCTCGCTGTTCTTATAGCCCACCTCGGACAGCGTGGAATAACTGGTGCCGTCGAGAATCCAGATGGGATAGGTGCCGGCCTTCGGGGTATAGGTAGCCACCATCTGGTTGGTCTCCTGGTCGACGGTTATCTGGAAGTCGGTGCCCTCCATCGTGGGCAGTCCATTGGCGTTGGCGCCATCAAACTCTTCGGGAGAGCAGCCCGTAAAGGTTGCACTGGTAGCGCAACATACCAGACAGCTGGCAAGAAATAGTTTTATATTCTTGGTTTTCATAATTCGTGAAATATGTTTAATTCGTTCTTTTAGTCGGCTTCGCCTTTGTAAAAGCGGCAAGCCGAGCGGTTGGAATAATCAATAGTTGTTCTGCTTCAGAGTGGGATCAGCGTCAAGCTCAGACTGAGCCAGAGGGATATACTTCTTGCTGGGTGTCCAGCTGTTGGTGCGATAGCCGTAGGTGTCGGGTACGAGTACGGTGCTGGCCTTTTGTGTGGCGCCCTGTATGCCTTCTGCACGTACGAGGTCGAAGTAGCGCTTGCCCTCGCCGCAGAACTCCAGATGACGCTCGGTGAAGATATCGTCGATGGTGACGGTGGCCAGTGCTGGCATACCGGCACGGGCACGCACCTCGTTGACATATCCAGCAGCCTCGGCAGCGTTGCCACCTGTCTGCAGCAGCAGCTCGGCAGCGTTGAGCAGGGTCTCGGCGTAGCGGTAGATGCGCTTGTTATTGTTGTAGTTCAGGTTCTTCGACGTGGGGCAGTCCTTGTTATTGTCCGACTGCGGACGATACTTGCCGTGCCAGATGTGGGTGTCCTGATAGCGCTCGGTGTAGCTGTAGCCACGCACGTCCCAGCAGGTGACGTCGCGACGCAGGTCGTAGTCGGCATACATGTTGTAGGTCTCCACCTTCATGGGCAGGAATCCCCATCCGTCGTTGCCGCTTTCCCAGCCTTCACCGCCGCCCCAGCCGTTGGGTGAGCAGAGTGTGGGGAACACGGTGCCGCCGGCATTGAGGGCAGCATTGCCCCAGTCGCGCTGGGCCTGGTCGTCGTTGTAGTTGATCTCGAAGATGCTCTCCTTGCACCACTCGCCGTTCTCCGACCACAGGTCGGTGAAGCTGGGGTTGAGGGCGTAGCTGCCGTCGGCCATGATCTGCTTCATATAGGCGAGAGCCTGCGGATAGCGTGCGCTGTCGTTCTGATACATCACCATCTCAGCGTAGAGCATCATGGCGAAGGCCTGGCTCACACGGCCTGCCTGTGCCGACTCCCAGCGCATGGGCAGCACGCCAGAGGCGATGATTTCCTCGAGCTCGGGCAGCAGATTGTTGTAGATCTCGTCGGCAGTGATTTGCGGAGCCGTGTAGGGCAGCGAGAGGTTCTCCAAGTAGAAGGGCACGTTGCCATAGTAGTGCCACAATATATTATAATAGTACACGCGCAGGAGGCGGGCCTGCATCTCCATCGACTTGCGGAAGGTGTCGCTGGCCTTGCCTGGCCATCCGGCGTACTTGATGGCGTCGTTGCAGCGCTTGATGCCGCTGTAGAAGTCGCCCCAGAGGGTGCCGAGCGTGTTGTTGCCATCGGCAGCGAAGTTGAACAGACGGTGCCAGTGCTGGTTGTCGGTGTTGTCGCTGCCGCCCACCCAGAAGTCGTCGCCCATAATCTCACCGTCGATGGTGAGGTCGTTGTAGGCTTTGTTGTCCCAGTCGGGCCAGTGCAGGGGAGCATAGGCGGAGGTGAGGGCCTCGCTGAGGGTTTCCTCGGTGGTATAATATTCTTCCAGAGGCTCGCCGTCGGGCTTGGTCACTTCAAGGAAATCGTCGCTGCATGAAGTGACAAGTGATAAGTTAAAAGTGACAAGTGCTGCGCCGAGCATCAGCCTACCCGTCTTATTTATCTTGGTAATCATAACTATAAACTATTATCTATAAACTATTAACTATAAACTAACGTTAACTCCGAAGGTGAATACGCGGGCCTGCGGATAGACACCATAGTCAACACCTGTGAACTGCGTGTTGTGCTTCTGCGTGTCGTTGTCCCATCCGGCACCGATTTCCGGGTCGAAGCCCCAGTACTTGGTCCAGGTGAAGAGGTTCTCGGCGCGGCCGTAGATGCGCAGGCGGCTGATGCCAATCTTCTGCGTCAGGCTGCGGGGCAGGGTGTAGCCCAGGGTGATGTTCTTCAGGCGCAGGTAGCTGCCGTCGCGCACATACATGTCGCTGACCACCCAGTTCTTCGAGTCGCCCAGCGTGGGCACGGTGTTCGAGGTGCCTTCGCCGGTCCAGCGCTGCAGTATCCAGGTGGGATAGTTGCCGGAGGCAATGTCCTGACGGTAGGTGGCGTCGAAGACGTCCACGCCGCTGACACCCTGGAAGAAGACGCCCAGGTCGAAGCCTTTCCACTCGGCGTCGAAGTTCAGGCCGAAGCTCCAGTCGGGAATGCCGTCGCCAATGTTGGTGCGGTCGTCAGAGGTAATCTTGTTGTCGCCATTGGTATCGACGAAGCGGAAGTCGCCAGGTTTCGAGCTGGCACCGTAAGCGGCGTTATAGGCATCGGCCTCGGCCTGGTTCTGCAGGATGCCGTTGGTCTTGTAGCCATAGAAGAAGGGGAAGGGCTGTCCGTTCTCGGCACGTGTGCCGCCGTCGGCAAACTGGCTGATACCGTAGTTCAGGAAGCCGGTGTCGTTGCCCAGGTTCTTCAGCTCATTGCTCAGGTAGGAGGCGTTGGCCTTCACAGCGAAACGGGCATCGCCGATGTTCCACTTGTAGCCCAGCTCAAACTCCCAGCCGCTGTTCTCCATGTCGCCGACGTTGGCCAAGGGGCGCTGCTCACCCACGTAGCTGGGGATGGGCATGTCGATGATCATACCGTTGGTCTTCTTCATGAAGTAGTCGACGCTGAAGGTCAGCTGGTTGCTCCATAAACCGAAGTCGAGGCCGATGTTGGTCTGCTCGCTTTCCTCCCACTTCAGGTCCTCGTTGGCCAGGCGGTCGGCTTTCGAACCGTAGGTCATTGCTGCGGTCTGACCGTAGTAGTAGTTGCTGCTGCCGCCAGTGGCTGTCAGCGTGGTATAGGCGAAGTCGCCGATGTTGTCGTTACCGTTCTTACCCCAGCTGGCGCGCAGCTTCAGGTTGGTGAGCCAGTCGCGGGTGTCGGTCATAAAGTCCTCGTTCATCACGTTCCAACCTACTGAGAATGAAGGGAACGTGCCGTACTTGTTGTTCGAACAGAAGCGTGAGCTGCCGTCGCGGCGGCTGGTGGCGTGCTGCATG
>JAEEPZ010000221.1 GCA_016285055.1 Prevotella sp.
TTTTTGATTTGTAAATACGTTAATTAATACGTTAAAAAATGCAGATTATTGTGTAGGGTGATAATAATGATGCGCATTTTTCACCATGTGCTTGATGAAGAAGAGGCTAGGTGTGTTAGTTGTCCTCGCAGAAGGCGGCAACAGACAGCGGAGATGTAGCGCAGCAGGTGTTTGGGGTTCTGCGAAACTTTAGAAATTCACACCTTCTTCCCCATCTCATACGCCACCTGCAACTTGGCGTTGCCTTCGATCTCTTTCGGGCCGCCCACGCCGCCGCAAAGGTCATTTCAACCCTTGCGGCGGTCATCTTAAAAAACTTTCAATTTTCAATTCTCAATTTTCAATTCATCAGCCACTTCTCGCCCCATTTGTACTGCGGATAGGCTTTCTTGAGGTCGTTGTATGAGCCATCGACGGTGCTTCCGCCGCTGGTGGCGAACACGTTGAGGGTCTTGCCGCTGAGGTTGTATGCCTCAATGAAGGTGTTGACGATGGTCGGGGCGGTGTACCACCAAATCGGGAAGCCGATCCACACTGTGTCGTAGTCGGCAATGTTATCGCACTTGCCCTGGATGGCGGGACGCGAGCTCTTGTCTTTCATCTCCAGCGTGGAGTGCGAGTTTTTGTCGCGCCAGTCAAGCCATTGTATTATTCATCCGTAACCGCTTCCAACCACTCTGCACTCGGATTATCCAGACTTTAGTTTCTATACTCACTCGGTGTCATGCCGACCTCCTTCTTGAACAGTCGCGTGAAGTGTTGTGGATATTGGAAGCCGAGCTTGTAGGCCACCTGATTGAGAGTCAGCTCTTTGTCCATGATATACTGTTTCGAGAGGTCGATGACTTTGTTCTGGATGTAACGCTGTGCCGTGAGACCCGTTTCTTTTTTGACGAGATCGCCGAAATAGCCTGATGAGAGGCAGGCCTTGTCTGCAAAGTAGGCCACAGAGGGCAGTCCCTTGAGCTCAGCCTCTCCACTGCGGAAGTATGCCTCTAAGTCGTGCTGGAAGCGGGTCATGATGTCGCTGTTCACCTTGTGACGTGTGATGAACTGGCGGTCGTAGTAGCGCATGCAGTAGTCGAGCATCATGCCGATGGCATCGGTAATGAGCGTTTTCGAGTGCTTATCGACGGGGTGCTGCAACTCCTCCTCGATGCTGTCGAGCAGGTCGCTGACGATACGTTGTTCTCGCTCCGAGAGATGCAAGGCCTCGCGCTGGTCGTAGTCGAAAAAGGTATAGTCGTGGATGCGCTTGGCTAAAGGCGTACCATAAATCAAGTCAGGATGGAACAGAAGCCCCCGCGAAGGTGGCATGGGTTTAGACTCGTCCCATTCCACCTCTACCACCTGTCCTGGCTTGAAACTAACGACAGTTCCCTCCTGATAGTCATACTTCTCGCGCCCGTAGCGTATCGAGCAACCCTCGCCCTGCTTCAGGAACAGGGCATAGAGACCGTAGTTCAGCCGCGTGTGGTTCATACTTGTTGGCAGTTCCACCGTGTGATTCACCACCGTCACCAGCGGATGCAACGTTTCCCAACCGTACAGCTTGTTGTACGTATCAACGGAATCAATTTGGACAATCTTCTTCTCAACCATTTATTGCAAGTTTGTCTTAAAGAAATCCTCCAGCTTGTTCCAAGGAATGAAGTCACCCTGGCCTCCATCGTAGAGGTCGCAATGTGAGGCTCCCGGGATGATAAGCAACTGCTTGTTCTCGGGTACAGGGTTGGGCTTTCCAACAAAGTTGTAACCCTCGGCCTGGCCTTCCACCATATATTTGTAGGCGGCTTCACCGAAATAGCGTGAGTGAGCTTTTTCACCATGCATCACGAGGACTGCAGAACGAATCTCGTTGATATAGTATAGGAATCGGCTGTTGGAATACGCTTGTGTGCCGATGACACGCCAGCCATCGTTTGAGTTGCCTGAGCGGGCATGATAGCCGCGTGGAGTTTTATAGTAGTCATAGTAGTCCTTCACGAACTGGGGCGCATCATCTGGTAGCGGGTCAACAACACCACCGGCCATTGTCTTGGGGTTGGCTAATCGCTGTTTGGCAAGAGCCTCACGGGCAGCATGGCGCGACTCCTCTTTATCCTCGCTGTCGTAGTACCCATTTCCCCCGACACGGGTCATATCGTACATTGTGCTGGCCACGGTGGCCTTGATGCGCGGGTCGGCTGCAGCTGCATTCAGGGCGATGCCTCCCCATCCGCAGATGCCGATGATGCCTATCTTCTCTGCACCAACATTGTCCAACTGCGAGAGGAAATCTACGGCAGCCATGAAATCCTCGGTGTTGATGTCGGGTGAAGCTGTTCGCCGGGGTTCGCCACCACTCTCACCCGTATAGGACGGGTCGAAGGCCAGCGTCACGAAGCCACGTTCTGCCATCCGCATCGCATAGAGTCCACTCGACTGCTCCTTGGTGGCTCCAAACGGGCCGCTGACAGCAATGGCGGGCAGCTTGCCATCGGCATTTTTGGGTTCATAGAGGTCTGCCGCCAGCGTTATACCATATTGTGTTTCAAATGTCACCTTCTTGTGGTTCACCTTCTCGCTCAGTGGGAACACCTTGTCCCACTCCTGTGTCAAATTCAATGTCTGCGCCATATTCTTGTCTGTAGTTTGTTTTACTTCTTTATTTGTGCAGGCTGTCAGCAAACTGCCAACGAGTACTGCGAATAAAATCGTTTTCTTCATAACTTATACTCTTTTGCCCATTTCAAATGCTTCCTGTAATTTAGCTTTACCTTCTATTTCTCGTGGTTCGTTTACTCCTCCGCAGAAGATCGTACCTGCCAAGCGACTTTTAGGATAACAGTCAATCCATCCCATCAGTCCCGCCTCGGCACGCTTTGGTGTTCCTTCCTCATCCTCGGCAGCCGTCGTGAGCAGATAGACATCGCGGAATTTATATTCCAGCGGATACATGGCATTCATGCGGTCGATGAGTGTCTTCATCTGTCCGCTCATCTCATAATAGTAAATAGGTGTAGCCCACACCACAACATCGGCCTCGAGCACCTTTGCCATGATGTCGTTCACATCATCGTTAATGATACACCTACCCAGTTTTTGGCAAGCCATACATCCCTTGCAGAACTGAATTTCCTTGCCTACGAGAGAAATCTTCTCTACATCGTTTCCGGCACTCGTAGCACCTTCCACAAAGCTGTCAGCGAGCATATCGCTGTTTGAACCACGACGAAGACTCGTCGAAATAACAATTACTCGTTTCATATTATTCATTGACAATATTACGATGCAAAAATACAACGATTATTTTATACTCAAATTAAACGGATTACGGAAAGAATTACCCATTTTGCGGTTTCTTAAAATGAGTAAGCGGAAGTTCATCTGGCGGGTCATTCCGCCGTCGATGCAGATATTCTCGCCAGTGATGAAACCGGCCTTGTCGGAGCAAAGATTATAGGCTGGCCATTTCGTATGAATTGTGCCAACTGCTACTCCAACCGTCCAAACTTCATTTCCTCCCCTTGTTTGTCGTACTGCTTGCGCTTGCCGATGGGAGGCTCCGTGAGGGTGATGCGCACCACGG
>JAEEPZ010000222.1 GCA_016285055.1 Prevotella sp.
CGGACAAAGCGTCCGAAGCCTTCGGACTTTTTGGGGGTAGCCATGCAAGAGCAAAACAACGGCCACTACAATAACGCCTCAGCCATGTTTCCACGACTGAGGCGTCACTTCATCTATCATGCTCAACCCCGCATCCATGCTGCGCACATCTCGGCACAGCGCTCGCCGTCGACGCCCGCTGAGACGATGCCACCTGCATAGCCGGCACCCTCGCCGCAGGGGAAGAGGCCCTGCAGGCGGATGTGCTGAAGGGTGTCGTTGTTGCGGACGATGCGGACAGGTGACGATGTGCGTGTCTCCACACCAATCATCACCGCTTCGTTGGTCAGAAATCCGTGAGCCTGGCGGCCAAACGCCTTGAAGCCCTGCTGCAATCGGGAGACAATGGGCTTGGGCATCCAGAAATGGAGGGGCGATGAGACAAGGCCCGGTGCGTAGGATGAGCGGGGCAGGTCGTAACTCAGACGACCGTTGACAAAGTCTGCCATGCGCTGGGCAGGCGCCGTCTGCTTCCTATTGGCCTGTTGCCAGCACACACGCTCCAGCTCTTCCTGATAGCGCAGCACACGCAGCACATCGTCGCCCTCTACATCCTCCGGCCGCAGTTCCACTACCATGCCTGAGTTGCTCCACTGGGTACCGCGGCTGGCTGGACTCATGCCGTTGACCACCACTTGCTCAGGACCTGTGGCGGAAGGAATGACAAAGCCACCGGGACACATGCAGAAAGAATAGACGCCTCGGCCGTCGGCCTGCGTCACAAAGCTATACTCTGCAGCGGGCAGCCACTGGCCCCTGCCTTCCTTACGGTGATACTGTATCTGGTCAATCAATTTCGACGGATGTTCCAGCCTGACACCTACGGCAATGCCCTTGGCCTCCAGTTCAACCTTTTCTTTAACCAAATACCTGTAAACATCGCGTGCTGAATGGCCAGTGGCAAGAATGACGGGCCCCATGAACGAGAGGTGAGAGGTGAAGGCTGAGGGCTGAGAGGTTACCTCGGCCTCGACTCCGATGACACGACAGTCATTTCTCCCCTCACCCCGCTCGTCACTCATCATCAAACGGGTCATCTTGGTCTGGAAGTGTACCTCACCGCCACATCTTATAATAGTATGGCGCATGGCCTCGATGACCTGCGGCAGGCGGTCGGTGCCGATATGCGGATGAGCATCTGACAGAATGGCCGTCGAGGCACCGTGCTGGCAGAACACATTGAGAATCTTCTCGATGTTTCCGCGCTTTTTTGAGCGGGTATAGAGCTTGCCGTCAGAGTAGGCCCCTGCCCCACCCTCGCCGAAGCAATAGTTGCTTTCACCGTCTACCTGCTGCGTGCGGGCAATGGCGGCCAGGTCTTTCTTGCGCTCATGCACATCCTTGCCGCGCTCCAGAACGACAGGCCTCAGCCCCAGTTCAATCAAGCGCAGGGCGGCAAAGAGTCCGCCGGGGCCGGCGCCGACCACCACGACCTGCGGTTTGTCAGAGACATCGGGATAGTCGGTATGAACGTATTCATCGTCCATAGGCTGCTCGTTGATGTAGAGGCGCACTTTCAGATTAATAAAAATAGTACGCTGACGAGCATCCACAGAGCGTTTCAATATGCGGATGCCCTTCAGCGCACTCAGTGCCAGTCCCTTCTCGTCAGCCACATACTGGCGTAACAGGGCTGTGTCGGCTGCCACTTCAGGCAGCACGCGAAGTTGTATTTCTTGTATCAATGTCTATGTTGAAGAGTCTTAATAGCTGCGGGCTATGATGACGCGGGCCTTCGAGGGCTTGCCGCTCACCATGTCGACGCCAGGCGTCTGCTCCACGCCGAAAGGCACACAGCGGATGGTGGCCTGCGTTTCTTCCTTGATCTGGGCCTCCGTCTCAGCCGTGCCGTCCCAGTGGCAGAGGAAGAAGCCGCCGTCCTTGACACGCTCCTTGAATTCCTCGTAGTTGTCACATTCGAAGATATGGGCATCGCGATAGGCCTTGGCCTTCTCGAAGATGTTCTTCTGGATGTCATCCAGCAACTTCTCCACATGGTCCACGATGCCTTCCAACGGCAGCGTCTCTTTCTCTAAGGTGTCGCGGCGCATCAACTCAATGGTGCCGTTCTCCAAGTCGCGTGCGCCAATGACCAGACGCACGGGCACACCCTTCAGCTCATAGTCAGCGAACTTAAAGCCCGGACGCTTGTTGTCAGCATCGTCAAACTTCACGCTGATGCCTTTCTTGCGCAGACCTTCGATGATGGGTGCAACTTCCTTGTTCACCAGTTCCATCTGTTCCGGCTTCGTGGCAATGGGGATAATCACTACCTGTATGGGAGCCAGCTTCGGCGGCAGCACGAGGCCGTTGTCGTCGGAGTGCGTCATGATGAGAGCACCGATAAGGCGTGTTGAGACGCCCCATGAGGTGGCCCAGACATATTCGGGCTTGTTCTCTTTATTAAGATATGTCACGTCGAAGGCCTTGGCGAAGTTCTGGCCGAGGAAGTGGCTGGTGCCGCTCTGCAAGGCCTTGCCGTCCTGCATCATCGCCTCGATGGTGTAGGTGTCGAGGGCTCCGGCGAAGCGCTCGGTCTCACTCTTCACACCCTGTACGACGGGCACAGCCATCCAGTTCTCAGCAAAGTCGGCATAGACCTTCAGCATCTTCTGTGCCTCCTGTTCGGCCTCCTCGCGAGTGGCGTGAGCCGTGTGTCCCTCCTGCCACAGAAACTCTGAAGTGCGCAGGAACGGACGTGTGCGCATCTCCCAGCGCATCACGTTGCACCACTGGTTGCACATCAGGGGCAGGTCGCGCCATGAGTGAATCCAGTTCTTGTAAGTGTTCCAGATGATGGTCTCACTGGTGGGGCGGATGATCAGCTCTTCCTCTAATTTGGCGGCAGGGTCTACCACGACGCCGCTTTTGTCCTCCGTAGCTTTTAGGCGATAGTGGGTCACCACGGCACATTCCTTAGCGAAGCCTTCCACATGCTCGGCCTCGCGGCTGAGGAACGACTTCGGGATGAGCAGGGGGAAATAGGCGTTCTGAGCGCCCGTCTCCTTGAACATACGGTCGAGCTCATGCTGCATCTTCTCCCAGATGGCATAGCCGTAGGGCTTGATGACCATGCAACCACGCACGGCGCTCTGCTCAGCCAAGTCGGCTTTCACCACCAAATCGTTATACCACTGGCTGTAGTTATCAGCCCTTTTTGTCAAATCTTTCAGTTCTTTTGCCATGATTATGTGTATATTTTTGCAATTTGGGTGCAAAGGTACGAATAAGCGAGCGAAATGAAAAGAAAAAAGGAAAATTTTTTCTTTTCATTTCCGAGTAATGAATTAGGCAATACCTAAAAATGAAGCCCCGAGTAACAGCATTTTTGTTATATGGAAGCGAAAGTGCCTTCGGCGCCAGCCAAAGGTACGAATAAGCGAGCGAAATGAAAAGAAAAAAGGGAAATTTTTTCTTTTCATTTCCGAGTAACGAATTTTGCAGGGCCCAAAATGAAGTCCCGAATAACAAATAGCCCTCGGCAAGCCGAGGGCCTTGGGAATTAGAGGAATAGTTACTAT
>JAEEPZ010000093.1 GCA_016285055.1 Prevotella sp.
GCAAAGAAGGGGCAGCAAAGAACATTACTGACATTACAGCCCCCACCCCTGCCCCTCCCCTTGAAGGGAGGGGATGGCTGCGCATTGAGCTATGCGGTGGGCAAGGCGATAGCTATTGTACCAAATGAGAAAATTTACCAATTTGTTTTTCTTGTTTTTATTTGTTTTTATTGGTTTTTTCTCAGGCCGCTTCGCGGTATCAACTCACATAGATAGCGACGCAACTATGTCACTTTAGCAAAGCTATTGTCTTTAAATCCTTTAACTCCCTTAACTCCTTTAACTCCAAAACTTGCTTGCATGCGGTTTTCACTTGACAGTCAGCACGACGATGGACTTGGCGGGCACCTGTACGGTGAGGACGTTCTTCTTCAGCTTTGCGGCTGTGAAGGGCTTGGGCGCCACCGCGTCCGGATGCTGGAAGTCGTTGAAGTCGGCCACGTTCTTTGCAGTGAGTATCTCGCCGCTGACGGTCTTGGCCTCATAGCCGTCGAGCTGGAAGTCGATGGCCTGCGCCTTGTCGAGGCTGACATTGGTGACGGCCAGGACGAGGCTGCCGTCCACGGCCTTGGCTGCCGAGGCGGAGAGCATGGGGCAGGGACGGTAGCCGGCATCGCGGGCACCCTCCTTCTCCTTGAAGTAGGCCTTGCTCACCTGGATGGTCTCCGTGGGCAGGTCGACGGGCAGATAGGTGGCTTCCTGGAACGGGGTGTACATTCTGAAGACGTGATAGGTGGGCGTGAGCACCATGTGTCCGGTACCCTCCTGATCGGTGAGTATCATCGACTGCAGCACGTTGACTATCTGTGCGATGTTGGCCATCTTCACGCGGTCGGTGTACTTATGGAAGACGTTCAGCGAGAGCGATGCCACGAAGGCGTCACGCAGTGCGTTCTGCTGGTAGAGGTGTCCGCTGATGGTGCCGGGCTCCTCGTCCCACCACGTACCCCACTCATCGACAAGCAAGCCAATCTTTCCCGTGGGGTCGGCCTTGTCCATGATGGCCTTGTGCTTCTTGATGACCTCCTCTATCTCCAGGCACTTGCCCAAGGCCCAGTAATATTGGTCGTTGTCAAACTGTGTGGCCGAGCCTTTCGGTCCGTCCCACCCTGAGCATGTATAATAATGTAGGGAGATGCCCTGCATGCGGTCGCCGATGTTCTTCATACACACGGTGGTCCAGTCGTAGTCGTAGTCGCTGGCACCCGAAGCGATGCGATAGAGCTTGTTGCCTGTATAGTCGCGCAGGTAGGTGTTGAACTTTCGGAACTCGTCGCTGTAGTATTGGGGCGTCATGTTGCCGCCGCATCCCCATGCCTCGTTGCCTATGCCGAAGTATTTCACGTGCCACGCCTTCTCGCGTCCGTTCTGTCGGCGCAGGCGAGCCATGGGCGTGTCGCCGTCGCTGGTCATATACTCCACCCACTGGGCCATCTCCTTCACCGTACCCGAGCCGACGTTGCCGCTGATGTAAGGCTCGCAGTCGAGCATCTCGCAGAGGTTGAGGAACTCGTGCGTGCCGAAGCTGTTGTCCTCTATGGTGCCGCCCCAGTTGTTGTTGCGCAGCGAGGGTCGCTGGCTCTTCGGCCCGATGCCGTCCATCCAGTGGTAGTCGTCGGCAAAGCATCCGCCCGGCCAGCGCAGCACCGGCACCTTCAGGGCCTTCAGGGCGTCGAACACATCCTTGCGGTAGCCCTGAATGTTGGGAATCTTGGAGTCTTCGCCCACCCACAGGCCACCGTAGATGCAGGTGCCGAGGTGCTCGGAGAACTGTCCGTAGATTTCGCGGTTGATCTTGGCTCCCGCCTGGTCGGCGTGAACCGTTGCCTTGATGTTCTCGGCTGCTGATGCCGTTGCGGCAAAAGCCATTGCGACAGTCGCAATCAGTAATGTCTTTCTCATGTTGCTTTTCGTTTTATATAATAAATAATGTAATGTTATCGGGAGTGAAAGGTGATTGAAAGTGACAATAGACTTTGATAGCTGCAAAGGTACGGCTTTTTACGCAGCTATAGCTGTTTTTATATAAATAATGACGAAAAAATTTGTTAAAACGAAAAATAAGGCTTACCTTTGCAGCAAATATCAACTATTATTAACTTTAAGATTTAAGCTTATGAAAAAAAATTTACGTTTATTGTTTGCCGCCCTGCTCCTGATGATGGGAGGCACCATGTCGGCAAGTGTTGTTACCGATGAGCTAACCTGGGAAGGTCTTGGCTTGGTCGGCTCAAACTCCAGCTATAACGATTTTGCCGACAAGACTTTTTCCTCACCAGCCGTTTATGCAGGCCAAGCATCGTCAGGCACAGGAAGTTACATACAGTTGCGCGACAAAAACAACAATGCCGGCATCATCACCACCACCTCTGGCGGTAAGCTGAAGTCGGTCACCGTTACGTTCAACGGCAAAACTACCGACCGTTCACTCAGCATCTATGCGAAGAACACGCCATACAGCGCTGCTACCGACCTCTACGACGCTGACAAACAAGGCGAAAAGCTGGGCGACATCGCTGCAGATGCCGACAGCAAGACCCTGGAGGTGAGCGGAGACTACACTTACATCGGCATGCGCTCGGCTAGCGGTGCCATCTACATCGACAAGATTGAAATAGTGTGGGAGACAGAAGGCCCGGTACAGACCACCGCTGCCCGCCCCACCATCAGCCCCAACGGCGGCTCATTTGACGAGAGCATTGAGGTGACACTGAGCCACAGCAATCCCGATGCAGAGATTTACTATGCCATCAACGAAGCCGACTTCCAGCACTATGCCGGACCCTTCACCCTGACGGAGACTACCACCGTAAAGGCATACGCCATCGACGAGGAGTGCGACATCAAGCAGAGCGCCACCGTTGAAGCCACCTTCACAAAGAACGCTCCAGTGCAGGCTATAGTAGCCACCATCGCCGAGTTCAACGCTGCAGAGGTGAGCAACGACGTGTGGTATCAGCTGACCGGCGTGGTGAAGAACCTGAAGGACGACGACCAGTATGGCAACTTCGACCTGGAGGACGAGACGGGTTCAGTCTACGTCTATGGCCTGCTCTCAGAAAAGGGAGGCGCCAAGAAGCAGTTCCAGGCTCTGGCAGCTGAGAAGGGAATACAAAACGGCAGCAAGCTGACGCTCATCGGCAACCGTGGCTTGTACAACGAGAAGATTGAGGTGACAAACGCCTACTTCGTCAGCGTTGACAACAGCGGCGTGCAGCCCATCGACCCGGTGGAGCTGGAGGGTGACGGAACGAAGGAGAAACCCTACACAGTGGCCGACGTGAAAGCCATCAAGGAGTTCCCCGCAGACAAGGTATGGGTGAAGGGCTTCATCGTGGGCTCTATCAAGAACAATGCCATCGAGGAGACTCCGACGCAGTATTCCAACATCGCCATCGCCGCTGAAGCCGGTATCACCGAGTGGGAGAGCGTCGTGCCCGTCCAGCTGGTGAACAACACCGATCCGCGCGCACAGCTGAACGTGGTGGACAACCCCGGCAACATCGGCAAGGCCGTCAAGCTGTTTGGAACCATCGCCACCTATTTCAGCACCAACGGCGTGAAGGATGTGTCGGAGTTTGAGATGGAAGGCTCCACCGCCATCAGCACCATGCAGGCAACTGCCAAGCAGGACAAGGTCTACAACCTGCAAGGCCAGCAGGTGATGCATCCCACAAAGGGCATGTACATCATCAATGGCAAGAAGGTTGTGCTAAGATAATCAACACTTAAAGCTAATACGGGAAAACATGCGGGCGACGCTTTCCTCTCAAGGAGAGCGCCGCTCTCTTGTTTTTGCCAGAAAGGCTCAGGAAAGCCCAGGAAGTCATATGAAAACTTAGGGAGACCCAGGAAAACCGCCCATGGATGAAAATATATGCAGAAAAATTTGGAGATAACCAAGGAATTATGTACTTTTGCAGCCAAATTTTGCATAAATATACAAAATATGAAGGCTAAAAACAATAGACTTGAGGCACTGCGCCTGATTATCTCAACCCAGCAGCTGGGCAGCCAAGAGGAAGTGATGACCGCCTTGAATCGCGAAGGCTTCAAAATCACTCAGGCCACACTCAGCCGCGACCTGAAACAGCTGAAAGTGGCAAAAGCCTCCACGCTAAGCGGAAAATACATCTATGTGCTGCCCAATGAAACGATGTACAAGCGTGTAAGCCCTGCCTCGTCAGTACACGAGATGATGGAATTGGCTGGTTTTATGAGCATCAATTTCGCAGGAAACATGGGAGTCATCAAGACACGCCCCGGCTATGCCAGTGCATTGGCATGGAACATCGACCGTGGCAACATACCGCAAATTCTGGGCACCATAGCAGGCGACGACACCATCTTCATCGCAATGCGCGAGGGATACAGCCCAGAGGAGGTGTTGAAGGCGCTCGACGAAGCCATCGGGCCGCCACTGTCAAAAGAAATGTCTATGAAGTTAAGATAACAGGAAGAGACATGTCAGACGAGAGACAGAGAAACACGTTTTTAACAGAAGAACATAACAACCCAATAATCATGGAGAAAAAAGAACAAGAAGAGGTCTTGCCTGTCAAAGGCTCTGAAGAAGAGATAGAGGTGCTGGTGGCCGGCCCTGAGCATGAGGTCTACGTCGACACCATTCTCGACACCATAGCCGAGGCAGCGAAGGTGCGCGGCACAGGCATCGCCAAGCGCACACACGAGTATCTGGCCAAGAAGATGCAGGAGGCAAAGGCCGTCATCGCCCTGAACAAGGACGGACGCTTTGCGGGCTTCAGCTACATCGAGACATGGGAGCAGCAGCAGTATGTCACCACCAGCGGCCTCATCGTCCACCCCGACTTCCGCGGTCATCACGTGGCCAAGCGCATCAAGGACATGACGTTCTCGCTGGCGCGCACACGCTGGCCCCAAGCCAAAATCTTCTCGCTGACCAGCGGCGCCGCCGTGATGAAAATGAACACCGAGCTGGGCTATCAGCCCGTCACCTTCGCCGACCTCACCGACGACGAGGCGTTCTGGAAAGGCTGCGAGGGCTGCGTCAACGTCGACGTCCTCCACCGCACCGACCGCAAATACTGCATCTGCACCGCCATGCTCTACGACCCCACGGAGCATCTGCCCTGCAAAATACCAGATGAGGTCTTGGCCCGCATACGCCACCTCGAAGAACTTGAGGAGAATTAAACTTATAGATAATTAGACACATTTATTATATATTATGGCAAACAAGAAAGTAGTGGTAGCCTATAGTGGTGGACTTGACACCAGCTACACCGTGATGTACCTTGCCCAACAGGGCTATGATGTTTATGCAGCTTGCGCCAATACCGGCGGTTTCTCGGCCGAGCAGCTGAAAAAGAACGAGGAGAACGCTTACAAACTGGGCGCCAAGGAGTATGTGACGCTCGACGTGACGCAGGAATACTATGCGAAGTCGCTGAAGTACATGATCTTCGGCAACGTGCTGCGCAACAACTGCTATCCCATATCCGTGTCGAGCGAGCGCATCTTCCAGGCCATCGCCATCGCACGCTATGCCAAGGAGATAGGCGCCGACGCCATCGCCCACGGCTCGACAGGTGCCGGCAACGACCAGATACGCTTCGACATGACCTTCCTCGTCATGGCACCGGGCGTGGAGATTATCACCCTCACACGCGACAAGAAGCTGACGCGCAAGGAGGAGGTGGACTTCCTCAACGAACACGGCTTCACGGCCGACTTCGCCAAGCTGAAATACTCGTACAACGTGGGCATCTGGGGCACCAGCATCTGCGGCGGCGAGCTGCTCGACCCCACGCAGGGACTGCCCGAGGACGCTTATCTGAAGCATGTCACGGCCAAGGAGCCGGAGGCTCTGCTCAGGATTGAGTTCGAGAAGGGCGAGATAGTAGGCGTCAACGGCGAGAAGTTCGACGACCGCGTCAAGGCTATCCAGAAGATTGAGGAGATAGGCGCATCCTACGCCATCGGCCGCGACGCCAACGTGGGCGACACCATCATCGGCATCAAGGGCCGTGTGGGCTTTGAGGCCGCAGCACCTAAGCTCATCATCGAGGCACACCGCCTCTTAGAGAAATCGACGCTGAGTAAGTGGCAGCAGTATTGGAAGGACCAGGTGGCCAACTGGTACGGCATGTTCCTGCACGAGAGCCAATACTTAGAGCCCGTCATGCCCGACATCGAGGCCATGCTCACCTCGTCGCAGCGTAACGTCACCGGCACCGCCATCCTGAAGCTGCGCCCCTACGGCTTCGAGACCGTGGGCATCGACAGCCCCAACGACCTGACGCGCTCGAAGCTGGGCGAATACGGCGAGACGCAGACCGGCTGGACCGCCGACGAGGCCAAGGGATTCATCAAGGTCAGCTCCACTCCTCTCCGCGTCTACTACGGCATCCACAAGGACGAGCAGCGCTGATTTCCAATGACCATTAGACAGTTAGACAGTAGGATGGAACAGAAAAGATATTATCTGTCAGAAACGGACAAGAAGATAGCAGGCGTGTGCGGCGGCATTGCGGAATACTTCAATGTCGACTCGCTGCTGGTGCGCGTAGCCTTTCTCCTTTTCATTTTCAGTTTTGGCGGCGGCCTCATAGCATACATCGTGCTGTGGCTGTGTGCCCCTAAACGTATCGCATCATGATCAGAGTAGGAATACTGGGAGCAGCAGGATATACAGGCGGAGAGCTTATCCGCCTGCTGCTCAACCACCCGGAGGCAGAGATTGTCTTTGCCAACAGCGAGAGCAACGCAGGGAACTTGGTGAGCGACGTGCACGAAGGACTCGTCGGCGACACGGAGCTGAGGTTTACGGACGCCATGCCCTTTGAGGATGTTGACGTAGTGTTCTTCTGCTTCGGCCACGGCAAGAGCGAGGCGTTCCTGAAGGAGCATACCATCCCCTCGCAGGTGAAGATTATCGACCTGGCGCAGGACTTCCGCATCAAAGGCAACCACGACTATGTCTACGGCTTGCCGGAAATCAACAAAGAGGAAATCGTACAGGCACAGCATGTGGCCAATCCCGGCTGTTTCGCCACGGCCATCCAGCTCGGGCTGCTGCCCGCCGCCAACCTCAACTTGCTGAAGTACGATGTCAGCGTGAACGCCATCACCGGCTCGACGGGAGCCGGACAGAAGCCGGGCGCCACGACACATTTCTCCTGGCGCAACAACAACCTGAGCATCTACAAGCCTTTCACGCACCAGCATCTGGCAGAGATACGGCAGAGCATCAAGCAGGTGCAGGGCCACCTGGACGTGGACATCGACTTCATCCCCTATCGCGGTGACTTCGCCCGTGGCATCTTCTGCACGGAGGTCATCCGCACGAAGGCCCCTGCCGATGAGGTGATACAGGCATACAAGGACTTCTACGCCGACGCTGCCTTCACGCACTACAGCGACAAGCCAATAGACCTGAAGCAGGTGGTGAACACGAACAAATGCCTCGTGCACATCGATGCCTTCGAGAACAAACTGCTCGTCACCACTGCCATCGACAACCTGCTGAAGGGTGCCGTGGGCCAGGCCGTGCAGAACATGAACCTGCTCTTCGGCATCGACGAGACTGCCGGGCTGCGCCTGAAAGCCTCCGCCTTCTAACTGGAACAAGAATTTGTGACTGTTTATCTTTCAACAACGAAAGGAACCGTTTTCTTTCAACAATGAATTTGATGAATGAAACGAATTCTTTTTGAACACGAATGACCACGAATTGAACACAAATTATTCATAAATTATTATTCATGAGAGATTCGTGGGATGAACACGAATTATTCATAAATTATTATTCATGAGAAATTCGTGGGTCATTCGTGTTTATTCGCGTTGCGTCGCAGACAGGATGCTTCACGACGACGAATTTGATGAATGAAACGAATTCTTTTTGAACACGAATGACCACGAATTAAACACGAATTATTCATAAATTATTATTCATGAGAGATTCGTGGGGCATTCGTGTTTATTCGCGTTGTGTCGCAGACAGAATCCTACAAAACAACGAATTTGATAATTCTTTTTGAACACGAATGACCACGAATTAAACACGATTTTTTCATGAATCTATTTTTTAATGAATCATGCGCTCGGCTGCCGCTTGCGGCTGAAGGGGCGCAAGAATGATGCACAAATAAATATTTATGAATAATTCGTGTTCAATTCATGGTCATTCGTGTTTGATAAAAAAGAAGCCATTGGTGTTACTGGCCACCCAAGCGGCTGAAGTATTCGATGATGTCGTCCCAGGTCTTGAACGTGTCGCTGCCGAAGACGATGCTGGTGGCCATGGCGCCGCCCGTCTCGGTGCCCTCGATGAGGTAGTCGCCGTAAAGCAGGTGCCGCTGGTTGGTGAACACGGTGTGGCCCCATGCCGGCACGTTGATGTACTGCTCTAACCAGGCCGAGGTCGAGGCATAGCGCGACACGTCGGTGCTGTGGGCAGGAGCGACGAAATACACCTGATACTTTTCTATGAGCTGGCGCACCGCCTTCTGACACGAGGCCGTGGGCAGCTGACGCGCATCGGCGAGCGTCTCCGTTCCAATATAGACGATGGGCCGCTCGCGTTTCTCCTGTCTGTCGTCAATCCAGCGGATGACGGGCAGCACCGAGTGCATAAACGAGCGGTCGTCCATGCGGTGCTCGCCGTGGAAGCGGATGGCCCGCGGATAATGCTGATGGAAAAGGTCGAAGGTGTCCACCACCGTGTCCTCGTCGCCAAAGAGGCCGAAGACGCGGCCGCTGTCTTCAGCAGTGAGTCCCTCGAAGCGCCGTTCCGACACAGTGCGGTATTCCTTCACCAGCGTCTTGTCCACATAGAACGTCTGCACGCCGTCCTGTCGCGGGTTCTGATACTGCTGTGTGCCCGTCAGGCCATGGTCGTGCATCGTGTCGGCGATGCACAGGGCCGGGTTGGTGCAGATGCGGTCGAAGCCTCGCAGCTGTTCGGTGTACATGCCACCCATCGACGTGCCGAGGATGATGTCGGGCTGCTCGTCGCGGCACAGCTGGTGCAGCAGGGCGATGGCCTCCTCGGGGTGCAGGGGCAGGTCGGGAGCAATGACGGTGGCATTGGGAAATACTGTGCGCAGGCGGCGCACCGTGCCCGACTGTCCGCTGCTGCCGAAGCCGTGCACATACATCATCTTCTTCCCCTTCAGCAGGTCGGGGAACTGCTTAATATAACTGTTTTCCATACTGGCGACAAAATTACAAAAAAACGGGAACAGGACAAAGAAATTCATTCCTTTTTTTTGTGGTGGGGGCGACAAGAATTTATGTAGGCAGCTGTCAGCGCCAGAGAAGTTACCTCTGCGACAGCTAAGTGACGGCGCAGCCCTTCCCCTCCTTTCCCAAAGGAGGGGAAGGGCTGCGCACTGTTTGTGTGGAAAGAAATTGTTTTTCTTGTTTATCTTGTTTTTAATGGTTTTTATTGGTTTTTATTGGTTTTTTCTCAGGCCGCGTAGCGGTATCAACTTACATTATTAGCACCGTAACCATGTCATAACTCCATCCGCACAGGTCGTAAAATTCGTTGGTAAGACAACAGACAGCTGAGTTGTTAGCGGCGCCCCCAAACCCCAAAAAGATGGTTTCAAACGGGATTTTCAGCAAATAAATCTCTTTATTTTTGGCCAAATGAATTGCAATTACTAACTTTGCGGCCAAATAACAGAAAAAACGTCACACCAGCTCATCTGTTGCAGAAGGCATGAAAAACAGTAACATCCGTAGCATGACAGTGAAGGCGCTGCTGCTACTCACCATTTTGCAGTTCTCACTTACCACCGAGGCGAAGGTACGCTTCGGCGTCACCGGCGGTTTCCAGCTCACTGAGATGTCGGTCAACCAAGACGCGCTGAGCAAGGACAACCGCGTTGGCTGGTTTGCCGGCCCCACCGTGAAGTTCACGCTGCCCGTCGTGGGCTTGGGCATCGACGTGGCAGCCCTCTACGACCAGCGCGACCTGAAGGTGGACGAAACCGTGTTCAAGCAAAAGAGCGTCGTCATACAAGGCGACGCCCACTACGGCGTGAGCTTAGGCGAAGTGCTGGGCATCTTCATCAAGGCCGGCCCGCAGTTCAGCTTCAACGTGGGCGATGACTTCGTGCACTGGCTCACCACCGAAAACGAATACAAGCAGTGGTCGCTGCAGGAGACCATGCTAAGCGTCAACCTGGGCGCCGGCGTCACCTTTGCCACACATTTCGAGGCCGCCCTGCGCTACAGCATCCCCATCAGCAAGACCAGCGACTTCACATGGACCGAGCTGAGTCATCAGCTCAGCGAGCAGACGTGGCACCACGCGAAGTCGCGCGCCAATGCCTGGAGCATCTCTGTGTCCTATTATTTCTGACGTCCAAAGACTGCCGCTCCGCACCATGGAAAGAAGCCAACCGATGACTGCCCATCAGGCTTTCAGCAAGCTGTCGGCGCTGTGTGCCCGCAGCGAGCACTGCCAGCACGACATGCTGGAGAAGATGCGGCAGTGGGGCGTCAGCGCCGAGGACCAAGCCGCCGTGATGCAGCGCCTGGTCAGCGAGCGCTATGTCGACGACGCCCGCTTCGCCCGCGCCTTCGTGCTCGACAAGGTGCGCTACAACAAGTGGGGACGGCGCAAGGTGGAGCAGGCGCTGTGGCTCAAGCATATCGACAAGCAGACAGCCGCCGAGGCCCTCGACGACATCAGCGACGAGGAGTACGTGGCGGTGCTGCGCCCCCTGCTGAAGCAGAAGCGGAAGAGCACGAAGGCACAGAGCGAGTACGAGCTGACCATGAAGCTCATCAAGTTTGCCCTGGGTCACGGCTTCACGATGGACATCATCAGGCAATGCATCGACGTGGACGATGAGGACGAGTTTCTGGACTAAGCTGCTCGACGTCATCTCTCCTCGCCCGTGTGCCATCTGCGGCGAGCGTCTCTCAGCCAACGAGCGGGCCCTCTGCGGCGCCTGCCATTTGCACCTGCCCCTGACACATTACGAACTGACTCCCACCGACAACCCCATGGCGCGCCGCTTCTGGGGGCATTTCTCCGTGGAGCGCGCCGCCGCCCTGTTCTTCTATGAGGCGCAGGCACCCGTCAGCCAGCTCATCTTCGACATGAAGTACCACCATCGGCCTGAGATAGCCGAGAACATGGGCTTCATCATGGCTCGGCAGTTTGCGGCCGCCGACTTCTTCGACACCATCGACGCCCTCGTTCCGCTGCCTCTCACGTGGCGCCGCCAATGGCACAGGGGCTACAACCAGAGCTACGAGCTGGCACGCGGCATCAGCGAGGCCACCGGGCTGCCCATCTATCAGCATGTGGTGAAGCGCGTCCACTTCAGCCAAAGCCAGACCAAGCAGCACGCCTGGGAGCGGCTGCGCAACGTGGAAGATGCTTTCCGTCTTGTCCGTCCGGAGAAGATTGCCCACCGCCATCTCCTGCTCGTCGACGACATCGTCACCACGGGCGCCACCGTCACTGCCTGTGCCCACGAGCTCTGCAAGGCAGCAGGCGTGCGCATCAGCGTCCTCTCCCTGGGACTGACAAAAGCGTAGCTGTGTCGCGTGAACGACGCAGTGATGCCGTCAACACAGGGATCTATTTCGTAAGTTTGCGGAGTTAAGGGAGTTAAAGACAATACATTCGATAGTCAAAGGCTTGAGGTAACCCTATTCTCCCCCTTGCAAAGGGGGAGTTAGAGGGGGATTCATCTGCGCATAGGCGAATCCCCCCCACCCCACCCCCTTTGCAAGGGGGGATTAGTTACCTCTGCGGCGGCAAAGTGATGGCGCTGCCCTTCCACTCCTTTTTTAAATAGGTTGGGACATCTCTGACAAACCACCCCTACCCCTCCTTTGGAAAAGGAGGGGAAGGGCTGCGCACTGTTTGTGTAGAAAGAAATCGTTTCGTACGGATGAAGTGACATAGTTGCGTCGCTAACTATGTCTAATTCCATCCGCACAGTAAGAAGTTGTTTTTATTGGTTTTATTGGTTTTTTCTTAGGCCGCTTCGCGGAAAAATTCGTGTTTCATTCGTGGGCATTCGTGTTTAGTTAGTAACTCATCGTTTTTTTTTCTCGTTTTTTGATGACGATTCGCTAATTTTTACTACCTTTGCGCAATAAAATCATACCATTAAATAACTAAGACCATGAAACAGGAAACAATCAGTGCACTCGTGGCTCAAAGCCGCCGCAGTGCGTCAAGCCACGACAGCCTATGCAACGCTTGGAAACATTGCCCACTTTCTGCGGGCAGACTCCTGCTCATCACCCTGCTTCTGTTCGCCTTCACAGGAGGGGCAAAGGCAGAAGAAAAGACACTCACCGTGTATGAAGGCACAGTAACAAACTATTACGTTCCAGCAAACATCTTTTTTTTCGATTACTTTTCAAGAAGTCAGGTCGTTATCCCGGCCAATGACTTGGCAGACATGGAAGGTGGCACCATCACTGCCCTCACATTCTACACAACAAACAAGAATGTGCCATACGAGACGATAAGTGAAGCCGATGTCTATCTAAAGGAGGTGAATTACACCACGATGAGCGCCTTCGAGCCAAAAGCCGGCGCCACAGTTGTCTACCAAGGCACACTCAGTATTGTAAGCGACAATGGCGGTGGCAAACTCACCATTGAATTTGTAACGCCCTTTATTTACCAAGGTGGCAATCTGCTGATAGGCAGTGAGAACACCACCGACCTAGGATGGAAAGGAATCTATTATTATGGGCAAAGCGTCAATAATGCCCCTGCCTTTTATGGATACGACAGAACCAGTCTTGACAACATCAAAGGTGGCTCAGAAAACTTCATCCCCAAGACCACGTTCACTTACGATCCAAGTGGCACAGCTTGCCTTAGGCCAAGCTTGACAGTGGGCGGCATCACTCATTCGCAGGCTACGCTCACCTGTGGTGGAGGCAGCAACACCTACAACGTGCAGTACAAGAAGGCTTCCGATACGAACTGGAAGAATGTGGCATCAAACTCCAAAAACACCACCTTCACTTTGACCGGTCTCTCACCCCTGACGGCCTACGAAGCACAGGTGCAAAGCGTCTGCGATGCCAGCGCCACCAGTGGCTGGCGCGCCATCACCTTTACCACCACAGCTGAGGGTGAAGCCGTAGGCGACAGCTGGAGCGACGACTTCGAGGGCAACACCTGCGGTTGGGAGCTGGTGAACGGCGACCTCACCAACGAATGGACATGGGGCACCGCCACCCAGCTCGGCGGCTCAAAAGCCCTCTACATTTCCAACGACGGCGGCACCACCAATGCTTACGACGAAACTGACACGAAGGTGTTTGCCACCAAGCTCCTCACCTTCACCGAAGGCATACACGAGATAGCCTTCAACTGGAAGGCACAAGGCGAGAGCACTTACGACTTCCTGCGAGCAGCCTTGGTGCCTGCCACGCAGACGCTGACTGCCGGCACAGACTATAACAGCATAGGCACCACATCGCTGCCCGAAGGCTGGATAGCCGTGGACGGCGGCAACAAGCTCAACCTGGCTGACGAGTGGCAGCGGCAGAGCACCGCCGTCAATGTGAGTGCCGGCAACTATTACTTAGTATTCGCCTGGCGCAACGATGGCAGCACCAACAACAATCCCCCTGCTGCCGTGGACAATGTCAGCATCACCCGCTTGACCTGTCAGTCTGAAGTGACAGGTCTGGCCGTGAGCGACCTCACCCCCAATAGCGCAACCCTCACCTGGACACCTACAGGCGATGCCACCCAGTGGGAAGTGGCCTATAGCATCAACGCCTCCTTCGATGGCGCAACGACTCAGATTGTCAATACTGGCAACTGCAGTATTAGCAACCTGCAGCCAAATACACATTACCATGCCAAGGTGCGCGCCTACTGCGGTGGCACCAGCTATGGCACATGGAGCGAGGTGAAGCAGTTTGTCACCGACTGCGGGACCATTACCCAATACCCCTGGACGGAGAACTTCGATAGCTACACAGCTTCAGCAGCTCGTCTGCCCGACTGCTGGCGGAGTATTAACACGACCGTCTCCTACTATTCCAACTATCCCAAAATTTATAATTATAGTGCAAAATCTGGTACGAACTGCCTATATTTCTATTCATACGCATATTTCTCATCGGGAAGCACTACCTACGACCCGCAGGACCAGTACGCCATCCTGCCCAAGATGGAAAACCTGGGGGGCAAACAAATCACGCTGTATGCCAAAGCATCTTATGCAAACAGCACTTTCAAGATTGGCGTGATGACCAACCCAATGGATGCCATCACTTTCACTGCGATTGCTCCTGAGCAGGTACTGACCACATCTTACGAGGAATACACCTACATAATTCCTGAGGGTACAACTGCTACCCACATCGCCATTATGATGGAAGCCGCCGATGAGAGCAGAAACACCAACAGCGTTTATATCGATGACATCACCATTGATGTGCCACCCGTCTGTCTGATGCCCAACTATCTGGTTTGCTATTCTTCCACCACCAATTCGGCCACGTTCAGCTGGACGGAGAACGGTGATGCTACCAGCTGGCAAATCTGCATAAACGGCGATGAGACACACCTCATTGCAGCTAACAGCAACCCGTTCACCGTCACAGGTCTTGACGCCGGTACAGCCTTCACAGCCAAGGTACGCTCTGTCAAGGGCGGCGACCACAGCAAGTGGAGCAAAGAGATCAGCTTTGTCACTGCTTGCGTCGCCATCACCAACTTCCCGTGGAATGAGAATTTCGAGAGATATCCATCGGGGGACTTTCATCCTCTCTGCTGGGAAAATGAGCATATCTCCGGCAGTGGAAGCTCTCTTTTCCGTGTCTATACTTCCACTAACGGCGGCAACAATACCCACCAGCTGCAATTGCCCGACCAGTCTGCAGGCACCTTCACAAAGCTTGTGCTGCCAGAAATGACGCTGCCTGACAACGATTACAATTTTGTGTTTGACGTATATCGCGATAACAGTTATAGTAGCAAAACCAATGAAGGCATCAGAGTGTATGTAAGCACTGACGACAATATTGTAGGTGCCACCGAGCTGGCGTTCATACCGCGAGTCTATTCTGCATCAGGAACTACAGGAACTAATAATATCCCCGCAGAAACAGCCCCAGGTTGGTACACCTACGAACTGTCTATCGGCAAGAGTGGCACCTGCTACATCATCCTGCAAGGCGAAAGTCAATACGGATCGTCTACCTATATGGATAACTTCATCGTCAGACATAACCCCACCTGCCCGAAGCCCACTAACCTGACCGTGGGAACAGTCACTTCGAGCTCGGCTATACTTAGCTGGACAGAGACTGGCACCGCCACCTCATGGCAAATCTGTATAGACAATGATGAGATAAATCTTATTACTACCAACAACAATTCGTATACTGTCACAGGTCTGTCTTCCAACACCGCCTATACTGCCAAAGTGCGTGCCTGCAACAGCGAAACCGAACAAAGCGACTGGACCCGAGCTGTGACCTTCCAAACGGAGTGCGGATCATTATCGTTGCCATATTTCTGCGGTTTTGAGAATGTCGATAACCTGAATTGTTGGACCTTAACCGATTGCCATTCCAGCACTGGGGTGGGTGCGTTGGGAAAACATAGTGGAAATAGTTGTTTCTTTTTCCATTTTAAAACCCCATCCCAGTACCTTATCTCGCCAGAACTCGATGGAACCTCAGCCATAGACGTGTCGTTCTACTACAAGAACTATTTGGACGACTACAAGGAGACTTTCCGAGTGGGATTCTCTACCACCAGCAATCTTGCTGATTTCAAATGGGGCGATGAAGTAGAAGCAGCCGACGAGAACAATTGGATGCTCTACGAAGAAACCTTCCCTAAAGGCACAAAATATGTGGCTATCAAGTGTACCTCAGATGACAGGTATCATTTACTCATTGATGACTTCTCCATCCTTGCCAACGATGACGACAAGGACTTTGCCATCACCACCGACAATGTGGTGCAGGCTTATATGACCACTTACGACGAAGTTGCTGGCCGGGATTATACCAAAGTCGTCAATCAGGCCCGGAAGGGGCAGATGGTGACGCTGAGCTGGGACGGAGAAACGGTTCCGGGTGGGAATTATGTGACAGGGTTCAACATCACCAAGGAAAAGGGTGGTACCGTGACCGCCACGCCAAACGCAGAAAATCAGGACTACTATTTCATTATGCCTGCAGACAACGTGACAGTGCAAACCATCATTGCCCCACAGGAGGAATACACCATCGACCTGGCTGCAACAGGCGACGTGCAGGTGGTGCCTGAGATTATGGCGAAAATGCTACCCATGCTGGATGCCTTCCGTAATGATGACACTAACATGTATTTTGACCTGAATGGCGATGACACAAACGACATACAGCTGGTAAAACCCACTTACGGCAAAAATTCTACAGACCCGTATGCCAACGACTACACCGTGAGACGTCTTGCAGGAGCCGACGCCGAGACAGTAACAAACTGCAAATACAACTTCGTCTACCCCTTCCCCTACCGCTACAACAGGGTGCAGTTCAAACTTGGCAAGGCGACTACCGTCAGCAATGTCATATTGTCGGCATCGACCAGCAACGAATTTGAACTGAATGAATACAATGGTCAGACGGTAAACGTCACCATTTCTGGGGGAAAACTCTATAAGGATGGCGACTGGAACACGCTCTGCCTGCCATTTGAAGTGACGCTGGATAGCAGCCCGCTGAGCGGCGACAACGTAGAAGTCAGGGAACTCGTGGAGGCAAGCATCAGCGGGACAACACTCAATCTGATCTTCAACGACAATGCCAGCTCGCCAGTAACGACACTCTCGCCAGGCAAGCCTTATATCATCAAGTGGACTGGCGAGGGCTTGGAAAAAATCTGTGACCCAAAATTCAATGGCGTGACCATCAATAAAACACTCAATGGCTTCGACAACAACGTGGTGGGCGACGGACGTGTGCGCTTTGTTGGTATATACGAGCCGATCAAATTTATGAATGAGGACCGAAGCATCCTCTTACTCGGCGAAGAAAATACGCTCTTCTATCCGAAGCCCGAGCTTAACGAGCCTGAAAACCAAGGCTCGTTCTGGAGTTATCCCTACATCTATGCATTCCATGCCTACTTCAAGATTGGTGATGACGAGGCACCGGCACGCACCATCACTGCCTTCAACATGAGCTTTGGCGACGGCAGCGAGGCCAGCGGCATAAAGGATGTTCACAGGTCAGTGGCGGATGGCCCGTCAGACAACTGGTACACGCTCGACGGCCGCAAGCTCGACAAGCAGCCCTCACGCAAGGGATTGTACATTCGTGGAGGCAAAAAAGTGGTGATAAAGAAATAAAATGATTCAACTTTCGCAAGTTTTGGAGTTAAAGCTCTTCGCAGAGCGAAGCATAATTAGGCCAGTTTGTTGCGCTAAGCGGACTTAGAAAAAACAAATAAAAAAACCAGAAAAACAAATAAAAACAATTTGGGACAACAGATTACAGGCAGGGGCAACGCCCCTGCTAAGGGTCGACACAAAAATGAGTCCTGAAGGGACGACGGAACCGATGCGTAGGGTCTGTCGTCCCTTCGGGACTTTTGTGTGGTGGGGGTGCCATGATACAGGGGCGATGCCCCTGCCTGGACGATTGGTGCTCACCATCGTCTTCCATCGTCCCTTCGGGACTTTTGCTACGCACAGACCTATTAGCAGGAATTGGGTTGAACAGTCCTGAAGGGACGATAGAACTCGTGGAACAAACAGACCTAATTAGCAACGTAACTATATCTAATTCCATCCGCACAGTAAGGAGTATTCCGACCTGTGGTTGGGATAGGACATAGTTACATAGTTATTTATGTGAGTTAATAGTTGACTATGTTCGATAGTCAAAGGCTTGAGGTAGCCCTATTCTCCCCCTTACAAAGGGGGAGTTAGAGGGGGATTCATCTGCGCATAGGCGAATCCCCCCCAGCCCCCCCTTTGCAAGGGGGGGAATAAGTTACCTCTGCGGCGACTAAGTGATGGCGCAGCCCTTCCCCTCCTTTTTTTAAGGCAATGATATAGCAGTTGACCTATTCATGCGCAGCCATCCCCTCCCTTCAAGGGGAGGGGTTAGGGGTGGGGTCTGTAATATCAGTAATGTTCTTTGCTGCCACTCCTTCGCTGCCACTCCTTCGCTGCCACTCCTTCGCTGCCACT
>JAEEPZ010000223.1 GCA_016285055.1 Prevotella sp.
TCTGCCGCGTGTTACGTGTGTCACTCTCCGAGTGCTGGTGGTTGACGGAGGCATTGCCGTAGAGTTCCCAACGCTTGTTGCGGTCGCTGACGCTGAAGTGCAGGTCGGCACGCTCCGTGCGCCGCAGGTTGTTGGTCTGTCCGCGCTGCCAGCTGTCGCTCTCGCTGGGTCGGCTGTCGTCGTCCAGGTTGTTGGCATTGGCAATGATGCCCACTTGCGAGAAGTCGGAATGGCGCAGGGCGAAGAGGCGTCCCAAATAGCGACTGTCGGTGCCGCCACCTACTTCCGCATTGGCTATCCAGCCTATCATGTACTCCTTCTTCAGCCGCACGTCGATGACATAGCGCTGCGAGTGCTCGTCCTTGATGCCCAGCCACTCGTTCTCGTCGGTCTGTTTGTTGTAGATGGCGATGTCCTTCACGGTGTAGGCGGGCAGGTTCTCGAGCATCAGCTTGCGGTCGTGGCTGAAGAACTGCTTGCCGTTGAGCAGCAGGTCATCGACGAACTTGCCGTTGTGGTAGATGCGCCCGTCGCGCTTCAGTTCCACGCCCGGCAGCTGACCGATGAGGGCGTCGAGCATCGACCCCTCGGCCAGGATGAAGGCATCGGCATTATATATCAGGGTGTCGCCACGGTAGTAGAACTTCACCTTCGAGGCCTTCACCACCACCTCCTGTAGCACGGTGGACTGCGGTGCTAAGTAGAACGGTGGCAGTACCCGCTCGTGCTCTCGCCTGCCGATGCGATCCAGTTTGTAGTCCACGTATGTAGTCTTGAAACCGACATGGCTGATGCGGAAGATATACTTGGCGGGCATTGCAGGCACCTCGAAAGAGAACTCGCTGGTCTCCCAGTCATAATCTTCAGCATACCAGTGATGACGAGCTTCCTTCTGTGCGATGACTGTACTGTCAGCACTGAGCAACACCACGTTTGCCCCGATAAGGGGCTTGTGGGCGCGGATGTCCTGCACCTCGCCTTTTAGCGCCAACCTGCGTACCGCCTTCCCCCTTTTGTACTGCACATAGATGCGCTTACCATGCACCTTCACTTTCACGGGCAGGCCCTTGCACACCTTGCGGACGGCATTCACGGCATTGAGGCCGTCAATCATTTCCGCAGTGTACAGGCTATCGAGGCCGTTGCTCTCGATATTGATAGTATATTCCGACTGACTCTGTTCTATGGTCTTCAAGGCAGAGATGAGTGGGATGACATTCTGTGCTACGACAATCTGTACTATCCAGAACAAGGCTATGATGATGATTATCCTCTTCATGTTATTTCTTCTTCGGGTTCTTATTGAAGTGATACACCAGATGCGCCATGACGTAGTGCGGCAGGGAGCGATACCAGGTTACGATGCGTCCCTGGGCGTTGATGTCGTACTGTGTGGAGGACAGCTGGTGCAGCAGGTCGAAGGCCTCGACGCGGGCGATGAGCTTGCCCTTGAAGAAGGGCTGGCTCACCGAGGCGTTCAGCACGAAGTCGTCGGTGTTCAGGTCGCTGCTGCCATAGCCGCGACGGCTGTACATAGTGCCATCGGCTGAAAACGAAGTCTTGGTTGGCGACAGCGTGTAGTAGCCTTCTAAGCCATAGTGGTATTCGAGGGCGCTGAGGGTAGATAGATTCATCATGTTGCCCTCACTGCGCCGCCAGTTAATATAGCCTACGGCACGGATGTTGAGGCTTTTGCGGTTGAATCGGATGTTGGCGCCACTGTTGAGTCCGAGGGTGTTCACGGTGTTGACGTGGCTCTCCGTATAGCCCTCCAGCATAGCGTGGTCCTTGGAGTGATCCCACAGGACACCTGCGCTGGCGTGCCATGTCCAGTAGCGCTTCTCGCCGATATTTTGGTGAGTGCTGAACATGACTAAGGCTCCACAGGCTCCACTGACGTTCATCGGTTTGTAGGTATAGACGCCAGTGGCAGGGTTGTAGGTCAACGACTGCGCCACGTCGCGGTGGTGGTAGTTGAAGGATGCAGAGAGGTGATACATCGCTTTGTTCCGCCCCGCGTGGTCGTAGAACTCGGCACTGACTTTGGTGACAGCCGAGGGTTTCAGGTCGGGGTTGCCTAACTTCACGATGAGCGGCTGGCTATTATCGTAGATGTTGATGCGATCCATCAAGAGGGTGCGCTCCTGATGAAATTCGGTATGGAACCTAACGTCGCGCAGTCCGCCTTTCCACACGTTGCGGTAGTCAAAGCTGAAGTTTGGCACAAACACGGTCTGGCGGGCCAACGTGTCGAGCACACCACGCTTATAGTGAAGCCGCTCATATTGCACGGGCAGGCGCAAATAGAGCTGCCACGGCGCATAGTCCACCTTCATGTGAAAGTCAGGGTGCGTATAGTAGGCTTTCTTCACTAGCATGACGACGAGGTTGTTGGTCCAGTCAAAGCCTCGGCTGTCGTAGGAGTTCCTTGGGTCGGTGATGGCCGTAAGGGCATCTATCTGCGAAGGGAGCAGGAGCGAATCGGGGTGGTAGAGGTAATCGCGGTTGTGCTGACTGCGGATGTCGAAGAAGTCGGTGAGGTTGACGTAGAAGTCCTTGGCTATCTCTTTGGCACTGCCCACATGTGCCACGCCCCATGTGCTGCGGTTGAAGAGGTCGTTGGTGTTGTGCTGGGCACTCGACGGGGGAACCGTCGAGCACACTGTCTGGGTGTAGCGGTGGGCTTGTTGGGTTTCGTCGTTGTCGTGCTCTGCCTTGGCGTAGAACGAAATGTTTTGTTTCTTCTCTTTGTTGATGTTGAACGAACCCTGTACCTCTACATAGCCGCTCCAGGCTTTGCCCTCGCTCATTCCTACGGTGCGCTGCGAAACAGTCAGCGAGTCGTTCCATTCGTCGAAGGCTGTGTTGAACGAGCCGTCACGTTTGGCGTAGTCGAAATGGGCAACGGCATACAGATACATCGGCTTGGTCAGCGTGAAGGCGTTGTTCAGCGTCAGCTTCCGGTTGCCCGTGTGGTGGAACGATTCCGAAAGCGACGTAGGCTTGAGGCCTTCGAGAAACCGTTCCCGGCGCTGGCTCATGGTCTGATCGTCGGCGGAGGATGCGTAGTCAGCCCGCAGCGTCTCTTTTATGATGTCGCCTGAGGAGTGGTAGTTGATTTCCGCCCCCACGCTGCGCGTCGTGGTCAGCGACTGAGGCTGGCGGGCTGGACTCCACTGGCCCGACTGCCCTATGTGGCGCTGCTCGTTCACGTTGTTGGCATTGCCCACCAAGGTCAGTCGCAGCCGATCGGTGAAGCCGAGGAGGAAGCCGCGCCCTAACCACCGGTCGTGAGTGCCGGCGGCCCCTTCCACATTGCCGATATAGCCCTGACTGTATTCGTTTTTCAGGTTCACGTCCATGACATAGCTTCGCGGCTCCACGTCATAGCCTAAGGCCGCACTCCTGTCTGTCTGCTTCTCATAGACCTTCAGGTTCTTCACCGTGTAATAGGGCAGATTCTCCATCAGCACCTTTTTGTTGCCGCCGAAAAACGAGCGCGAGCCAAGCCGCAGTTCGTCCACCTT
>JAEEPZ010000011.1 GCA_016285055.1 Prevotella sp.
TAATGTTCAGCAATAATCAAAGTTGGGATTGTAATCGATTGAAAATCAATCTTTTAGAAGCGGAGAGAGCGAGATTCGAACTCGCGAAACGCTTTTGACGTTCACACGCTTTCCAGGCGTGCCTCTTCAGCCACTCGAGCATCTCTCCTTTGCTTTAAGTGGGTGCAAAGGTACAAATAAAAAATGAAAGAGAGAAGTTGTGAGTTGAGAGATTTCCGTTATTTAACTTTCTTTATACCTTCACGTCGCTCCAGATAATAGCTCGGTCTTCATCGCGGCCTAAATAGCCACCTGTCAGAAGTCGAAAAGTAATAATATCGCCGTTAACTTGGATTATTCATGCCTTTTTCTTAAGTCCCTGAATTTGCGGCATCACTGCGTCGTTCACGCGGAACACTGGCGAATATTGTACAAAGGCTCTGTACACTTTTAACAGACCTTTGCTTTTCTTGATTGTTGGCATTCCGTGAAATAATACAGGTTAAAGGCATTTTAACAGCTGAGCCACGCTTCCATACTCCATGATAAAAGCTAGAGGAAGGCCTGCAGGAGGTGGGCGAACCAGCCACGGAAACGCTGCCAGCGGGTGCGGAACTGCTTCCAAGTCTCGGGCGTGAGGTAGACGCTCTCCAGCTTGTCGCGGTCGAACATACGGTCGAGCTCCTGCGTGGTGTTGCGGTCGATGATGACGGCGTTCTCTTCGTAGTCAAAGCGTAGGGAACGTGAGTCGAGGTTGGTGCTGCCCACGGTGCAGAATCGGCCATCGACCATCATAATCTTTGAGTGGTGGAAGCCAGGCTGGTAGAGCCACACGTGGGCACCGTGCTTCATCATGCGGTGCATGTAGAAGAAGGCACAGTCGGGCGTTAAGGGGATGTCGCTCTTGGCCGAGATCATCAGCTCCACCTTCACGCCGCGCTTGAGGGCTCGTTTCAGTGCCTTGGTCACTGATGGTATCAGCGTGAAATAGGGGTTGATGATGCGGATGGAGTCCTGTGCATCGTCGATGGCGTTGACATAGAAATAGCGCATGGCATCGTTGGTGGTATGCGGCTCACGGTTGACGATGCCCACCAGCTTGTGTCCTGCCGTGGCGGTGGTGTCGGGCTTCAGTCCGCTGATGATGACGCTGTCGGCTGAACGGAAGTATTTCGGGTCGGTGAGCTCCTCGCCTGTGGTCTTTTTCCACGTTTTGACGAAGATGCGTTGCAGGTCGTCGACGGCTCCTCCCTCTATGCGACAGTGCATGTCGCGCCAGGCGCCTACCTGCTCTGTGCCTTTGATGTAGTAGTCGGCCACGTTCATGCCGCCGGTGTAGGCCACGTTGCCATCGATGACCACAATCTTGCGGTGGTCGCGTGGCCAGATGTGGTTGACCCAGGGAAAGCGGATGGGGTCGAACTCGTAGATGTCAATGCTGTCGGCCCGTAAAGCCTCCACGTGATGTTTCTTCAGCGGCTGGTTGTTGGAGTCATTGCCGAAGCCGTCGAAGAGGGCACGCACCTCCACACCCTCGCTGCGTTTCTGCCGCAGGATGTCGAAGAGTAGGAAGGCGATGCTGTCATTGCGGAAGTTGAAATACTCCAGGTGTACACTCTGCTTTGCTTGCCGTATGGCTTCGAACATGTCGTCGAACTTCTCCTGTCCCGACATGAGCAGCGTCACCTTGTTGTTGTCGGTAAAGCGGATGCCGTAGTCGCGCAGTTGTGCGAGGATGAGGCTGTCAGAGGTCTGCGCTACGCAAGTGAGTTGTGAACAGTGAATAGCGATGATTACCATCAAGCCCCTCACTAATCTCGTTATATCTCGATGCAGTGTAATCATAACTATCAACTATTCACTATCAGATATTTGCTCCTCATTTGCGGTAGCGTTGACGGTACTCCGACGGCGAGATGCCAAATCGATCCTTGAACATATTCATGAAGTGCTCGGCTGTGGCGAATCCTATGTTGTTGGCCAGTTCGCTCATGTTGATGTTGGTTCGTTGCAGGAGTATGCAGGCATGCTTCAGTCGCAGGTCGCGCACCACCTCAGCAGGTGTCTTGCCTGTCACCTCCCGTACTTTCTGGAAGAACGGCTTCATGCCCATGCCCATGGCACCGGCCATCTCTTCAAGATTGATGGGGCCGCGGCTCATGTTCTGCTGCACATACTGCTCAATGCTGTTGATGAGTTGCTGGTCGATGGCGTCGGACATCTTGAAGCTTTCCGACTCCTTCTCCTCGTAGGTGAAGTCGAACTTCTGTTCGCTCTCGTCCGTCTCTTCTTCCTGTTTTTGTTGGTGTGAGCGAATGGATGTGATGGCCACAGATTTGATTTGCTCGTCCTCCACCACTTGTGCTGACACCATCTGTGCCGTCTCTGGCAAGGTCTCTGTGGCCGTTGTCATGCTGGAGTTGTGACTTTCCAGCATACGAGTCTCGGCGCCCTCGATGAGATTGTTGGTAATATTGAAATCGCTGATGCCCAGAAGCTTGTTGAATCGAATGGCGGCTTCACGAATGTTAAAGGGCTTCGACATGTAGTCATCGGCTGAGAGGGTGATGCCCTGGCTGACCATCTCATTGGGAGTCAGCTTCATGTTTGTGAGGATGATGAACTTGATTCTGTTCAGCTTCGGGTGCATCTTGATGCTGTTACACAGTTCACTTCCTGTCATTCCCTCCATGTCCTGCTTGCAGACCACCAGCTCGGGAATCATGGTCTCGATGTCTTGCGCAGCCTTTTGTATGTCGTTGTATGGGTGGAAGCTGTAAACGCTCTTCAGTCGTACGGTGACAAACTTGAGGAAGTCGACGTCGTCGTCGATAAAATAGATGCGATACTTCGCCGTGGGTGCATCATTGCTGGTACGTATCTTCGATGTCAGTTCGTCGTTGATGAGTTCGGGCAGCTCCATGATGCCCCGGCTGTTCAGCTCGTAGTTGTGGTCTACGGCTTTCTTCGCTTTCTCTTCTGGATGCTCTAAGGATGCCTGCATGTCGCTGACGCGCGTGATGATGGTCAGCATTTGCGAGTGGAGTGCGTTCAACTGGTCGCGCTCTTCGGTTGTTCCCTCTTTCTCTGCGAGGTTCATGATGATGCTTGTCATGCGCGACATGGGCTGTCGCAGCTCGTCGCTGGCCGCCTTGATGTCCTCGCGCTGTTGCACCAGTTCGGCAATGATGGCATTCTTGCGGCGCCACAACTCGCGTATCTGGTCAATGCCTTTCTTCCAGAGATAGATGATGGTGATGATGACGATGGCATAAAACAGCAGCATGTACCACTGAAGATACCATGGCTTGTCGACGATGATTTCGAGCACACGCTCTGCATTGCTGATGTTGCCATCGGCACTGATGGCTTTGACGTGCAGTCTGAAAAGCCCGTTGGGAAGGTCTTCGAAGGTGACACCGTGTTTCATGGCATCACCGTTATACCAGTCATTATTCAGGTTCTCCATCCAGTACATGAACTGCAGGCGCTCGCTTTGATTATAGTCGCCGCCGCCAAACTTGATGGTGATGGTGTTTTGGTCACTGTTCAGGTGGATGCTTTGGCTCTCGTTGAGGGCTTGCTTCAGGATGACGTTACCATCGTATTCATGCTGCGTGAAAATCTCCTCCTCACCCACATATAGCTGCGTCAGCATGACTGGCGGCAGAGCCGACTGTTCGCTGGCCGATTTCTTACGCATCTGGCTGACACCATAGATGCCGCCCATCAGCACATTGCCATCGGTGGTGGTCAGGATGGAACCCAGATTGAATTCATCGCTCTGCAGGCCGTCGAAACTATTATAGTTGTAAAGGCTGTAGTTGTAGGTCCCTTCCTCGTGGTTGCGTTGCAGCACGATGCGGCTGATGCCGCTTGTGGTACTGATCCAGATGTTGTGATTGCGGTCTTCGGCAATGCCGCAAATGTTGTTGCTGCACAGCCCTTGCTTTTCCGTCAGCACGTCGAGGTTGTCTTTTTCCTGGTCAAGGATATTCACACCTTCACGTGTCCCTACCCATATTAGTCCGCGGGAGTCCTCAAACACCTGAGTCACATAGTTGTTAGTGAACTTCTTGATGCTGGTAGAGTTGCCTATGTACTGCTTGATGTCCTGTGTGGAGATGTCGAGTATGAGCAGGCCCTCGGCCGTGCCTATCAACATGCGGTTGCCCGATGCGTAGTGCAGCGACGTGATGTTGTTGTTGTGCAGCTTGCGGTTCTCTCGGTTGTAGGTGGAGAACAGTTGCTGCCTGAGGCTGAATGTTTGCAGGCCACCGTCAGTGCCCACCCATAGGTTGCCGTTCTTGTCGGTGCAGAGAGCGTTGATGTGGTCGTTGATGACGGTGCTGCGCAGACTGTCGTTATTGGTGGAGTAAATGGTGACCTGACCGTTCCTGATGCGTGTGAGTCCGTTTTGTTTGGAGCCTACCCACAAACTGCCGTCTTCAGTATAGGCCATGGCCGACACCTTCTGGCTGGCCAGACGGCCCTCATAGCCGATGATGCCGGCATCGCTGGTACCATAGAAGAGCTGGCCTGTGGAGTCCTCGGCGATGGCCGTGATGTCGCCTATCATTTGCGACTCAAACTTGTAGATATTCTTTCCCAGATAGGCTACGCCCGACCTCGTGGTGCCCACCCATAGCAGGTCGCTGTTGTCCACATAGACGCTTTCAATGGATTTGGCCTGTGCGGCTCGCTGGTAAAGGCCCATCGACATAATTTCCACGGGTTCCATCTCGTGTGAGTTGATGTTGATGCGCATCAGACCGTTGCGGCTGGTAGCCATCCAGATGTTGCCACTACGGTCGCCTGCCATGTCGTTGATGCTGAAGTCTACACTTGTGCCGGTCAGGCCCAGCTGGTTGCCGATGGTTGTGTCCCAGTTGTGGGTTTGCTTGTTATAGACAAAGAGTGTGCCCTGACCATAGAGCCAGATGTTGTCGAGCTGGTCGGCGAATACTTTCAGCGTGTTGGTGTGGCGCAGTCGCCGCTGGGCTATCTCTTGGTTTCTCCACGGCGTGGTCTGCTGCCGGCTGACGTTGCAGCATACAATGCGTCCGTCGCTGTATACCACAAGAGCACCGTCGAGGCACTCACCTATGGAGCACACCTCCCCTTGGGGAATGGCGTAGGCGCTGTTGGTGTAGCCGAACTCGTAGATGAGCTGCTGCTGCATGTTATAGCAGATGACGCCTTTGTTGGCTATATACCCCCAGAGATTTTTCTTGCTGTCTACGAAAATGATGCTGGGTAGTCCGTCGATGCCAAGGCGGGCGAAGACCTGGCGCAGGTCGCGCTCGAAGCTCTCCGACTGTGCATGGTAGATGCAGTAGCCGGTGGCTGTCTTCACCCAAAGCTCGCCGCCGATGCCCTCCTGAATGCTTTCGATGTAGCTGTCGGGCAGCGATGAGCCGTCTTGCGAGTCGGTCTGAAAGTGCTTGAACAGATAGCCGTCGTAGCGGTAGAGGCCGGCAGGCGTGCCGAACCAAACGAAGCCGCGGTCGTCTTTCAGTATGCAGTTGATTTGGCTTGAAGTCAGTCCGTTGCGTGCGCTAAGTGTCTTGAACACTTCCTGAGCCTCGGAACAGGAGGGCCAAAACAGTCCGGTGACGAGTGCCAAAGCAAAGAGTATCTTTTTCATAGTCATCAGGTTCTCTCTTAATACATTATTGTTATTTTAGTTTCGCATTCGCTTCGCTCGGCCTTTGTCTCTGGCAAAGCTATTGTCTTTAACTCCTTTAACTCCTTTAACTCCATACTTATATGATATTAAGGCAGCATGCATGAGTAGTGGTCCACCACTCCGATGAGGCGGTTGTCGTCGGTGACCACCAGCACCGAGTGAATCTTGTGCTGCTGCATGATGCTTTGTATTTCGGTAATCTTGGTTTGCGGCTTGACGCATTTGGGCTTTCGCGTCATGATGTCGCTGACGGTATGGTCGAAGAAGGCGGCCCGCCATCGCTCGATAGCGCGGCGTATGTCGCCGTCGGTGATGAGTCCGGCGATGCGGCCGTCCACCTCGGCAACTCCCAGGCCCAGCTTGCCTTCCGACACCAGCATGATGGCCTCGCCGAGGTGCATCTCAGGCGTCAGCACGGGCAGGTCGGTGTCGCGCATCACGTCGGCGGCGGTAGTGAGCAGGCGCTTGCCCAGCTCGCCACCCGGATGGAAATGGGCGAAGTCCTGCGGCTTAAACTGCCGTTTCTGCATCAGGGCGATGGCCAGTGCGTCGCCCATGGCCAGGGTGGCCGTGGTCGAGCTGGTGGGCGCCAGGTTAAGGGGACAAGCCTCGCGCTCCACGCTGATGTTCAGGTGGTAGGTGGAGTATTTGGCTAAGAGTGATGTGGGGTTGCCAGTCATGGCGATGATAGGAATCTGCTGGTGCAGCACCATGGGGATGAAGCGCAGCAGCTCGTCGGTGAGACCCGAGTTGGAGATGGCCAGCACCACGTCGTCGCTGGTCATCACGCCGAGGTCGCCGTGATACACATCGAGCGGATTGATGAAGAACGACGGTGTGCCGGTGGAGGAAAATGTGGCAGCTATTTTCGCTCCGATGTGCCCGCTCTTGCCTACGCCCGTCACGATGACCTTACCCTTGCAGGCCAGCATCATGTCGACAGCCTTTTCAAACTGGTCGTCCATCTTTGGAATCAGGTCGAGCAAGGCCTGGGCTTCGTCCTTAATACATTGTATCGCGTACTCTTTTGCGTTCATTTCTATTGTAGTTATCACGTCATAACGTCATTACGTCATCACGATTTTTTCAATTAATCCTTCCAGCTTGTCCAACTCCAGCATGTTGGCAGCGTCGCTCAGTCCCTCGTCGGGTGTGGGATGCACTTCGAAGAAGTAGCCTGTGGCGCCGAAGGCCTTGGCAGCCAGCGCCATGGCGGGCACGAAGCGGCGGTCGCCGCCGGTCTTCCCGTCGCGGGCATCGGGGCGCTGCACGCTGTGGGTGCAGTCCATGATGACTGTTGGCACAATGTCGAGCATGTCGCTGATGTTGCGGAAGTCCACCACCAGCGTGCCGTAACCCATCATGTTGCCGCGCTCTGTCAGCCACACCTCCTTGGCACCGCTCTCCAGCGCTTTCTCCACCGGATAGCGCATGTCGCGCCCGCTGAGAAACTGTGCCTTCTTGATGTTCACCGTGCAGCCGCTGTGTGCAGCCGCTACCAGCAGGTCGGTCTGACGGCAGAGAAAGGCGGGAATCTGCAGCACGTCGCACACCTGGCCGGCGGCTTCAGCCTGCCATGCCTCGTGGATGTCGGTCAGCAGGCGCAGGCCGTAGCGGCTCTTCACATCGGCCAGCATCTGCAAACCGCGCTCTATGCCTGGCCCACGGAAGGAGTGGATGCTGGTGCGGTTGGCCTTGTCAAATGATGCCTTGAAGATGATGTCGGTGCCTTGGCGCTGATTGATTTCAACAAGACGCTGCGCCACAGTGTCAAGCAGCTCTGCCGACTCTATGACACAAGGCCCTGCAATGAACGTTGGCTTTATAGCTGGCATGTCCTTGCTTCTTCTTTTTTCTATTTCAACTTGCAAAGGTACGAATAAACGGAAAAATAGCAAAAGAAAAAACGTTTTTTTTGGTAGTGTCCGTAAAATTACCTGTTTTGCACTATTGATTGTTGAGCACTATGGCAAGATGTGAGTAAACCTTACTCATTTTTATGCCCAAATCCTTGGCGGTTTCGGATAATCTTCGTATCTTTGTGCCAAATTAATCATATTGTCATGGGAATGAACCGTTATATCCGTTTCGACTGGGCAGCGAAGTACATGCTTCGTAACAAGGCCGACTTTGCCATCTTCGAGGGCCTCATCTCTGTACTGGTGAACGACAAGGTGACCATCGTGGAGCTGCTCGACACGGAGTCGAACAAGGAGACGAAGGACGACAAGTATAATCGCGTGGACGTGAAGGCAAAGAACTCCAAGGGCGAGATTATCCTGGTGGAGATACAGCAGACGCGCGAGCACGACTACCTGCAGCGCATGATCTACGGCGTGGCGAAGACCATCACCGAGCACATGAGCAGCGGGCAGCGCTACGAGAACGTGAAGAAGGTTTTTAGCATCAACATCCTCTACTTCAACCTGGGCGAAGGCGAGGACTACCTCTACCACGGCCAGACGGTGCTGAAGGGCGTGCATACCAGCGACAGCCTTAAGCTGACCGACTATGAGCGCGACGACCTGCATGTGCTGTCGCCCGACCAGGTGTTTCCGGAATATTATGTCATCCGCGTCAACGAGTTCGACAAAGTGACCATCAGTAGCTGGTTAGAGGAGTGGATGGACTACCTGAAGAATGAGCGCATCCGCCCCGACACCACCGCCCCCGGCCTGCAGGAGGCGCGCCAGCGCTTAGCCCTGCTGAACATGAGCGATGAAGAGCGCAAACGCTATGAGCACGACATCGACACGTTGGTGCGCGACACTGACGTGATGCGCACGCAGTTGCTCGAGGCTGAGATAAAAGGCAGGAAGAAGGGCTTGGCCGAGGGTCGTGCCGAGGGTCGTGCTGAGGGGCTAGCTGAGGGCCATGAGAAGGGCTTGGCCGAGGGCGAGCACAATAGGGCCATGGAAACAGCCCGCCGCATGAAGGCAAAAGGTTTTCCCGTGGAGAACATCAGCGAAATGACCGACCTCAGTGCCGAGGAAATCGCTGCATTGTAACCCAGCATTGATGCCATTGAGACAATATAAATAATGTGTAACCAGTATTAACACCATCTACTATGACATAGCAACAGACTTAACGGGAGCCACGGCGACACCAGGTGCCACAGCTCCCAATGGGACTAAACTAAACTCAATTTATGAACCAATGAGTAAAGATTGTGCACTATTTGTATTGCGGTTGAACATGGATAGTCTTTTCAGCTGCAGAGGCCACTTCTTACTTTTGCAAGCACTTTGCGTTCTTAATATGGAGCCACCCAAAAGAGTCCGAAGGCTTCGGACTTTTTGGGGATGCCTTAAAAAGATGAAAACTGCTTGCGTCGCTAATTAAGCCAGTTCGTTCCCCCAAGTTCTGTCGTCCCTTCTGGACTTTGGTTGGTGAGGCGCCATGAGCAGGGGCATGGCCCCTGCTAAGCGGCGACACAAAAACAGTCCTGAAGGGACGACAGAACTCGGCAAACAAACTGACCTGTTTCGCGCCGTAACTATGTCTTATTCCATCCGCACAGCACGCCGAAGTTTCCAGCCGAGAAACCTTTGGTTTCCTGCCGAGAAACCGATGGTTTCTCGGCAGGAAACTTTTAAAACCCATGTTGCCTTGAAACTGCAGGATTCCCCCCAGGGGAGGGGCAGGGGTGTGCATTGAGCTACGCGGCGGGCAAGGAGCGGCAAAAAGGTAAATAGGTTGGGACATCTTTGACAAACCACCCCGGATCCCTCCTTTTGCAAAAAGAGGGGAAGGGCTGCGCACAGTTTGCAGAAAGATATTCAACCATCAACTCACATGATTCGCGACGAAGATATGCCTGTTCAAGGATAAAAGCCAACCGCAGGTCGAATAAACTTCCATTCCGCAAATCTTTTTTCCCACTTTTCTTGTAAGTATTGCGAAAATATGGGCTATTCTATTGACAGCACATTTTTTCAACATTATCCTTGGCCGTTTCAAGAATAATCCGTACCTTTGTGCACAAAATGCAATGGGCCGGCAGAACTGATAGCCAAGTACACTGGCCTTGCATCGATAACCCTTTAAAGAAGTTGTGTCCTTGGGCACACATTTAGATTGTAAATTGTAAATCGTTAATGAATAGATGAACGCTAAACCGAAGAAACGTCGCTGGCACTGCCTGCGTGGGCAGGAGCCGACGGAATTTGACAAACAGATTATGTACTGGGAGAACAAAGGCAAGCTGGTGCCCACGCGTGACCTTATCAAGACTCCCGAACAGATAGAAGGCATCCGCCGTGCCGGTGTGGTGAACACGGGCGTGCTCGACGCCGTGGCTGCCGCCATCCACGAGGGCATGAACACCTTAGAGATAGACCAGATCTGCCGCAAGTACTGTGAGGAACACAATGCCACGCCGGCATGTCTCAACTATGAGGGCTTCCCCATGAGTGTCTGTACCAGCATCAACGAGGTGGTGTGTCACGGCATACCCAAGGAGGAGGACGTGTTGGAGGAAGGCGACATCATCAACGTCGACTTCACCACCATCGTCGACGGCTATTACGCCGACGCATCGCGCATGTTCATCATCGGAAAGACCACGCCCGAGAAGGAACAACTGGTGCGGGTGGCCAAGGAGTGCCTCGAGATTGGCATGGAGGCCGCCAAGCCCTGGGGCTTTGTGGGCGACATCGGTCATGCCATCGAGAAGCACTGCAAGAAGTACGGTTATGGCATTGTGCGCGACCTGGCCGGCCACGGCGTTGGACTGAAGTTCCACGAAGAGCCCGACGTCAACCACTATGGCCATCGCGGCACGGGCATGCTGCTGGTGCCGGGCATGGTCTTCACCATCGAGCCGATGATCAACATGGGCACCTATAAGGTGTTCATCGACGCTGACGACCCTTACGAGTGGGAAGTCATCACCGAAGACGAGCAGCCCAGTGCACAGTGGGAGCACACCCTCCTGATGACTGAGCACGGCGTAGAAGTGTTAACATACTGACCACACTATGTATTTCACAGGAATCATTATTGCCGTGCTGACCTTCCTGACCATAGGCTTCTGGCATCCCATCGTCATCAAGGCAGAATACCACTGGGGCACACGGCCCTGGGTGGTGTTCCTTCTGGTGGGCATTGGCTGCTGCGTGGCAGCGCTCTTCATTGAGAATGTCTATCTGTCATCGTTCCTTGGCGTCTTTGGCGCGTCGTCACTATGGGGCATAGGTGAGCTGTTCGCACAGAAGCGGCGAGTGGAGAAAGGCTGGTTCCCCATGAACCCGAAGAGAAAGAATGACTACACCCCAAAGGCGTAGCCATTCTCCTTTTTTATACCAGGGCAGGCAGCTCATGCCATGCGATGAAATCTCAAACGGGTTCCTGCTGCACAGGAGTTCCGCTTGTAGAGCAGATCCCTAATGCACGCATGGCGTCTGTGTTGCCAAGCTCAGCAGCAATAGCGCGGTCATTGGGGGACAAATCTTCTGTAAGACCCAAGGAGTCCAAAAGCTTTGCAGCGTCCTCAACGCCTTGTGCTGCTGCAAAACGTAACCATTTCACACCTGTCGAGAAATCATGTGGCAGGCCATCATCCTTTTGGTTATCTATGTAGCACATGCCTATCTGGTATTGTGCAAAAGGCAGCCCGTTTTCAGCAGCCTTCTGAATCCATTTTGTGCCTTCTATGGTGTCAGAACCTAATGTTCCATTTCCCATCAGAATTCCGTATTTGCATTGGCTGACAGGGTCGTTAAGTTCTGCTGCCCGTTTCAGATATTTATATGACTGGTTGATGTCCTGCGCTATGGGGCCAGCTCCTTGCTCATAAACCTGTGACAACAAAACGGCAGCCTGTTGACATCCTTCTTCTGCTGCCTGTTTGATGTAGGATAGTCCCTTCTCTACATCACCAAGTACATTGTTGTAATACACACCAATTCCAAAGGTGGCTTCAGCACATCCTTTCTCTGATAACATCTGGTAAAGTGCCAATCCTTTCTCTATGTTTTTATCGCAGGCTCTTCCTTCCATGTAGCAACTGGCAAGATTGCAAATGGCCGTGGAGTCTCCTTCGTCAGCCAGTTCTTTAATCATCAAGAATCCTTTTTCTTGGTTAGCCTGTTCACCCGTACTAAGGAGATACATCAAAGCCAGATTATGTTTGGCTCTCATGTCCCCTTGTTCCATTGCAGCCCGGTATAACTCGGCTGCTTTTTTTTCGTCTTTTTCAACTCCCGTTCCAAACTGATAGGCTTTTGCTCTTGAGAACAAGTCATCTGCATCGTAGGAATTGTCGTTTTGTACAAAATGGTTGTCTATCGTTGTCATATCTACAAAATAAGCAAATAGTGATTTACATCTTTTTTTGAAGTCATTCCTAACCTGAAATGGACGTGACAATATTGAAATCGTTACAAAAATAGTGATTGTTTGTCTAATAGCGTTCAAAAATCCTTAATTCTTAATAAATATTAGCACTACCAGATATAAAGGAGATGGGATTATTAACCACCATCCCACTTTATAGGTTAACTCGGATTATTTATGCCTTTTTCTTCTGCTCCTGTAGCGACGGCATCACTGCGCTTGTTCATGCGGGAAACCGGCGGCGTAATTTGCTTTACATTTCGGACTGTTTGTCCGAAGCCTTCGGACAAACAGTCCGAAGCCTCCGGACAGAGCGTCCGAAGGCTTCGGACAATTTCCGCCCTCCTGAGTGTAAGATGAACAGTGTCGTTGAAGACGGCAAAATAAGCCGTAGCGCTTTTGTGCCGTTCAAAAAAGAGGCTTGCTGCGAAAGATTTCGGTTGATTCCTTTGAATGTTCGATGGAAAATAAGTAACTTTGCAGCCGAGTGTAGAGACATCATATAGAGACGTCGCTATACAAAGGCCAAAATAACTGATGGAAAATGAGAAAATGAGAGAATGAGAAAATGAGAGAATGAGAAATTTAGAAGGCGATTTGTGAAAGAAATGAATCAGGATATATATATATTAGGTATAGAGTCGAGCTGCGACGATACGTCTGCGGCCGTACTGAAAGGCGAGGTGCTGCTGTCGAATGTGACGGCATCGCAGGCAGTGCATGAGGCTTACGGCGGTGTGGTGCCCGAGCTGGCCAGCCGTGCCCACCAGCAGAACATCGTGCCTGTGGTGAGCGAGGCCATCAAGCGCGCCGGCATCACCAAGGAGCAGTTGTCGGCGGTGGCCTTTACGCGCGGTCCGGGACTTATGGGGTCGCTGCTCGTGGGTGTGAACTTCGCCAAGGGCTTCGCCCGCTCGCTGGGCATACCCCTCATCGACGTCAACCATCTGCAGGGGCATGTCATGGCACACTTCATAAAAGCCCCCCTTTCGTCTCCCGAGGGGGACACCAATGCTGGCAAGCCCACTAACAAAACAAATGAAGCCCCCTCGGGGGCAGTAGGGGGGGCTTCTCCCTTGGGGGCAGTAGGGGGGGCTTCCGCTCCGCCGTTCCCCTTCCTGTGCTTGCTCGTTTCAGGCGGCAATTCGCAGATAGTCCTCGTGCGCGCGTATAATAATATGGAGGTGCTGGGGCAGACCATTGACGATGCTGCCGGAGAGGCTATCGACAAGTGCTCGAAGGTGATGGGGCTGGGCTATCCTGGCGGGCCTATCATCGACAGGCTGGCGCGCCAGGGCAACCCCAAGGCCTATCAGTTTGCTGAGCCGCACATCCCAGGACTGGACTATAGCTTCTCGGGGCTGAAGACGTCGTTCCTCTACAGCTTGAGGAAATGGCTGCAGGATGATCCTGACTTCATCGAGCATCACAAGGAGGACTTGGCCGCTTCGTTGGAGTGGACCATCGTTGACATCCTGATGAAGAAGCTGCGCCTGGCCGTGAAGCAGACTGGCATCAAGCATGTGGCGGTGGCCGGCGGCGTCAGTGCCAACAACGGGCTGCGCAATGCTTTCCATGACCATGCCCGCCGCTATGGATGGACTATTTACATTCCGAAGTTCTCGTACACCACCGACAATGCTGCTATGATTGGCGTGGTGGGCTATCACAAGTTCCTCGATAAAGAGTTCTGTCCCATCGACGCACCAGCGTTCTCAAAGGTTACTTTTGATTGAGAAAATGATTCTTTGGAGTTAAAGGAGTTTGGCTTTGGAGTTAAAGGAGTTTGGTTTTGGAGTTAAAGGAGTTAAAGGAGTTAAAGACAATAGCTATGCTGTGGATTTCAACTCAGAGACAAATAGTTATGGAGTTAAAGGAGTTAAAGACAATAGTTATGCTGTGGATTTCAACTCAGAGGCAAGGGCCTTCTATGGAGAGGCATTTGTCTTTAACTCCTTTAACTCCTCAAACTTGAAAATGATAATAACAAAAAAAAAACGAAATAGATGGATTTTGAAGGAAAAATTATCAGCAGGGAGGTGAGCGAACTGCTGTGGGAAAGAGAGAAGACTGTGGCTACTGCTGAGAGCTGCACTGGCGGCCGCATCGCTGAAGCCATTATCGCCGTTCCCGGCGCGTCGAAATACTTCAAGGGCGGCATCATCTGCTATGTCAACGAGGTGAAAGAAAACCTGCTGAGCGTGAGCCATGACCTGCTGGAAGAGAAGACCGCCGTCTGCGAGGAAGTGGCTGTCGCTATGGTGAAAGGCGCATGCAAGGTGCTCAACACCGACTACGCCGTGGCCGCCACCGGCATCGCCGGACCGGGCGGCGGCACCAAGGAAATACCCGTCGGCACCATCTGGCTGGCCGTCGGCACACTTGACAATGTTACTACCTTTAAGCTGGAAGAAGACCAGGGCCGTGACATCAACCTTTCGGTGGCCACCAACAAGGCCATGATGATGCTTCGTGACTTCCTACAGGCCGAAATAGTGCCGACAGAGGATACTGAGAGTTAAAAAAAATTAAGATTGCGATAATTCTCAATCCTTAATTCTTAATTCTTAATTAAAATGTGTACCTTTGCACCCTGTTTGGAGTAAGTTACTAAAAAGCAACACATTTAAAGTAGATAGAAATGTCTAAAGTTTGTCAAATCACAGGAAAAACGGCACAGATTGGTAATAATGTGTCACACTCGAAGCATCGCACAAAGCGTAGCTTTGACGTAAACCTGTTCAGCAAGAAGTTCTTCTATGTCGAGGAGGACTGCTGGATTCAGTTGAGGATCAGCGCTGCTGGCCTCCGTTTGATCAATAAGGTAGGTCTCGATGCTGCTCTGAAGCAGGCAGTTGCTAAGGGCTTCGTCGATTGGAAGGACATTAAAGTAATAGGAGACTAATCAACTATGGCAAGCAAGAAAGCAAAGGGCAATCGCGTACAGGTGGTACTCGAGTGCACTGAGATGAAGAACAGCGGCCTCCCTGGCACCAGCCGTTACATTACGACTAAGAATCGCAAGAACACGCCTGAGCGCATGGAGCTGATGAAGTATAACCCCATCCTGAAGAAGATGACTCTTCACAAGGAAATAAAGTAATAATAGTAAGATATGGCAAAGAAAACCGTTGCTACCCTCCACGAAGGCTCGAAGGACGGTCGCGCTTACTCTAAGGTTATCAAGATGGTACGCAGCCCGAAGACGGGTGCTTTCATCTTTGACGAGCAGATGGTTCCGAATGAAGCCGTGAAGGACTTCTTCAAGGACTAATGATTGTTTTCAATTAACAAGGAATAGGAATCGCATAAGGAGTGTACTCCCTGTGCGATTCTTTTCGTTTTATCTATCAATCTCACCATGAAATCCCAGCACAAGCTGACCGACAAGCGCTATGTGGTGCCTTTCGTTCTCATCACCACGCTCTTTTTCCTATGGGGCTTTGCACGCGCTATCCTCGATGTCCTGAACAAGCATTTCCAGGACGAGTTGCACATTTCTATCACGCAGTCGTCGCTCATTCAGGTGACGACCTATCTGGGCTATTTCCTGATGGCCATCCCTGCGGGACTGTTCATCACGCGCTATGGCTATCGGCGCGGTGTGGTCTTCGGCCTGACGCTGTTCGGCCTGGGCTCGCTGGCATTCATTCCCGGCAACACGTTTACTGCCTTTCTCGCGGCACTGTTCGTCATCGGCTGTGGCCTGACGTTCCTTGAGACGGCGGCCAATCCCTATGTGACCGAGCTGGGCGACAAGGAGACGGCCTCGAGCCGCCTAAACCTCTCGCAGACCTTCAACGGCATGGGCTGCTTCATGGCCACACTGCTGGTGGGCAGTTTCCTCTTCAGCGATGAGAAGGGCGGAGCCGACGTGTCGGTGCCATACGCCATCATGGGTGTGTTGGTGCTGCTGATAGCGCTGGTGTTTACAAGAGTGGAATTGCCGGAGATAGAAGCCCCCCTTTCGTCCCCCGAGGGGGACACCAATGCTGGCAAGCCCGCCTTTAAGTCAAATGAAGCCCCCTCGGGGGCAGTAGGGGGGGCTTCTGGGACTTGGTCTTTTGGGTGGGCCTTCTGGTTTGGCCTTCTCGCCCTGCTGAGCTATGAGGTGGCAGAAATCAGTATCAACAGCTATTTTGTGAACTTCGTCACCGGTACGGGATGGATGTCGAAGCTCGATGCCTCGCGTGTGGTGTCGCTGGCACTGGTCATCTTTATGGTGGGCCGTTTCCTGGGCAGCTGGATCATGCGCCGCATTGAGGCTGAGCGCATGTTGCTCTACTGCGCCGTGGGCACTGTGGCCTGCATGGTGCTGACGATGCTCGACCTGGGCAAAGTGTCGCTGGTGGCGCTGATAGCAAACTATCTGTTCGAGGCCATCATGTTCCCCACCATTTTCTCGCTGTCCGTTCAGGGACTGGGCAACAAGAAAAAGAGCGCCTCATCGTTGCTGATGATGACGCCCATTGGCGGCTGTGGCTTCCTGCTGATGGGCTGGATGGCCGACCACACTAATCCTTTCCTGCCGTTCCTCATTCCCTTGGCAGGCTTCGCCGTCGTATTGGCCTACGCTGTCAGTTCACTGGCGCGTGCCAATGCCAAGTCGGCGTGATGATGGCGTTAGCTGAGGAAGTTTGTTTAATGGATTAAATAAATCTGGCAGAATATTTGTTAACTCATTAAATAATTTGTATCTTTGCCCCCAGTTATTTATTCTTCAGGTTAATGGATAAGCAGATATTGAAGCAGATACTTCGTGACAACCAGCAGGAAGTGGAACGCTATGAGGTTGAGCCTCGTCATCTGAGGCTTGATGACTTCCCCTGTCGGGTGCTTGTCGGTGTACGCCGGGCGGGTAAGTCGTATATGCTCTATCACCGCATTCAGCAGTTGCTTTCAGTAGGGCATAGGTGGGACGAGATTCTCTATCTTAACTTTGAGGATGAACGACTGGAAAATTTCGGCACTGAGGATTTCAACCGATTGCTCGAGTGCCATCAGGAAATGTACGGCAAACGTCCTATGCTCTTTCTGGATGAGATTCAGAACGTTGACGGATGGCATAAGTTTGCCCGTCGGATGTCTGACAGTAAATACAATGTTTTGATTACCGGCTCTAATGCGAAAATGCTCTCTGGTGAGATAAATACCACCTTGGGAGGACGTTTCATCATAGCAGAGGTCTATCCCTATAGCTTCAGGGAGTTTCTGGCAGTACACCGTATAGCGACCGACGAACTCAGTCTGCTGACAACGGAGGGACGAGCCGTCGTGGTACGTCTCTTCGATGAATACTTGAACTATGGAGGTTTGCCTGAAGCCGCACTTCTGCCCGCCAAACGCAACTATCTGAGCAGCGTCTACCAGAAGATATACATGGGTGATATTATTGCCCGCAACAAGATTACCAATGTGGCAGGTATCCGCGTGCTGGTCAGAAAAATGGCAGAGAGTGTGTGCCGTCCCATTTCTTACAACCGCATTAACAACCTGTTGTCGAGTGTTGGCGGAAAACTCAGTCTCGTCACTACAATCAAATATATAGAATATTGTGAGGAGGCCTGGTTATTACTTCGCCTAAGAAACTATGCTTCAGTACTGGCCGATAAGGAGAGCAACTGCAAATACTATTTCATAGACACTGGTGTTCTCAGCCTTTTTCTGATTGGCAAGGAGACCATGTTGTTGGAAAATCTTGTGGCCCTTCATCTGTTCCGCATCTATGGCCATGACATGGAAAACGAGCGTGTGTTCTTTTATCATGATGGTTATGAGGTGGATTTCTATATTCCAGAAGATGAGTTGGCTATCCAAGTCAGTTATTCTCTACGTGATGAAGAGACTCGGAAACGAGAAGTGGATGCTCTGGAGAAACTTCACAAGCGATTCTCATGTAAACGCAGGATGATTCTGACTTACGATGAGGAGGATACTATAACTGATCAGTATGGTGATATAGAAGTCCAGCCTGCCTGGAAATGGTTGTTGTTCTTCAGTAAGTGAAGAAAAAGACTTGCAACAAAAAGACGAGTGGCTTGAGATGCATTTCCTACGCTGTTAGTTCACGGGCGCGTGCCAATGCCAAGTCGATGTGATTGCAGATATTTTCCTTGCCTAAGAGTTCCTGGAAGCCGTTGCGACTGAGCACGGCTTCCACTTTTTCGTTCACGCCTGAAAGGACGACGGTGATGCCCTCGCGCTGGCTCATGCGGCACATGTTCTCCAAGTTGTGCATACCCGTGCTGTCGATGAACGGCACCTTACGCATCCTGATGATGCGCACCTTGGGCTGTCCGCCATAGCGTGCCATGATGTCCTCGAAGCGGTTGCCGGCACCGAAGAAGTAGGGACCGTTGATTTCGTACACCTCCACACCCTTCGGAATGGTGAGATGCTCCAGGTTGCCAGCCTCCATGTCGGCATCCTCGTTCAGGTCTATCTCGTCGTAGACGGCGCGCACGTCGGTCGTCTCACTCATACGCCGCATGAAGAGCAGACAGGCGCAGATGAGTCCCACCTCGATGGCTACGGTGAGGTCGAAGATGATGGTAAGCAGGAATGTCATCACCAAGACAGTGATGTCGCTCTTCGGATTGCGCAGCAGTGCGCGGAACGAGCGCCAGCCGCTCATGCCGTAGCTCACCACCACCAGCACGCCGGCCAGGCAGGCCATGGGGATATACTGTGCCAAGGGCATGAGGAAGAGGAAGATGAGCAGCAGCACCACGGCGTGTATGATGCCTGCAATGGGCGTTCGTCCTCCGTTGTTGATGTTTGTCATGGTGCGGGCGATGGCTCCCGTGGCGGGGATGCCTCCAAAGATGGGCGAGAGGATGTTGGCCACGCCTTGGCCTATGAGTTCCGTATTCGAGTCGTGATGATCGCCGATGACGCCATCGGCCACCGTGGCCGACAGCAGGCTCTCGATGGCGCCTAAGACGGCGATGGTCATGGCCGGAGCCACCAGCGCCTTGATTTGCTCCCAGGACAGTGCCGGCATGGCCATGCGCGGCATCTGTGACTTGATGCTGAAGCGGTCGCCGATGGTCTCGATGGAGGTTACGCTGGCGTATTCCTTCAGTAGTAGTGCCACGACGGTCATCACGATGATGGCGATGAGCGATCCCGGCACCTTCTTGCTCAGTTTCGGCGTGACAGCGATGATGGCCACGCTGGCCAGGCCGATGGCGGCGCTCCAGGGGTCTATATGCGTGAGGTTTTGGAAGTAGGCGCCCCACCGCTCGATGAAATCGCTTGGCACACTGTCCATCTGCATGCCCAGCAGGTCTTTCACCTGTGTGGTGAAGATGGTGACGGCGATGCCGCTGGTGAAGCCTACGATGATGGGGTAGGGGATATACTTGATAATGGTGCCCAGATGCAGCAGGCCGAATCCGATGAGGAACACGCCAGCCATCAGCGTGGCGATGGTGAGTCCCTCTAAGCCGTACTGGCCGATGATGCCCGACACGATGACGATGAATGCGCCCGTCGGTCCGCCTATCTGCACCTTCGAGCCTCCGAAGGCACTGATGGCCAGTCCGGCCACGATGGCGGTGATGATGCCCTTCTCAGGGCTGACGCCGCTGGCAATAGCGAAGGCGATGGCCAACGGCAGGGCTACGATGCCCACAATGACGCCAGCCAGAAGGTCGGCTGTGAACGTCTGCCTGTTGTAGTTTTTGATGGCCGATACCATCTTCGGCCTGAAGTCTAAAGTTCTCATTACTTTTAATACCTATTGTAAAACGCTGCAAAATTACTGATTTGTTTGCGCACACAGCTCTTTCTTGGATGGTATTTGCAAGAATATGCTGTTTTGTTGATTTATTTCAGTTTGATGTACGCCACAAAAAAAAGATAACCAACTTTTACCGTTGGTTATCTTTGCCTTTGTTATCTCTCGGCACGCATGGGGTTATTCAGGAAATCCTCGTAACTGAGGCGGATGCCGTCTTCAAGTTCTGTTTTGTATCTCCATCCCAGTTTCTCCGCCTTGCTGACGTCCAGCAGCTTTCGCGGCGTTCCGTTAGGCCGCGTGATGTCCCACTCAATGCGTCCTTTGTAGCCCACCACCTTGGCCACCAGTTCGGTAAGGGCTTTGATGGTCAGCTCCTTGCCTGTTCCGGCATTCACCGTCTCGTCGCCTGAGTAGTTGTTCATCAGGAAGACGCAGAGGTTGGCAAGGTCATCGACATAGAGGAACTCTCGCAGCGGGCTGCCGTCGCCCCAACAGGTCACCGCTTCGAGCCCGTTCACCTTTGCCTCGTGGAATCGTCGGATAAGAGCCGGCAGCACGTGGCTGTGCTCAGGGTGGTAGTTGTCGTTAGGCCCGTAGAGATTGGTGGGCATGACAGAGATGTAGTCAGTGCCGTATTGCTTGTTCAGAAACTCACAGTATTTCAGACCGCTGATCTTGGCCAAAGCATAAGCCTCGTTGGTTTTCTCCAGTGCGCCGGTGAGCAGGCAACTCTCCGTCATGGGCTGAGGCGCCATGCGAGGGTAGATGCAGCTGGAGCCAAGGAACTCCAGCTTCTTGCAGCCGTTCTTCCAAGCAGCATGAATGACGTTCATCTCCAGAATCATGTTGTCGTACATGAAGTCTGCGAGTGCACTTTGGTTGGCCACAATGCCTCCCACCTTCGCCGCTGCCAGGAACACGTAGTCTGGCTTCTCCTCGGCAAAGAACTTTTCTACCTCAGCCTGGCGGGTGAGGTCCAACTCCGCGTGCGTACGCGTAATAATATGGTGATAGCCTTGGCGCTGTAGTTCTCGCACGATGGCAGAGCCTACCATTCCGCGGTGGCCTGCCACATATATCTTTGATGTCAGTTCCATCATTTTCTGTTAAATAAATAAAGTTTTACGATTTGTCAAGTTGTTCACGCAGGTACAGCTTTCTCACTTTCTTCATGTCATGTTGTACCATAATCTTTACTAAGTCTTCGAAGCTGGTCTTCTGCGGGTTCCATCCCAGCAGTTGCTTGGCCTTCGACGGGTCGCCCAGTAGCTGGTCCACCTCAGCAGGACGGAAATACTTTGGGTCGACTTCCACCAATACTTTGCCTGACGCTGTGTCGATGCCTTTCTCGTCTATGCCTTCGCCTTCCCAGCGTAGTGTGATGCCCACCTCCTTGAAGGCCAGTGTGCAGAACTCGCGTACGGAGTGGTATTGACCTGTGGCGATGACGAAGTCTTCGGGTTTCTCCTGCTGCAAGATGAGCCACATGCACTCCACGTAGTCCTTGGCGTAGCCCCAGTCGCGCAGCGAGTTGAGGTTGCCTAAGTAGAGCTTGTCCTGAAATCCCTGCGCGATGCGAGCAGCGGCGAGGGTAATCTTGCGGGTGACAAAGGTCTCGCCGCGCCGTTCACTCTCGTGGTTGAAGAGGATGCCGTTGCAACAGTACATGTTGTAGCTCTCGCGGTAGTTCTTCATAATCCAGAATCCGTAGAGCTTTGCCACGCCGTAGGGCGAGCGCGGATAGAAAGGCGTCGTCTCCTTTTGCGGCACTTCCTGTACAAGTCCGAAGAGCTCGGAGGTGGATGCCTGATAGATGCGGCAAGTGCTGGCCAGACCTGCAATGCGGACGGCCTCCAACAGGCGCAGCACGCCCATGGCGTCGGCATCGGCGGTGAACTCTGGCACATCGAAACTCACCTTCACGTGGCTCTGTGCGGCGAGGTTGTAAATCTCGGCAGGTTTGATTTCGCTGATGATGCGGATGAGGCTGGAAGAGTCGGTCATATCGCCCCAGTGGAGGTTCACCAGGCGTTTCTTCTTCATATCCCGTACCCACTCGTCCAGATAAAGGTGCTCAATGCGTCCCGTGTTGAACGAACTGCTGCGGCGCAGGATGCCGTGCACTTCATATCCTTTCTCAATCAGGAACTCAGCCAGGAAGCTGCCGTCCTGCCCGGTGATACCTGTTATCAATGCTACTTTTGCCATATGATATGGATGTCAATAATTGCTGAAAATACTGCGGATAATCATTAAAGAAATAACGCTTTCTCCTCTTTTTTATTGCCTCAAAAAAGAAAAAGCATAAAAAATTGTGTGAATCGGGAAAAAACACTATCTTTGCAGCCGTACAGACTGTTTATTAACAACTAAAAAGTGATTATCAACATGAAAGACTTAAAAGGAACAAAGACTGAGAAGAACCTGCAGGAAGCCTTTGCAGGCGAGTCAATGGCAAGAAACAAGTACACGTTCTTTGCGTCGAAGGCCAAGAAGGACGGCTATGTGCAGATTTCCAACATCTTCTTGGAGACGGCAGCCAACGAGAAGGAACATGCCGAGCTGTGGTACAAGTACCTCAACGGAGGCAAGGTCTCAGACACGGCCACCAATCTGGAGGATGCCGCCAGCGGCGAGAACTTTGAGTGGACTGACATGTATGCCCGCATGGCCCGTGAGGCCCGTGAGGAAGGCTTTGACGAGATAGCCGCGAAGATGGAAGGCGTAGCTGCCATCGAGAAGGAGCATGAGGAGCGCTATCGCCGCCTGTTGGACAATGTGCGCAAGGAAATGGTGTTCTCACGCGACAATGACGTCATCTGGCAGTGCTCCAACTGCGGACACATCGTCATCGGCAAGAAAGCACCCGAAGAGTGCCCCGTGTGCAATCATGCACAGGCTTACTTCCAGGTGAAGGCCGAGAACTATTGATTCAAGTGCTGTAAGTCCTTTTAGCATAGCCCCTTCGGGGGCTTTTTTTATTGCTCCTGCTCCAGAATGTTGGGCAGTTTGTTCCATGACTTGTCGCTGCGATAGTTGTTGCGGGCACCCTTCGGAACGATAATCTTGCAAGCAGCCATCACCACGCCCTTGAAGGTGCTGTGTGAAATGCTGGGCGGTAACGGCGATGCCATGATCACTTCCTTCAGTGATACACACTTGGCAAAGGCGTTGCCGCCAATCTTTTTCAGTGCGGCGGGCAGCTCTACGCGCAGCAATGCGGTGCACTCGCGGAACGAGGCGCTGCCAATGGATGAGCAGGCGGCAGGCACAGTGATGGAGCTGAGCGAGGCGCACTTCTCAAAGGCGTCATCACCGATACTGGTGATGGAGATGGGCAGGTTGATGGATGTCAGCGATGTGCACTCTCCGAAGGCATCGTCGCCGATGCTCTTCACCGAGATAGGCAGGCTGACGGTGCGCAGGGAGTGGCAGTAGCGGAAGACATCGCTCTCAATCTTGTCTATGAACCCTCCAATGATAACGCTGTCGAGCGAGGCGCAGTTCTGGAAGGTGTCGCTGCCCAGCTGCTTCACCATGTTAGGAACAACGATATAGCGCAAAGAGGCACAGTTTTCGAAGGCATGGTCGTAGATGCGTGTCAGGCCATCGGGCAGGTTGATGGTGCCCAGCGACTTGCAGTCGGTGAAGGCACGTGTCCCGATGGTCTTCACTGTTGCCGGCATTGTGATGCTGATGAGGTTGCTGCAGCCCATGAATGTCTCGGTTCCAATAGCCGAAAGATTACCGTCCAGCGATACGGTGCTTAATCCCGTGCAGTTCTTGAAGGCTTCGTTGCCAATCTTGTTCACCCGCTCTATCTCCACATTTTCCAGAGACATGCAGCCGCGGAAGGCATTGCTGCCTATAACGGTGGCTGAGGCCATCTCGATGGAGCGCAGGCTCTGGCACTGCTCGAAAGCACTGTTGCCTATTTCGCTGATGGCCTCCGGCATTTGGATGTTTTCCAAGGCGGTACATCCCTTGAACGCTTCGTTGCCGATGAATGTCACCGAGGGCGGCAGTGTGATGGCTTCCAAGCGCTCACAGCGGGCAAAGGTCTCGGCCTTGACAGCCTTGATGTTGGTGTCGTGCAGGTGCATGCGTTCCAACACTTTGCAGTTGGCGAAGGCATCCTCGTCGATGACTTCCACGGCATCGGGAATCTCTATGCTGCTAAGCGCCGTGCATCCGTCGAAGGCATGGTTCTTGATAGATGTGATGGTTGATGGCAGTTTCACCTCCTTCAGACTTGTACAACCATTGAAGGCATATTTGTTGATGAGCGTCGTGCCTTCTGGAATCTCCACTTCTTTCAGGTTGACGCAGCCACTGAATAGGCTGATGCTTACCTCCTGAGTTGCTGACGGCAGGCTGACGCGCTCCAGATTCTTGCAGCCTTGGAACATGCTGGCAGGAAGAATGTTGGCCTTGGTGTGGAAGCTGCCGCGGCTCTCCACGATGGTCACTTCCGAGAGGTCGAGCACGGTGAGCACCTTGTCGTTGGCTTTCTTCTGACGCGGACTCTTCAGCATGCTCTGCAGAATCTTTATGTCGGGGCCACCCATCGGACCGGTAATCTTCAGTTCGGTCATCGAATAGCGCAGGCTGTCAGGCAGTCGTGTGCCGAATTGTCCTATGGAGTCTACCGTTACTACAAGTTCCTGCGCCAGTGCTGCGCATAATGGGAGGAAAATGAAAGATAAGCTAAGCAGAAGTCTTTTCATGTCTTTGGTCTATTTTCGGGTTTCAAGCGGGCTGCGCTTTGTGCGGTGATAACTGCGGTAGTCGTCCAGCTCTATCTCAATGTCTGGTTCGTTCAGCTCGCCTTCGTGTGGCAGAAGGAATTGAATGTATTTGATGCTCAAGCCACGCGAAAGCCACATTTGCTCGTAGTAAGTCTGAATAGTCAGGAGGTGAGCAGTGTTTGGCGTAAGGTGAGTTGAATGATAGAGGTCTTCGGTGCTCTCTATGAGCGGAAGGCCATTCTTCTCCACCATCAGTTTGGTGTAGGTGAAGAGGAAGTTGGAGTCGGTCTTCAGGTGTATGATGCCTCGGTCTTGCAGGAATCGTCGATAGCGCTCCATGAAGTAAGTGCTGGTGAGGCGCTTGCGTGGGTTCTTCATCTGCGGGTCGCTGAATGTAAGCCATATCTCCTGTACCTCGTCGTCAGCAAAGAAACGGTCTATGATTTCAATGTTCGTGCGCAGGAAAGCCACGTTCTCTATCCCTTCTTGCAAGGCGCGCGTGGCTCCCGTCCACATGCGGGCGCCTTTGATGTCCACGCCGATGTAGTTGCGGTCAGGGTGTGCCTTGGCTAATTCCACAGCATATTCGCCCTTGCCGCAGCCCAGCTCCAGAATGATAGGGTTGTCGTTATGGAAATACTGCTCGCGCCAATGGCCGCGCATGGCAAAGGGAACGTCGCTCACTACCGAATAGGGATATTGAAAGACGTTCCTGTAGGTCTCCATGTCGGCGAACTTCGCCAGTTTTCCTTTGCTCATGCTTTTTGTTGTTTGCTGCAATGATATTGCAACATGCTGCCCATTTTAGTCGATGACGACGGTGGTCCAGCCGTGCTTGTCTTCTAACTCGCCATACTGGATGCCGCGCAGTGTGTCGAAGAGCTTCTTCGACATGGGTCCGGGCTTGTCGCCGAAGCTGTAGCGCTTGCCAGTGTCGAGGTCGTCGATGTAGCTGATGGGGCTGATGACGGCAGCCGTGCCGCAAGCACCGGCCTCTTCAAAGGTCTCCAGCTCCTCTTCAGGGATGGGGCGGCGCTCCACCTTCATGCCCAAGTCCTCAGCCACCTGCATCAGCGACTTGTTGGTGATGGAGGGCAGGATGGATGTTGACTTTGGCGTGACGTAGGTGTTGTTCTTGATGCCGAAGAAGTTGGCAGCGCCACACTCGTCCATGTATTTTTTCTCCTTGGCGTCGAGGTAGAACTCGCAGGCATAGCCCTTCTCGTGTGCCAAGTTGTTGGCGAAGAGCGATGCGGCGTAGTTGCCACCCACCTTGTACTTGCCTGTTCCGAGGGGGGCCGAGCGGTCGTAGTCACGGATGATGACGTAGGGATTGGCAGCGAATCCTCCCTTGAAGTACGGGCCTACGGGTGTGACGAAGATGAGGAAGCAGTATTCCTTGGCGGGATGCACGCCCACCTGTGCGCTGGTGCCGATGAGCAGCGGTCGGATGTAGAGCGTGGCACCGCTCTCGTAGGTGGGAATCCACTCCTGGTTCAATCGCACCACCTTCTTCACCATCTCTGTGAACAGTTCGGTGCTTACCTCGGGCATCATGATGCCTCGGCAGGTGGACTGCAGTCGGGCTGCATTCTCATCCACGCGGAAGATGCGCACCTTGCCGTCAGGGCAGCGATAAGCCTTCAGGCCTTCGAAAGCCTCCTGTCCGTAGTGCAGGCAGGTAGCGGCCATGTGCAGTTTCAGATACTCGTCGGAGCAGACCTCAATCTCTCCCCATTTGCCGTCGCGATAATAGCAACGCACGTTGTAGTCGGTTTTCATGTAGCCAAACGACAAGTTGGCCCAGTCTAAGTTCTTCATATTTGTTATAGTTTATTCGATTGCAGAATCATGGTCGTCATGACCAGCCCATCTGGTCAGAAATATGACTGCCACAGCAGCAGCTACAGCCCAGAAAGAAAGAAACAGATAAAATTCAGTTTCAAAAGTCATAGTCAAAACTTTTTTATTGCATAATAATAGGAATACGCACCCAAGAAAATGAAGACGCAGACAATCAGTCCTCCAACTAAGAGAAGGCCACCTTTACTGATGCCCATGTCCATAATACTGCCAAGGATAATTCCGGCAAAGACAAGCTTTGCAAGGTCTAAGATGAACTTGCTGGCTTCCATCAGAGCGGCTTTCTTTTCTGCCGGTGCTATGCGGTCTTTCTTCTTTTTCTGGTTCATTGGGGGCAAAGATAGACATTTTTCGTGAAACGCGCAAATTTTGCGGAGTTTTATTTCTCTTCGCCCAATATCTTCTTGATTTCCTCGTCGGTCTTGGTCAGTTTGTCGCGGCAGAGCTTGATGAGTTGCTGTGCGCGTTTCAGCTGTTCGGCCATCTGGTCGATGTCCAGCTCGTCGTTCTCCATTTTGTGGACAATGGCCTGCAGTTCGGCAAAGGCCTGTTCGTATTTCATTTCTTTAGCCATAGGGATGTGTTTTTACTCATGAACGGTGGAATGAATGGTGCCGTTGGCCAGGCGTGTGCTGATGTCATCGCCGGGGTGGAGGCTGGCGGCATCGCGCACGGCCTTGCCGTCCTTCATGGTGATGCTGTAGCCACGGCGCAGCAGTAGGGTGGGGTCGAGGGCTTTTGCCTTCTCCTCCAACAGCTCTAAGCGATGGTGCTCTGACTTCAACCTTCTTTCAAGGAAGAGTGGGATACAGGCTTGATATGTTGACAGTTGAAGGTGGTAGGCAGAGAGTTTCTGTTGTGCGTGATGAGCTATGCGACTGTAGAGTGCGTCGAGCCGCGCTTCCTGTCGAGTCTTGACAACGGTGAAGAGGCGTGGGAGCGCTTTTTCCAGGTTTGACAGCTGGAGGTTGACCGTTGAAAGCTTTTGCTGTGCGTATCGGGTGATGCGGTTCTCAGCGTCGTCGATGGTGTCAAGCACCTCCTCTGCGTGTGCCACGAGCAGTGCGGCGGCGGCCGTTGGCGTTTTCACTCGCTGGAACGACACCATGTCGAGGATGCTCTCGTCGCGGTCGTGTCCTATACCGGTGATGATGGGAAGGGGGAAGTTGGCCACGTTCTCGGCCAAAGCCAGCGTGTCGAAGCCCGACATGTCGGCCGTAGCGCCACCGCCGCGGATGATGACGACGGCGTCGAAAGGCTTGCCAGCAATGGTGTCCCACTCGGGGGACGAAGAGTGGGCTTTATAGATTTCATTCAGCGCGGCTATGATGCTCTGTTCCACCTGTTCGCCCTGCATGACGGCCGGGAAGAGCTGCACGCTGAACTGCAGGCCGCGGTCGTTCTTGGTGAGTTGGTTGACGAAGTCACCGTAGCCGGCGGCTGTCTCTGAGGAGATGACGGCGATGCGCTGGCAGAACAACGGCAGCGTGAGTTCCTTCTGCAGGTCGAAGATGCCCTCTTCCTTCAGCTGGCGGATGATTTCCTGCCTCTTGCGAGCCATGTCGCCCAGCGTAAAGGTGGGGTCGATGTCGGTGACGATCCATGAGAAGCCGTAGGCCTCGTGGAACTGTGCATAGACCTTCAGTCGCACTTTCAGTCCGGCGTGCAAGGTCTGGCCTGTGGTGCGCTCGAAGTAAGGCTGCAGCATCATCCACTGTGAGCGCCAGCACTTGGCCGAGGCTCTTGCTACGGGTGTGGCTGCGCCGGGCTCTTTCTGAATCAGCTCCATGTAGCAGTGGCCGCGGCTCTCGCGGCACTCCGACAGCTCTGCCTCCACCCAGTATTCGTGGTTGAGGGTACGCTCAATGACCTGGCGCACCAGGGTGTTGAGCTCAAGGAGGGAGAGGGCTGTCATGGGACTTATGGGACTTATGGGTCTTATGGGTCTTATGGGACTTATGGGACCTACTGGTTCAGGCCTGACTGGTAGGCTTTCCAGAAATTGGGGAGGCCGTAGCCATAGATGTTGTTGGGAGCATCATGCTGGTCGGCACTCTGGCGGATGAGGTCTATGATTTGCAGGGCCGTGAGGTGGCGCAGCCCCTGCCAGAGGCAGGCCACCAAGCCGCAGGTGACGGGTGTGGAGAACGATGTGCCCATGTCGTGCACCAGCGTGCCGCGGCCCGAGATGAGCGTGGTGTTGTGTCCCAGGGCCACGACGTCGGGCTTTACACGATTGTCCTGCGAGGGGCCAATGCTTGAAAACGTGGCCAGTTTGCCCTTCTTGTCTACGGCTCCCACGGTGAGGATATCGGGCGCATCGGCGGGCACACCAATCTTCTTCCATTCGCCCATGCCGCTGTTGCCGGCTGAGTTGCAGTGAACGATGCCTTTACGAGCCAGCATCGATGCCGAGCGCGACACGAAAGCCGTCTGGCCGTCGAGGTCGCGCAGACGGTAGCTGGGCAGCCCGTCGTCGTACTTGTAGTAGCCCAGCGATGAGTTGATGACGTCGACGCCCACCGAGTCGGCAAACTCTGCCGCCATCGTCCAGAAGTCTTCCTCAACAGGCTGTTCGGTAGGCGGCTCTTCCGTGCGCAACAGCCAGTAGGAAGCATCGGGCGCCGTGCCAATCATCACCTCGGGTGCATAGGCCGCCATCGCCGAGAAGACACGTGTGCCGTGGTCCATCTGGTGGAAGTCCCTGCCGGGATAGTCGGGGTCATTCGGGTCGCCGGGGTTGACGAAGTCTCTCACGCCAAGCACTCGTGCATGTTGCAGGGCCGGTATGCGGTTGTAGTTCTGGAATCCGCCGTCGAGGATGGCGATGACCATGCCTTTGCCCGTCAGCCCGTCGTCGTGCAGGATGCGGCCGTTCAGCATCTCTATCTGGTCTGACGCCATGCCGTAAGGCTCGTTGTGCACTGAGTCCCAGCGGTTGAAGCTGTCGTGCACGTTGCGCGGGATGTCGTCATTCTTATCCACAGAGTCGGGGGCTATATAGACACAGCGGCTCTCCTTGACAATGGGCAGCATGGCCAAGCGGTTCAGCACGAGTGTGTCGGCCGAGCGTACCAACACCGTGTTCTGCCAGCGGCTGGTGCCGATGACGGTGGCTCCCTTCACGGCAAACTGGCGTACATACTGCCGAGGCACGGGCAGGTCGGTGCTGTCGATGGGCAGGTGCTGCCTGTTGCGCCGCTCAATGCTCCTCTCGGAGAGGAAGCGCTGCGGCTTGGCCAGGGTGTAGGTGGTGGCCTGCTTGTCGGTGAGATAATATCTGTAGCAGTAGGTCTTTTTCTTCACGGCCACCTTGCTCTTGGCCCCGACGGCCAGGACTGCGGTGAGGAGAAGGGCGAGAAGGAGTATGCGTTTCATTTTCCTGTTTCAGGTGCTTGGGTTTGCTATGGAATGTGCAAAGATAGTTATTTTTTTACATTCATGGACAAAAAACAGTATTTTTTTCTGAAAAACTAACAGATGGCGTTCCAAAACCGGTGTTCACGCAGTGAAAATAACGTGCAAACCATCTTTTTTACTCTCTTTTTACTCTGTTCGTGACCGCTCAACTGTGCGGAGCCCGAATCCGTGATGCAAAACTTGCGAAAGTTGAATTACTTTATATTCCGGAATTTTCGTCCGAAGCCTTCGGACGGACAGTCCGAAGGCTTCGGACAGAGTGTCCGAAGGCTTCGGACAAAGTGTCCGAAGCCTTCGGACTTTTTTTCTGTGATAAGTTTTTTTGGTGAAAAGCCGTGTTTTTCAAAAAAAGAGTGTACCTTTGCAGTCGAAATAGCATTATGGACAATAAACAGAAGGCCCTGGAGCTGGGGCAGAAGCCTGTAGGCAAACTGTTGTGGCAGTATGCCCTGCCCGCCATCGTTGCGATGACGGCCTCCTCATTATATAATATCATCGACCGTGCGTCGATAGGTCAGATGGTGGGGCCTGACGCCATAGCCGGTTTGGGCATCACCATGCCGTTTATGAATCTGAGTGCCGCCTTTGGCGCTGCTGTCGGCGTGGGTGCCTCGACATGCATCAGTGTGAAGCTGGGTCAGCGCGACTATGAGACGGCACAGCACCTGCTGGGCAACACGGTGACGCTGAATGTCATCGTGGGTTTCCTGTTCATGCTTGTCTGCATGGTCTTCCTCGATCCCATCCTGCGCTTCTTCGGTGCTTCCGACGCCACGCTGCCCTATGCCCGCCAGTTCATGCAGATCATCCTGGCCGGCAATATCATCACTCACATGTACTTCGGCATGAACGCCGTGCTGCGTGCTGCAGGCAAGCCGCGCCACGCCATGTATGCCACCCTGTTTACCGTGGGCATGAACATCGCGCTGGTGTTTGCCTTCGTGTGGTGGCTGCGCTGGGGCATCCGCGGTGCAGCCTTGGCCACCATCACCTCGCAGACCATGGCTATGTGCTGGCAGATGTGGATATTCAGCAACAAGAAGGAGCTGCTGCACCTGAAGCGGGGCATCTACCGGCTGAAGTCGGAGCTGGTGCGCAACATCATCGCCATTGGCATCTCGCCCTTCCTGATGCAGAGCACATCGTGTGTCATCGTTATTTTCATGAACAACCAGTTCTACCGCTATGGCGGCGACCTGGCCGTAGGGGCCTATTCCATTGCCAACTCCATGGTGATGGCCCTCTTTATGTTTGTCATGGGCATCACGCAAGGCATGCAGCCCATTGTGGGCTATAACTACGGTGCCCGAAAGTTTGACCGCATGTTTCGCTGCCTGTGGCAGTCGATAGCTGCCGCCACCACCATCCTCTTGATTGGCTGGACCTTCAGCATGCTCTTCCCGATACAGATAGCCCGTGTCTTCGCCACCGACCCTGCGCTGGTAGAGCTGTCGGCACATGGCCTCGTACTCGACATGCTGGTGTTCTTTGTCGTCGGCTCGCAGGCCGTCATCACCAATTTCTTCCAGTGCATCGGCAAGGTGAAAATCAGCATTTTTCTCTCGCTGTCGCGTCAGCTCTTCATGCTGTTGCCCCTGGCCTACATCCTGCCGAAGTTCTGGCAGCTCGACGGTGTGTGGTACTCTATGCCTGCCAGCGACATGGCGGCTTTCCTTGTCACCATTCCCATCCTGTTGTGGTATCTAAGAAAAATAAAGGCTTATGAACAACCCAATCATCATTAACATAGGACGGCAGCTTGGCTCTGGCGGCCACGACATTGGACGTATGCTGGCGCAAGACTTCGGTGCTCAGTATTATGACCGTGAGATTCTCAACATCGCGGCCAAGGAGAGCGGATTCTCAGAGGAGTTCTTCGAGAAGAACGACGAGCGCAAGGGCTTTCTGAGGACATTTCTTCACTTGCCTTATACCAACAATACCGCCAGTGAGAGCTTCTACCTGAACAACTTCTCGCAAGAAAGCCTCTTCAAGTTTCAGAGCGATGCCATCCGCAAGGAAGCCGCCAAGAGCTCGTGTGTCTTCGTGGGCCGCTGTGCCGACTATGTGCTGCGCGACTTCCCCAACACTGTCAATGTCTTCATCACAGCCTCCATGCAGTTCCGGGTGGAGCATATCGCAAAGAAAATGGGCGTGTCGCCCGACGAGGCCCGCAAGGTCATTGAGCAGGGCGAGAAGCAGCGCGCGGAATACTACAATTACTACACTGGCAAGCGATGGGGCGCAGCCCAGAGCTACGACCTCTGCATCGACGCCAGTATCCTCGGCATTGAGCAGACTGAGCAGTTCATAGCCGAGTTTGTGCGGAAGAAGTTTGGGCTATAAGTCCTATAGGTCCTATAAGTCCTATAGGTCCTATAAGTCCCATAAGACCTATAGGTCCTATAAGTCCCATAAGACCTACAAAAAGCTAAAAAAGAATGAAAAGAATCGGCATTATCAGTGACACCCACGGCTACTGGGACCCGAAGTACCTGCACTACTTCGAGTCCTGTGACGAGATATGGCATGCCGGCGACATCGGCACCGTCGAGGTGGCCGAGCGCCTGGCTGAGTTCAGACCTCTGAGAGCCGTATGCGGCAATTGCGACGGCGGCGACCTGCGTCTGATGTATCGTGAACTCCTCCGCTTCAAGTGCGAGGATACTGACGTGCTCATCAAGCACATCGGAGGCTACCCCGGCAACTACGACCCCTCAGTGCGCTCCACGCTTTTCGCCAATCCGCCCCAGCTGTTCATCGCCGGACATTCACACATCCTCAAGGTAAAGTACGACAAGACGCTCAACCTGCTCCACCTCAATCCCGGTGCGGCAGGCTTGCAGGGCTGGCACCCGGAGCGCACACTGATGCGCCTCACCATAGACGGCGCCACGTTCAAAGACCTCGAAGTCATCACCCTCTCAGACCCCAGAAAGCATGAATGAACTGAAAAAATGGTTGATTGAACTGACCACCTGCACAATAGTAGCAGCAGTGGCTACGTTATTAACATATATCTTAGGCATGGAAAAGACATGGGCCGATGCTGCGCAGACCTTCATTATCGCCTTTGTCGTCATGTTCGCCCTCGGCATTTGGAACAGAAAGAAAAAAACAAATAATAGAACATAAGTTATGAGAACAATCGTTATTACCGGTGGCGCAGGCTTCATTGGAAGTCATGTGGTGCGCCTCTTCGTGAACAAGTATCCCGAGTATCACATCATCAACCTCGACAAGCTGACCTATGCCGGCAACCTGGCCAACCTGAAGGACATCGAGGACAAACCCAACTATGAGTTTGTGAAGATGGACATCTGCGACTTCGACGCCTTCTACCAGCTCATGCAGGACAAGAAGGTGGACGGCATCATCCACCTCGCTGCCGAAAGCCACGTCGACCGCTCCATCAAGGACCCGTTTACCTTTGCCAAGACCAACGTCATGGGCACGCTCAGCCTCCTTCAGGCTGCCAAACTCTACTGGGAGTCGCTGCCCGAGCGCTATGAGGGCAAGCGCTTCTACCACATCTCTACCGATGAGGTCTACGGCGCCTTGGAGCTGACGCATCCCGAGGGCATCGAGCCGCCGTTCACCACCACCGCCTCCAGCGCAGAGCATCACCTGGCCTACGGCGACAAGTTCTTCCTCGAGACCACGAAGTACAACCCGCACTCGCCCTACAGCGCTGCCAAGGCTTCCAGCGACCACTTCGTCCGTGCCTACCACGACACCTACGGAATGCCCGTCATCGTGACCAACTGCTCGAACAACTACGGCCCGTTCCAGTTCCCCGAGAAGCTCATCCCGCTCTTCATCAACAATATTCGCCATCGCAAGCCGCTGCCCGTCTATGGCAAGGGCGAGAATGTGCGCGACTGGCTCTACGTCGAAGACCACGCCCGTGCCATCGACCTCATCTTCCATCAGGGCATGATAGCTGAGACCTACAACATCGGCGGCTTCAACGAGTGGAAGAACATCGACATCATCCGTGTGCTCATCAACACCGTCGACCGTCTGCTTGGCCGCAAGGAGGGTGAGGACATGGATCTCATCACATACGTCACCGACCGCGCCGGCCACGACCTGCGCTACGCCATCGACAGCACCAAGCTGCAAAAAGAACTTGGATGGGAGCCCAGCCTGCAGTTCGAGGAGGGCATCGAGAAGACCGTCCGCTGGTATCTCGACAACCAGGAATGGCTCGACAACGTCACCTCCGGCGACTACCAGAAGTATTACGACAACATGTACAAAAACCGTTAAGGCTTTGCGTAAGGCGAGGCCCCGCCTCGCCCCTTACTGACTATGATAGGAAGACTCATCGACCTGCCAAAGGTCTCCGACCCCCGTGGCAACCTCACTTTTGCCGAGGCCCAGGCCCTTGTCCCCTTTGAAATCAAAAGGGCCTACTGGGTCTACGACGTGCCGGGTGGCGAGAGCCGTGGCGGTCATGCTCACAAAAAGCTGAAGCAGTTTGTCATAGCGCTCAGCGGTTCGTTCCACGTCACTCTCGACAACGGACAGGAGCGGACCACCGTGCTGCTCAATCACCCTTGGCAGGGACTGCTCATAGAAACCAATACCTGGCGCACGCTCGATGACTTCTCCAGCGGCGCCGTCTGCCTCGTCCTGGCATCGGAGCACTACGACGCCGACGACTATATTGAGGACTATGATGAATTCTTAAACTACGTGGGATGTTCGAAGTAAGGCGTTATAATCCTGCACAGGCTGACGAGTGGAATCAGTTCGTGGAGCAGTCGAAGAACGGAACCTTCCTCTTCGACAGACGCTACATGGACTACCATGCTGAGCGCTTTCACGACCACTCACTCATGATTTATCGCCGTGGAAAACTGTATGCGCTGCTGCCCGGCAATGTGGCAGGGCAGACGTTTTATTCGCATCAGGGACTGACGTATGGCGGTCTGGTGATGAGTGACAAGACAACAGCTGCCGATGTGCTGCAGATATTCAAAACGGTGAACAGCTTGCTGCACGATGAAGGGCTGCAGAACGTCATCTATAAGCCGGTGCCCTGGATTTACCACCGTCAGCCGTCGGAGGAAGACCTCTATGCCCTGATTGAGGTGTGCGATGCACGCATCTCCAGAGGCTTGTCATCGACCATCACCCGCGAACAACTCAACAAGTGGTATCGCATCCGTGAATGTGGGGTAAAGCACGCCCGCAGTGCTGGCATCACCATTGAAGAGACTGACGACTACCGTCCTTTCTGGCAGATACTGACAAAGAACTTGCAGGAACGCTATGGGCTGAATCCTGTGCATACCGTAGAGGAGATAGAACTGCTGCACGGCAGGCTTCCAGAGAACATCCGACTGGTGGTAGCGAAACAGGGAAGTGAGACCTTGGGCGGAACCGTGCTCTATGTCTTCCGTCGTGTCGTTCATACGCAGTATATCGCAGCCAGCAGGAAGGGTAAGGAGTTGCATGTGCTCGACTTGCTGTTTGAATCAGTCATAAGCCAGGCGCTTCAGGCTCACACTTACTTCGACTTCGGCATTTCCACGGAGAAGCATGGCACCTATCTCAACGAACAGCTCATCTATCAGAAAGAGGGCTTCGGAGGGCGTGGCATCTGCTACGACTGGTATGAATGGACACTCTCGTAATCCTTGAACATGATGATTGACTACCTGCCGCTGAAACGCATCACCGCGATGCACGCCGACGAGATTCATGAGGCCGTCGGCCGCGTCATCGACTCTGGCTGGTACCTGCGTGGCGAGGCTACGGAGCGCTTCGAGGAGGAGTATGCGCGATTCATAGGAACGAAGCACTGCGTCGCCGTGGCCAACGGCCTCGACGCGCTGACGCTCATCCTTCGCGCGTATATATATAATAATGTGTTGCACGAGGGCGACGAGGTCATCGTGCCGGCTAACACTTTCATAGCCTCCATCCTCTCCATCACCGAGAATCGCTTGAAGCCCGTGCTTGTGGAACCGCGGCTCGACACCTTCCAGATAGATGACTCGCTGATAGAGCAGGCCGTCACGCCGCACACCCGTGCCATCATGCTTGTCCATCTCTATGGCCGCTGCGCCTACACCGAGCGCATCGCTGCCATCTGCCGTGCCCACAATCTCCTCCTCATCGAGGACAACGCCCAGGCGCATGGCTGTAGTCTACTCTCCAGGCATACCGGCTCTCTCGGCCACGCTGCCGCTCACAGCTTCTACCCCGGCAAGAACCTCGGCGCCCTGGGCGATGCCGGTGCGGTGACGACTGACGACGACCAGCTGGCCGCCACCCTGCGCAGCATTGCCAACTACGGCTCATCGCGCAAGTACGTCTTCGACCACATCGGCCGCAACTCACGCATGGATGAGGTGCAGGCCGCCGTCCTCTCCGTCAAGCTGAAATATCTGGACGAGGACAACGCCCGCCGCCGTGCCATCGCCGCCTACTACTTGGAGAACATAGCCCTCCTGTCGTCTCCCGAGGGCGACACAAATGGCCTAAAGAGAAAAGAAGCCCCCTCGGGGGCAGTAGGGGAGTCTGTCTGGCACATCTTTCCTCTGCTCTGTGAACGCCGCGATGCCTTGCAAGACTTTTTGGCAGAGAACGGCGTGCAGACCATGATTCATTATCCCATTCCGCCACATCAACAGGCTTGCTATGCCGATTGGCACAATCTTTGCTTGCCTGTTACTGAGCGCATACACGCTCAGGAACTCAGCATCCCCTGCCATCAGGCCATGACCGATGCTGAGGTAGAGAAAGTAACTGAAATTATTAACCACTTTAACACTTAAACATTTTATGGATTTTCAACAACTAAACTATCAGTCGGTAGCAGCTCGCGAAGAGAAAGTTGCCGTGGCCTTTCCTGCGCTGATGCGTAAAGTCTACGTTTGGATGTCGATGGCACTTGTCATCACGGGTCTCACCGCATGGGTTGTGGCTCACAACTACACGCTGCTGAATCTCATCTACGGCAACAGTGCCACCATCTGGATTCTGTTCATTGCCGAGCTGGGCCTCGTTTTCGCGCTCAGCGCAGCCATTAATAAGCTGTCGCTGCCCGTGGCCACGCTGATGTTTGTGGTCTACTCAGTGCTCAACGGAGCTGTCTTGTCGTCCATCTTCCTCGTCTACACCATGTCGAGCATCGCCACGGTGTTCTTCATCACGGCAGGAACGTTTGCGGCCATGTCGGTGTTCGGCTACGTCACGAAGAAAGACCTTTCAACGATGGGCAAGATGCTGATGATGGCTCTCATCGGACTCATCATTGCCACCGTGGTCAATCTCTTTATGAAGAGTTCGGGCTTAGACATGATTATCAGCTATGCCGGCGTGCTTATCTTTGTCGGTCTCACCGCATGGGACACCCAGAAAATCAAGCAGATGTGCCTGCAGGCTCCCGATGCCAGCGAGTCGATGCAGAAACTCGCACTCCTCGGTGCGCTGTCGCTCTATCTCGACTTCATCAACCTCTTCATCTATCTGCTCCGTATTCTGGGCAATCGCGAGTAGCCATCACTTACAACACAGTTTGCGGACTGCCAGCCTGAAGGATTCAGACTGGCAGTCCGCAAACTTTTTTTTGATGGGTCTTTGTCTGTTCAACTCCATCGCTTACTGGCGTGGACTAATCCTGACCAGCGTTGAGGCGTTTCCCACACATACGGCATAGACGGCCGACTTCAGCGTGGGCAGGTCGAGGGTGTATGTATCGCTGCCGCGCATGAGAACGGTGTGGAAAACAGGATGTCCGCTGAGGTCGTAGATGCGCAGGGAAGTGCTGGCAGTGGCTGCTTCTGGCAGTACGATGTGCAGTTGGCTTCCACTGACGGTGATGCGTGCCGCTGTGTGCTGGCGGGGAATGTCGCGTATGGAGGTGAAGCCGAGAATGTCGAGCAGACCGGCATAGACATCCACCTCGCCGTAGCCATAGCTGTTGTTGGGGTAGGTGAGCGATGGGTCATAGTGGCGGCAGGTGCGCTGCAGCACTCCTTTCACGTCGTCCATCGTCAGCGAGGGACAAGCCTCGAGCCACAGGGCGATGGCACCTGCAACAGCCGGCGTCGACATCGAGGTGCCGCTGCTGGTGCCCCAGGCGTAGGTGCGCCCGTTGAAGGGGAAGAGGGCAGCGTGCAGAGTGATGTCATCGGGATGCTCCTCCAGCTTGAAACTGCTGTAGGATGAGTAGACGTAATTGCCCGGCGCCACGCAGTCGGGCTTCGTGCGACCGTCGAAGGTGGGGCCCATCGACGAGAACATGGCCTTGCGTCCGTCGGTGCCGTTGTCATAGATGAGTTCCCTGCCGTTCATGTTGACGAAGTGGTCACGCCAAGAGGTGGCTCCCACACTGATGACGCACGGCGCACTGCTGGGTGAATGGATGTAGTGGTCGCTCTGGCCGTCGGCAAGGTCGGGGTTGACGGGGTAGGTGTTGAGCTGTCCGTTCATGCGCCACAGCTCCACGTCGGCCTCCGCTCCCAGCATCTCTAACGACAGGCGTGGACTGCCTCCTATGTCCTTGTCTGTGATGATGGTCAGGTCGAGACAGGTCTCGGCTTCATCGTAACAGGAGGGATAGGCCTCGAAGACAGCCTTATAGAACGGATTCTCGGCTATCAGTGTGGAGTCTTCACTCTCCACCACCTGTCGCAGGCTGACGGTCAGCGTGTCGTAGGTCTCGCCGTATGCCACGAGGCGCAGGTTGAAGTCGCTGTTGGCCCTCATCACCACCACCATCGTGGAATCACCGTTACGCAGGAAGGTGCCGGCGCTTTCTGTGCCCCTGGGTTTGTAGATGTAGTTGCGCTTCTTGCCCTCGTTGCCTGCTGCCGCCACAATGATGCGGCCAGGGCCGCTGAGGCTGTCGAGGAAGGCATAGTAGAGTAGGTCGTAGCCATAGAAGTCTTGCTGGCTGCCCTCGCTGAAGGAGGCGACGCAGGGCTTGTCCACCGACTGCGCATAGTCGAAGAGATACTTGAACCCGAGAGCATCGGTGGCGTAGGTGTATTTGTAGACGTCGGTAGAGTCGATGTATTTCAGGTCATCGCTCACGGCGTTGGCCACCAGACAGATGTCGGCATCGGGAGCCATGCCCCGATACCGTGTGTCGTAGCCACTGCCGGCGGCGATGCCGAGTGTGTGGGTGCCGTGCTCGAAGTCAAGGCCGTCGCGTGCGTGACCCAAGGCCAGCAGCTCTTCGCGTGTAGTGTATTCGCGGCCTACGGGGAAGGGACTGCCGATGGTGTCCTGCGAGAGCATGTCCCAGAAGCGCTGGATGCGGTAGCGTGTAGTGTCGGCGCTGTAGAAGTTGGGATGTGTCAGGTCGAAGCCGATGTCCATCACGCCCACCACCACACCGCTGCCTGTGTAGGCCTGTGGCAGGTTGACTCCCTCGTAGGCCTGCGGGGCGTTGAGGATGATGGCTGTCGTGTCCATCAGTGCGTGGCTCGAGGGCGATGCTTCGATGCGCATGATGCGGCTGTCGGCGCACAGTTTCGGCAGCTCTGCTATAGGTATAGAGGCAATGTGCAGGTCGCCGAAATGCGCCAGACTGCGGCAGCCGTGCTCCGTTAATACTTCATCAGAGTTGGTGCTCAGCTTGGTAAAAGCAATCACCTCCCGCTTGTCTGACAGCGGCGCTTGTCGGGCGGCTCTGGCTTTGGCTTCCTTTTTCGTTAGCTGCCTCAGCCAGGGCGAGAGTTTGGCCTGCGCCGAGGAAGTGATGACAGATAAGTGATAAGTGAGTAGAACCAGAAGCACTCTCACCATCCAAGTCTTATAAAAGTCTGTCCTTTTCATTATTCACCCTTTCTTTTGGTTTACTGCTCGCCATAAAAAAACGGAACCACCTATGAACATGTGGCAAGACTGCAGATCATCATTTCATTTTTTCAGCGCAGCGCGGCAATACTGCCATCCCTGTTGGTCGTAGATGGAGAGCAGGCGAGGCAGACGGCGGAGGAAGGCGTCATAGTCCTTCTGCCCAGCGTCGGCCCACTGCACCTCGGCCAAGGCGGCCATGCGCGGCAGCACCTGATACTCTATCAGCTCGGGGTAGGCGATGTACTCCGTCCACAGGTTGGCCTGCACGCCGATGACGTGTGCGCGCTCCTCGTCAGTCAGCGTCTCTGGCGTCGGGTCGTAGTTGTAGACCTTCTCCAAAGGCGAGTAGCCGCCTATGAGCGTGGTGTTCGTCCAGTCGGAAGATGGAATCTGATAGAAGTCGAAATAGAGCGTGGAGTTGGGTGTGCGCACCACGTCGAAGCCGCGCTTGGCAGGGTCGTCAACGCCCTTCCAGTCGCGCCAGTTCATGATGATGGCAGTGGAAGGCACGTCACAGTACATGATCTCATCCCATCCCATGATGCGGCGCCCCTTGGCGGCAAGCACCTTCTCCATCTCACGCACCATGTAGCCTTGCAGCTGGTCCTCGTTCTTCAGCCCCAGCTCGCGTATCTTCTGCTGGCAGCGTGGGCAGGCTTTCCATCGCACCTTAGGTGCCTCGTCGCCACCCAAGTGAATGATGGTGGAGGGGAAGAGCTCGGTCAGCTCGTCAATGATGTCGGTGAGGAACTGGTAGACCTTGGGATTGCCGCCGCAGAGGATGTCGTCGCTGACGCCCCAGTCGGGCCACACCTCGTAGGGGCCGCCGGTGCAGCCCAGCTCAGGATAGGCCGTGACGGCGGCCACCATGTGTCCGGGCATGTCTATCTCAGGGATGATGGTGATATGCCGTTTGGCAGCATAGTCCACCACCTCGCGGATGTCGTCCTGTGTGTAGAAGCCGCCATGCACGGTGTGATCGTAGAGGCCCATGTTGCGGCCAATGACTGTGCGCTGTCGCCAGGCGCCAATCTCCGTGAGCTTGGGCCATTTCTTGATTTCTATGCGCCACCCCTGGTCGTCGCTGAGATGCCAGTGCAGCGTGTTCATGCCGTGCAGCGCCAGCATGTCGATGTACTGCTTCACCACCTCCTTGGGGAAGAAATGGCGGCAGATGTCGAGGTGCATACCTCGGTAGGCGAAGCGCGGCGTGCTCTCTATCGTGGCGTAGGGTAGGGAAGCCACCCCTACTGCCCCTGAGGGGGCTTCATTACTCTTTGGTGCATCTATGCCCTCCTCGGGAGACGACAGGGGGACCAATATTTGGCGTAGAGCCTGATGGCCGTAGAAGATGCCGGCCTCGGTGCTGCCCTCGACGGTGATGCCCTTCTTGTCAACGGTGATGCGCCAGCCCTCTGGGTTGACGATGTCGGCGTTGATCTTGTCCACGATGGCGGTGGCAGCGTCGACGTTGAGCGTGCGCCCTTTCTTGTCGATGGTTATCTTCTGCGGCATAGGGATGATGTCGTAAGGCGTCTGCTCCCCTGCAGCGCTGAAGAGGAATGGAAAAAGAATAATGAAGAAGCTTGTCAGATAGCGTTTCATGGAGATGTGTTTTTTTTAGGTGGGGCTGCGACAATGTCGCAGCATAGAGGGCTGATAGGGCTTTTGGGGTTAGTCTTTAGTCGAGATGGCGTCGCGGCACTGCTCCATGAGCCATTTCGGCGTGCTGGTGGCACCACAGATGCCCACAGAGCGAATGCCCTTTAGCCAGGCGGCGTCAATCTCCTCGGGTCCTTCGATGAGGTAGCTGTTGGGATTCACGCGGTGACATTCGCTGAAGAGCACTTTGCCGTTAGAACTTTTGCGGCCGCAGACAAAGAGAATGAGGTCGTGGCGTGCTGCAAACTCCGTGATGTTTGGCATACGGTTGGCTACGGAGCGGCAGATGGTATCGAAACTCCTGAACGTAGCCGTTGGTGCGATGTGACTCTGAATGTATTCGGTGATGCGGTGGAACTCGTCTAAGCTCTTCGTCGTTTGTGAGAAGAGGTAGATGTCGTGTGAGTAGTCGAGCAACGGCTTGACACGGTTTGACGCGGTTGGATTGGCCACCTCGTCGTAGCTCTCGATAATGACCGCATTGCCGTCGGTCTGACCCTCTAAGCCCAATACCTCGGCATGGCCTTTCTTGCCGAAGATGACGATGGTGGAGTGTTGCGAAGTCTCATACTGCTCCTTGATTCTCTTCTGGAGCTTGAGCACCACGGGGCATGTGGCGTCGATGATTTCGATGTTGTTTTGCCGTGCCAGCTCATAGGTCTCGGGCGGTTCGCCGTGAGCACGCAGCAGCACTTTCACGTCATGCAGTTGTTCCATCTCCTCGTGGTTGATGGTGACGAGGCCCATCTGTCTGAGGCGCTCGCACTCGATGCCGTTGTGCACGATGTCGCCCAAGCAATAGAGCGTCCCGTCCTTGGCCAGTTCCTCTTCTGCCTTCTTGATGGCTGTGGTCACTCCGAAGCAGAACCCGCTGCTGCTGTCTATTTCTATTTGTAACATTCTTTTCGTTATTACGTTATCACGTTATCACGTTATTACGACGGCTCGTTATAACGTTATTCCGTTATCACGATGTCACGATAATACTGGTCCAGCAGATTCTGCGCGGCGACGAAGCTGGTTTTCTGCCCCATGAGGACGCTCTGCTCGGCCTGCTGTAGCTGTTGCTGGATGACGGGATTGTTGTAGAAGTTGAGGCGCAGGTGCTCGTTGATGCTCTCATACATCCAGTATTTGGCCTGCTCGTTGCGGCGGTAATCGAAGTAGCCGTTGGCACGGACGAAGTCGAAATACTGGTAGATCATGTCCCACACCTCCTTGATGCCGATGCCGTAGAATCCTGAGTAGCACAGCACCTTCGGTGTCCATCCGCTCTCGGGCATGGGGAAGAAGTGCAGGGCGTTGCGGAAGTTGGTGGCGGCCATGTGGCAGCGGTCCACGTTGTCACCGTCGCACTTGTTGATGACGATGCCGTCGCTGATTTCCATGATGCCGCGCTTGATGCCTTGCAGCTCGTCGCCTGTGCCGGCCACCTGGATGAGCAGGAAGAAGTCTACCATGGAGTGGCAGGCCGTCTCACTCTGTCCTACGCCGACGGTCTCCACGAATATCTTGTCGAAGCCGGCTGCCTCGCAGAGGATGATGGTCTCGCGTGTCTTGCGGGCCACGCCGCCGAGGGAGCCAGCCGACGGGCTGGGACGTATGAACGAGTCGGGATGCACGGCGAGCTTCTCCATGCGTGTCTTGTCGCCCAGGATGCTGCCCTTCGAGCGCTCCGACGAGGGGTCGATAGCGAGGACAGCTAAGCGGCCGCCCTTCTCTTTCAGCAGATGGATGCCGAACTCGTCGATGGAGGTCGACTTACCGGCACCGGGCACGCCGCTGATGCCGATGCGCACACTCTTGCCGCTGTAGGGCAGGCATTTCTCGATGACCTCCTGCGCCTTGGCCTGATGGTCGGGGTTGACGCTCTCTATCAGGGTCACGGCCTGCGAGAGGATGGTGATGTCGCCCTTCAGGATGCCTTCCACCATGTCCGCGGCGCTCAGCACATGCCGGCGGAAGCGCCCTCGCTTCAGATAAGGGTTGATGATAGACTGTTGTTCTACTCCGCTGTTTACTTGCAGGCCAGCAAACTCTGCACTGTTCTCTGGATGTTCCATTTATTCTACGTTGATGGTGATGACTACTTTTGAATTCTTTGGGTCGTTGGTGATCATAAGGATACGAGGCTGTGAGCGTGCCTTCTTGATTTGAGCCGGAATGATGCTGACGCGCAGCTTTGTCGACTCTCCTGGCTGCAGCTCGCTCTTGGGCAGCTTCACTTTGATGCCACCGGTAAACATCTGCAGCGAGGTTATCTTCAGGGCGCTCTTGCCTTTGTTGGTCATGATGATGGTGCCGTTCTTGTGGTGGGCATCGAGGCTGAGTGCTTCAGCAGAGAGGTGCAACAGGGGTGCCAGCTCGCTGTTCTGTCCTTCGAAATGTGCCTCGGGCAGAAGGACGACGCTGACAGGAATCTCCGTCTCGTCGCTGATGCGCTCGCCGATGCGCTTGGCCAGATAGACGCTGACCTGCGTCAGACCATAGTTGTGCACCTCCTCAGAGTTCAGCGTCAGGATGATCTTGCCGCTGCGGTTGGGCTCCAAGGTCTCAGGCATGGCCAGGGCATGGAGCCATGTGGGCATGTGCAGGATGTTGGGCGTCATGTTCTCTTCGGTGTTGTTCAGCAGATTGATTTCCACTTCGCGCGTCTGCCCCTTCTTCACGTCGTCGAACTCCACGTTGTTCGCCGAGCTCAGCAGACCGTTCATGTCGTAGGGATAACGGTTGGAGTAGTCCACTACGTCTTCCAGCACCACGCCTTTCATCTTCAGATAGACAGGCTCGCGCGTGGCGTTGCTGTAGAGTGCCACCTGCTTGGTGAAGTGCCCCAGAAGCTTCGCATCGTAGGTCAGCGAGATGGTGAAGCGCTCGCCGGCGCCCACGCTCTTCGGCCCGTCGACGGTAGTGCAGCCGCAGTCGGTCTCCAAGCGCTCGATGGTCATGGTCTTCAGACTCTTGTTGCGCAGCTCGAAGGTGGCGGTGACGGGCACCTCGAAGCCCGTCTTGCCCACGTCGATGGTGGTTTTGTTGATGCTCAGCTTCTGCGCCATCAAGGTGGCGGGCAGCAAGGCAAAGAGGAAGGCAAAAGTTTTCAGCTTTGTCATTGTTTATTTTTTATCGGTGACTTGAATCGTGATTGACTTGGCGGTGCCGTGGAACTCGGGCGAGTAGGCGCACTGCACGGTGCAAGTGCCTGTCTCGTAGGTTCCGATGCGGTCGATGTAGTATTCGGTCTCTATGATGTGGCGTCCTTTGGGCAGAAGGTCGAAGAAGTAGTTGGTGGCATAGTCCTTCGGCGTGCAGTAGTAGCCCTCGCGCCAGTTATAGCCACTCAGCTGCTTGAGTGGCTCCATGCAGGCGGCACGCTTGTCGTTCACCTGCACGAAGTCATAGTCGCGGTCGGCCTCGATGGTGATGCGCACGGTGATGCGGTCGCCGACTTTGAGTGTAGAGTTTTGAGTGTAGAGTGTAGAGTTTGTTTCCGCTACCAGCAGTTCACGTTTCACGCTGATGCCGCTCTGCTGTTCGGCAATGTCGCGTGAGGGCTGTGTGAACTGTGCGTAGACGGCTCCCCACGATGTGCCTGTGGATGTCTTCTGTGCGCTGAAGGTCGAGGGAATGTTGTCAACGATGGGCACGCTGGTCTTCACGTAGCCAATGCCGGCCGTGGCATTGCTGGTGTCAAGGGGCCTATTGTCTATCCTTAGCTGCGTCTTTGCCTGTGGTGCCAAGGCTGCTGAGTTGTCGTTGAGGAAGGCGTAGATGGCGTCGACGCTGTTCAGCGGCGTGTCCCAGGCCTGTGTGCGCTTCTGCTGCAGCAGCCAGCGCTGCATTTCCGCGATAGTGGCGGTGTCGGCAGGTGTCAAGAGCTTCATGGCCTCGATGGCGGCCACCTGCGTGGGCATCTTGTAGTCGCGCCATGAGTAGCTGGCCCGCTGTGTGTCGTAGTAGCGGCCCATGTCCTCGCGATAGACGGTCCACTCCTTCAGGCTCTTCACGTAGGTCTTGTTCTGCAGGATGATGGCCGAGAGTGCCTTCTCGTAGATGGTCTGGTTCTTCGTCTCTTTCTTCAGCAGTTCTTTCAGGTAGCTGTTGGCGTCGGCCACCTCCTTGGGCAGCACACGGCCGTCGATGGCACAGATGTAGAGCCACTGCAAGGCGCGGAAGCTGGGGAAGGTCTGCTTGTAGCCCTTCTGTTCCTGCTTCTTCATTTCTTTCACCAATGTCACGATGTCGTCGCCAAGGAATGAGAAGGCGTTGTCGAGCATGTCAGACGTCTCGTCCTGCTTCTCCGTCATCTTGTTCAGACGCACCAGCATCTCGCTCACGGCGGTGGTGATATAGCTGGAGCCGTCCATGCCGGGCCACCAGCTCCACGAGCCGTCGCTGTTCTGCAGTTTGCCCAGCTTTTCGATGGCTGTGCTCAGACGCTGGTCGATGGCGTTCTTGTCGAAGAAGGTGCTGAGCTGTTGCTTCTGCTCCTGTTCGCGGTTAGCGTCCATCACCCACGGCGTCTCGCTGAGCAGCAGGTCTTTCAGCTCCTCGTTCTTCTGAAGTGAAGAGTGCAGAGTGTTGAGTGTTGAGTTTGCTCCCGCCGTCTTTTCTTCCTGTTTCCACTGCTCGAAGACATGCTTCGCCGTGGGGTTTTGTGCGAGGATATGTCGGCCTATGGCATTGGCATAGAACGAGGTGGCCTGGCACACGGCGCAGTCATCGTGCGGATGGCCTACGGTGGGCAGCGCCTGAATCATCAGCCAGGCCGGGTTGTTGGTGTACTCAACGGTCAGTGTAGCGTGTGGCGTGTTGCGCGTAGAGTTTGCTACTGCATCAGGGAAGAGCTGCTTCACATTCACCTCTTTAGTACCGGGTCCGTTCTGCGTGAAGGGCACGGTAACGGTGACGCGCTCCGATGAGGGCAGCACGGGCAGATAGTGCTGCTCGCCGTCGCTGTGTGTGGGCGTTGTGATGCTCACCCGCACAATCCAGAGTCCCGGCTCCAGTCTGAGTGCTGAACTCTGAGCCCTGAAGTCTGAGTTCTGAAGTCTGAAGTCAACAGCTGTGGTCGAACTGTCGGCAACGCTGACCTGCTGCTTCTGCTCAAAGACCACCTTTTCCGTCTCCGGGTCGAGCAGCTGCAGCATGGCTGTGCCGCTGATGGGCTTGTCGCTCATGTTCATCACGCGGGCGCTGATGGTGCCCTCGTCGTCCTGGCGCAGGAATCGGGGCATGTTCGGCTGTATCATCACATCCTTGCTGGCCACGGCTTCGTCGGTCAGCTCACCGACCATCATGTCTTTGGTGTGGGCGATGCCGAAGAAGCGCCAAGTGGTGAGGCTCTCGGGCAGGGTGAACTTCAGCGACACGGTGCCGGTGGCATCGGTGACGAGCTGCGGCATGAAGAACGCCGTCTCCTGCAGGTTCTCGCGCATCTGCATCTCGGTCTGCTTCGGCCCTTCCTCATCCTTTGACCCATTAACATAGCCAGTCGCCATTGCCTTCTGTGCACCAAAGGCCATTTCGGCCTCCTCAACGCTCTCTTCGGCTGCAGCGGGCATGGATTCTACCATGTCGTAGAGTCTTACCTCCTCCATTGCGGCGTTCCTGCTCACTTTGCGCATGATACGGTGCCTGCCCATGAAGTAATAATGGCTGGGCATGATGTCGGTGTCGAAATGGTTGTAGTTCATGCGTGGCACGTTCAATGACGACAGGTTCTTCTCACCAAAACAATTGATGGATGGCCAGTAGGCCTGTGTCCACGTAGTGTGAGGCACCTGCAAGCGGGTAGGCGGCCACAGGTTCCACGTGTGTGCCAAGAGCTGGTCGAGGCTTTTGTCATAGAGTGTCGCCATCAGCTGGGCATTGGCAGGTGTGCCGTCGGGCTTGACGACGGTGAGTGTCCATTCCTCCTGCTGGCCGGGCGTGAGGCGGTTGCGGAATGTCTTCCATTTCACTTTCAGCTGCTTGTCGGGCAGTGGCTTCTTGATTGTGGTGTTGTAGACGTAGTATTCTCCTTCCTTCACCCAGGCGAAGGTGAGCAGCACCCCGTGGCCGTACTCTTCCTTGTAGATGAACTTGCGGTTGATGAGCTCGTTGGTGATGTCGGCTGTGCCGCTCTCTATGAGTTTGTTGCCGCTGAAGATGCCGTACACCACGTGCACGTCCTTGTCCGACGAGCCCACCTGCACGGTGACGGGCTTGCCGTCCATGGGGAAGTGGTCGCGGCTGGTGTAGAACCAGCTGCGCATGTCGGCCACTGGCCGCTTGTCGTTGAGCGAGAAGACGGTGAACTGCTGCTCGATGGTGTCTTCCTGACAGATGGCTGATAGCGTATGGCTGCCACTGCGCAGCGAAGGTACGATGACCAGTTCGTTGGTCTTCGCTTCCTGCCAGCTGCCGTTGTCGAAGCGGTAGCGCACCTGGCCTTCCAGGTCGGCGCCGGCGGCGTTCTGCAGGTGGAAGGCAATCTTCGTCTCGTCTTCGTTCAGCACTTTCTCGGGCATGATGACACTGAAGGCCGTCTTTCTGTTGCCCAGGGGCAGCGACATGGTGCCTTGATGCGTCTCGCCGGCCTGGTCGGTGACGTCGGCTGTGATGACGAAATTGTAGAACATGGGATGCAGCGACTGCGGCACCACAAGCGGCATGTCGGCTGTAAACTCACCCTTGTCGTCGGTCACGGCCTCGCCCTCGGCCAGCAGCAGGTCGTCACTGCCGGTGCCGATGTAGCCCGTCTGCCAGTAGCGCGAATAGCTCATCCACCAGAAGGCGGCGCGGCGCATCACCTTGTATTTCACCGTGGCACCCTGTACGGGCACACCGGCATAGCTGCGCACATGGCCCACGGCCTCAACGGTGTCGCCGGCCTCATAGTCACGCGTCACCTGCGGGATGAACACCTCGAAGGTGGGCCGCTTGTATTCCTCCACGGGGAAACGGTACCTCTCGTCTCTGACGCTGAGGCTGAACTCGCCTGTCAGGCCCTGTGTGGGCAACGTGAACGATGCCGAGGCCGTGCCAAACTCATCGGTGGTGACTGTTTGTTCTTCCAGCAATTGGAAGTTGGCATCCCTCAGATAGATGGTCAGTTCCTCGTTGGCCAGCACCCGGTTGTCGTTGCCCTCATAGTTGCGGTAAAGGATGACGGCAGCGTTCACCGTCTGTCCTGGGCGGTAGATGCTGCGGTCGGTGTAGATGGCTATCTGGTTTTCTTCATTCACTTCTCCATAATGGAAGCGTCCCCAGTCGTCAATCTCAGGGCAGGCATTGTCGGCCGGGGTGTGTGCACGCAGGCGGAATCTTGAGGCGTCTTTCTCAGGCTTGATCACACATTCGCCGTTGACGTCCGTCTTCAGCGTGGCTTTTCCTGCCTTCTGTCCCCAGCCCCAGCGCACGTCCACGGTGGCGTTGCTCACAGGCTGGCCTGTGGTGGCGTTGACCACGACGATGCGTTTCGCGCTCTCTTCTTCGCCATTGGCTTGGGGCAGCGTCAGCGCCAGCACGCGCAGGTCGCTGACGAAGTAGAGGCAGCGCGATGTGCGTGTGGCGGGCTGGCTCTCAAACTCCAGCATATACACGCCCACGGGCAGACCGCCTAACAGCATTGAATCGTTAAAGAACTCATACTCACGCTTGCCCATGAATTTCTTTGTCTGCGTCATTTCCGGCAGGGCGGTCAGCAGCGGCTTCAGCTTCTTGTAGTGGTCGGGGCTGGCGGGGTTGAGCTCTGTACTGCCGTCCACATTGACTTTATACACGCGCATGGTGAGCTCGCTGATGCTGCGCAGGGAGGTCAGCTTTACTTTTTTCTCACGCTGCGGAATGTTGACGTTTTTACTGATAGTGACATCATACCGCGGGTTGGTGAGGTCGCGCTGGCAGTTGCGCAGGTAGTTCATGCGCTGCCATGAGCCCCAGCGCTCTAAGGCCATGTTGATGTACTGCCATTTCTGCTCGGCGGTGGCATCGGTGTGCTCATCCATATAGTCGTAGCGGTCGATGGCCAGCTCGCCACACTCGGGCAGGTCTTGAAACTCTGCGATGAGCGAGTCGATGCGCTGTATGTACTTCGATTTGTTCAGCGGCTCCGACTCTATGTCCTCCGGTTCCTTGTTGATGAGCATCCAGTCGCTGGCAATGAGAGCCGCATGCCGGTTGCCCGCCTTCAGGTAATAGTCGCGCAGCTGTCGGGCGTGACCTGCCGGAAGTCCGATGACGCTCAGCAGGTCGTCGCCGAAGTAGCGGCTGTGCTCGCCTTTGATGACGAAGGGCTCGTAGTCGGTGGCCTTCACCTTGGCCAGCTCGTCGGGGTAGGCGAGGGCCTTGTCATAGTATTCCTGGCCTATCTGCTCATGGCGCTGCTCGTCGAGCCAGCTGTTGTGGTAGTAGATGTAGCCCAGCACGGCGTAGTAGACGGCTTGCAGCACATGGTTGTCCTCGGCTTGCTCGGCCTGCTCTGTGAGCCGTTCCACGACGGGCTTCAGCGAGTCGGGCGCCACCTCGCATTGCGATTGGGCATGCCGCAGCTCGGCTTTCAGCAGCTGGCCGTAGGCTTTCTCCTGTTCGGCTTTGGTCACTATCTGGCCCAGAATCTCCTGCTCTGTCTGCGGCAGGTCTTTCATCTGAGCGTCCTTTGCCTGTTTCCACAGGGCGCTGTATGTCTGCGCGTTCATCATGATAGAAAAGAATATAGCTATGGTAGCAATCAGTAAGGTTTTTCTCATTTCTCGGTGTGTTTTTGGTTTTGCATTATGCAAAGATACACTTTTTTATTTAATAATGTGTCGCGCGAGCCACTTTTATATGAAAGTTTAACGATTCGTCGCCTTGCCCGTTGCTCATATGCCTGGGCAATGGGAGGGCACAGCAAAAAGGGTCTTCTGGTGGGCGACCATACGGGAAGGGTGGTCTGTCGCACGCCAAAGACCGAAGGGAGCAATGGGTGAAAGACACTCAGCTGCCAGCCAAAGAGGATGGTGTACCCATTATTGTCACCATCTGTTTGAGTGGCTGACAGCGTAGTGAGTCATTTCTTCAAAAGTAGGATGATGGCAGCTGGGGCACGAACTCTTCCAGGTCGAAAGTGTGAACCAGCTGTTCCAGCGTGTCATTGTATTTTGTCATCTTCGACAACGTGGTTTTCTGTGTCTCAGCTGGCAGATGCCTTGCCATGTGTTTCAACAGCAGCGTGTGCACTTTCTCGTTGAAGGCATCGTCGCCGATGGGCTTCTGAAGCAAGCATTTGTACTCCGGTGATTGTAGCACGTCATCGGTGACACGGTTGCACCAAGTTTCAAAAAGCTTGAGTGCATCGTGGTCTGGCAACTCATGCAGATAATAATGAACACGGTCGAGTGAATCCAGCATGAGCGGTGAAGGCTTTATTTGCCGAGGTTCAAGCCATTGCCTGTGCATAGGGAGATAGTGGGACGAAAGACATTCCCTCTCGGCAATGGCATACACCAGCTTCATGGCTGTCGGCGCCTCTATGGGCCGCTTTAAATAAGCCATCAGTGCAAGATAATCGGAGGGACGCAGCCGTGAACAGTCTATCGGAAATTGCTTGTCGGCCCCCAGGCGTCGGCAGATGAAATAGTAGTTCCGGCCCTGCGACAGCTCTTCCAAGTGGCTCTTCAGGTAGTCGTCAGAGAAATGGTTCACAATAATCCATGAGCAGCGTTCTTCGTGATATGTCTGCCAAAGCTCTTCAATGATGGGTTGGAACGATTTGTCCCATAATGACATGAGACGTGGATAGGCCCAATTCCTGTCAGAGGGACAGGACTGTAGGTGGGCCGTCAATATCTTTTTCTGCAGACTCCAGTCTAAGTGTGCAAAGCGCTGCTGCAACTCGCGCCTGGCTTCTGATACTTTTCCGCTTTTCTTGTCGCTGTACTCCTTGATGAGTGTAGCTGCTGGCCTGTTACGCCTTTTCATTTCGTTTTTCATCTTTTTACATTGTGTATTTTCGGGAGTTAAAGGAGTTAAAGGCTTTCGGGAGTTAAAGGAGTTAAAGGCTTTCGGGAGTTAAAGGAGTTAAAGGAGTTAAAGGAGTTAAAGACAAATCTCCTTTACCTCCAAACTTTCCTCCTTTACCTCCCCAAAACCATAGCATAACTATTGTCTTTAACTCCTTTAACTCCCCAAAACTATAGCATAACTATTGTCTTTAACTCCTTTAACTCCTTTAACTCCTTTAACTCCAAACTTTACTCCTTTAACTCCTTTACCTCCAAACTTTCCTCCTTTACCTCCCCAAAATATCCATAGCATAACTATTGTCTTTAACTCCTTTAACTCCTTTAACTCCTTTAACTCCTTTAACTCCAAACTATACTCCTTTAACTCCAAACTATACTCCTTTACCTCCAAACTTTCCTCCTTTAACTCCAAACTACAGATATTGATATTTGCTGATGCACGCTGGCAACTCCTCGTTGTAGTGAGTCACCATGATAAGCGTCTTCTGCGGGTCGCGGCAATAGTCGTTGATGATGTCTTTCACCAGCTGCTGCCGTGGCATGTCGAGCCCGTGCATCGGTTCGTCGAGGATGAGCAGGTCGGGGCTCTTCACGAAGGCGCGGCATACCAGCACGAGGCGCTGTTCACCGCTGCTGAGTTGCGTGAACGGACGATGTGCAAACGACTCGATGCCAAAGCGTTGCATCCATGTCAGGCAGAGCTGCTTGTCCTCGTCGGTGGCGCGCACATAGAGCCCTACGGTGTCCTTCAGCCCGCTGGCCACGATGCTCAGTGCCGGCAGGTTGCGCTGGTAGGAGCGGTGCAGCTCTGGCGAGACGTAGCCTATGCGTCGCTTGATGTCCCAGATGCTCTCTCCTGAGCCGCGGCGATGCCCGAAGAGCGTGATGTCGCAGGCATAACTCTGCGGGTTGTCGGCGCAGATGAGCGAGAGCAGCGTTGACTTGCCGCTGCCGTTGCGTCCCTGCAGTGCCCAATGCTCGCCTTGGCAGATGGTCCACGACAGATGGTCGAGGATGGTGCGTGTGCCGTAGCGGATGGTGATGTCGCGGAGAACGGCGATGGGTGGCCCGGAAGCCTCACTCCCAACCCCTCCTGCAGGGGGAAGGGGAGCCAATACTTCTTCCGTTGTATTTCCGTCAACAGGGTAATTGCTCCCCTCCACCCTGCGGGAGGGGTCGGGGGTTGGGGCTTTTACCTCATCAGCAAAATCGGGTATCTCGTTGGGCCTGGCCACGAGGAGATAGAGCGTCATGCCCTGTTGGCGCAGCTGTTTCAGTTGTTCCGACAGCATGGTGCGGGCCTCGATGTCGAGCCCTATGAAGGGATTGTCGAGGATGAGCGTCTTGGGGTTGGCCATCAGCGTCTTCACTAACTGCATCTTGCGCAGCTCGCCGCTGGAGAGGGCGATGACATACTTGTCTAAGAGCGGCTCCATGCCCATCAGCCTGTAGAGATGCTGCTGTCGCTGCCGGCGCTCAGGAGTGTCACTGCCTGAGAGCATGAATGAGCGTTCTAAGGCCTGGCTGACGGTGGGCGTCTCCTCGTCGATGTCGTGCTGGTTCCACCGCTGCTGCAGGTAGTAGCTGCGGTCGGTGGCTGTGCCGTAGGTGTCGCAGAAAGCCACATAGCGCACGCTGTCGCTCTTCATGGCGCGTCGCATGCGTTCAGCCATCTGCGTCTTCCCGCTGGCGTTCAGTCCGTAGATGACGATGATTTGTCCTGGGGCGATGAGTTGAGAGGTGCTTGCGGCTTCCATAGCTTTTGCTGGTTCTTGTTTACAAAGTCTTTCCATCCGCGATAGTGCGGTCCGTCGTTCTCGGGGCGCCCCATCTGCAGGTAGTGGCAGTAGGCGGCTGCCAGGGCGTCGGTGGCATCCATAAACCGCCCCATCTCGTCCTGCGGAATCTTCAGCAGGCGTTGCAACATGCCTGCCACCTGTTCCTTTGAGGCGCTGCCGTTGCCTGTCAGGGCCATCTTGATTTTCATGGGCGCATACTCATGGATGGGCACACTGCGCTCGATGGCGGCGGCAATGGCCACACCCTGTGCACGCCCCAGCTTCAGCATCGACTGCACGTTCTTGCCGAAGAAAGGAGCCTCGATGGCCATCTCGTCGGGCAGGTACGACTGTATGATGCCAGTGACACGCTCGAAGATGTGGCCCAGCTTCAGGTATCCGTCTTCAAACTTGCGCAGGTCTATGATGCCCATTGTCACCATCGTGGCCTGCTGGCTGGTGCGGCGGCCACCGGCTGCAGTGGCTGATGAAACCTTTAGAACACCGTATCCCATGATGTTCGTGCCGGGATCGATGCCTAGAATAATCTTATCCATGACGCTGCAAAGTTACAAAGAAACGAGCGAATGTCAAAAGAAAAACCGCTTTTTCTTTTGACATTCCGAGTGTCAGTAGCTCCGGCAAAGCCAAAGTGACTCCTTTTTCACGCAACAGGGATATTTTTTTTCACAATAATTTGGACAATTGAAATTAAAGCAGTATTTTTGCACTTTCTTAGTAAATCAATTCTATGGAATTCGAATCTAGTATCAATAAGAGCGATTATAAGATACTCATTGTGGATGACGTGGTGAGCAATGTGCTGCTGCTGAAGATTCTGTTGAGCAACGAGAAGTTCCAGGTGTGCACTGCCAACAGCGGTGAGGCCTGTATTGAGCAGACGAAAGCAGAGAAACCCGACCTCATCCTCTTGGATGTCATGATGCCTGGCATAGACGGTTTCCAGACTGCTACCATCTTGAAAAAAAATCCTGAGACGCAAAACATCCCCGTCATTTTCCTTACCGCCCTCAACAACACCAGTGACTTGGTGCATGGCTTCCAGGTGGGAGCCAGCGATTTCCTGACCAAGCCCTTCAACAAGGAGGAACTGATAGTGCGTGTCATGCACCAGATAGAGCTCGTTGCTGCCAAGCGCCTCATTGAGGTTCAAAACGCTGAGCTTCGTGCCACCATAGCCAACCGTGACAAGATGTACAGCGTGATAGCCCACGACCTGCGCTCGCCAATGGCCAGCATCCGCATGGTGCTCAACTTGGTGGTGAGCGCCGCCACGCCCGAAACGGTCGGACCTGAGCTGTGGGAATTGCTTGACAAGGCCAACAAGGAGTCGGAGGACGTACACGATCTGCTTGACAACTTGCTGAAATGGACGAAGAGCCAGACAGGCAGGCTCAATGTGGTGACGCAGGATCTTGACTTGAATGACATCATCCCAGGAGTGGTGGATATCTTCGAGATGATAGCCATGACTAAACACATCCAGCTGAAATATCAGGGCATCGGTTCTGTCATTGTCCGTGCAGACAACGACATGCTGAAGACGGTGGTCAGAAACTTTATGTCAAACGCCGTGAAGTTCAGCCCCGAGAATAGCAGTATTGACATTTCTGTGGGATTGCAGGGAGACTTTGCCAAGATCAGCGTGCGCGACCATGGCGTAGGCATTGCCCCTGAACGCTTGGAGAGCATTTTCCATAAAGGTGAGACCACCTATGGCACGGGTGGCGAGGAAGGCTCAGGCCTGGGCTTGCAGCTCTGTGCAGACTTTGCCCGCAAAAACGGCGGCGATGTGATGGTGGAATCAGTACTGGGCGAAGGCTCGACGTTTAGCCTCCTCGTTCCGCTGAAGAAATAAGTGGCAGAAGAATCAGACCTGTGCCGTTGAAAAAGCCTTTTCCTTTTTCAACGGCACAGGCCGTTTTTTATGTTTTTGCCAGCAGTTTTCATATTTTTAAGGCATCCCCAAAAAGTCCGAAGGCTTCGGACGCTTTGTCCGAAGGCTTCGGACACTCTGTCCGAAGGCTTCGGACTCGTTGTCCGAAGGCTTCGGACTGACAATATCTGCCTGCCCACTGGTCGGGTGGTGCACGTATTCGTGCACACCTGCCAACTGAAAAAGCGGAAGAGCCTCCTTTAACTCCTTTACTCCCACAATAAGTGTCTTTTTGTCAACTCTGCATGACAAATAAACGGGCATGGGCGATAAAGCCCTTTTTTTTCTTTGATTTATGTCAATTGTACACTTTTTTTTCAATTCGTAATTTGGCCGTTATTACAAAACGGAGTAATTTTGCACTTAGAAAAAGGAATTTTTTTGATTTGTTTTAGTAGATTAGTTTTTAAGTAGTTTGTTTTTGAAATTGGCTGTCGTGAGGACAGCCAATTTTTGTGCTTTTTTCTTTGCCGTATCAAGGAAAAGCATTATCTTTGCACACAATATGAATTGGAAATTTATTTTGCGTTGGGTCATCACCTTTACGGTGTGCCTCGTCATTTATGATCTCACGGGCAGTTTCTGGATGTCGCTCGGCATCCTCATCCTGCTGGCAGTGGCAGAGAGCTTCGTGATAGACTGGTGGAACAAGAGGAAGGGGCGTGGCGTATGAAACGGACGATTCTCCTGCTCACCTTCCTCTCTATACATTATATATATATAGGAGCACAGGCGGTCAGCGGAGCCCTGCCGTCGTATAACGACTCGCGGCGCGACATGCGGCGCTCGTTGCAGTACAATCCGCAGGACAATGCCTTCGTGTCCGAGAATGGCGTCAACCGCTTCACCCGTGCACTCTATGGAGGATATACCGACTATCGCATAGAGACCAGCGACGTGCCCATCTTTGCTGTTGCGAAGAAAGGCCATCACAAAAGCGTGCGCTTCGAGATAGCCGGCGTGCCTCTTGAATCGGCCGACTATTGCCGGTCGTGGTATCACGACGGCATGCGCTCCTATATCCTCAGCGACCACCGATGGAAAGGCATGGGCAACGGCATCATCAGGGTGCATGTCGTGGCCCTGCACGATGTGGAAGGAGCCATCTGGCAGTTCATCTGCGACAAGTACCGCGGATCGCTGAAGGTGAAGGTGAAAGTGTGCGACATTGCCAATACGCGCATGAAGCGCAACGGCGACCTCGGTGCCGACCCGCCAGGATGCTTCGAGCCGTCGCCAACGGAAGCCAACATGGTGGTGGGCGAAGCCACCCACAGCAACAACTTTGCACACTTGGTCATAATGCTCGACTCCATCCATTTCATGCACGACGGCGATGCCTTCAAGCGTTTCAACGATGCCGTAGACCTCAACAAGGAGATGGCCCAGCGCATACAGTTTGACACGCCCGACCCCTACATCAACACCCTTGGCGGTGCACTCGTCATGGCAGCCGACGGCGACTGGGACGGCAAGACGTGGCTCCACGGCTGTGTGGGCTGGAGGATGCCGCTGGCAGGATGGCGCGCTGCATACGTGGGCGACGTGCTGGGATGGAACGACCGCGCCAAGAGCCATTTCACTGCCTACGCCAAGAGCCAGGTGAACAGCATAGCGCCCAGCATACCACATCCCTCGATGGACAGAGCGATGAACATGGCTCGTGCCGAAAAGACGTGGGGCACACAGATGTACAGCAACGGATACATCTGCCGCAATCCGGAGCGGATGGATCAGATGCATCACTACGACATGAACCTCAACTACATCGACGAGTTGCTGTGGCACTTCCAGTATGATGCCGACACCGATTATATGCGCCGCATGTGGCCCGTCATCAAGTCGCATCTGGCATGGGAGAAACGCAACTACGACCCTGACGGCGACCACCTCTACGATGCCTACTGCTGCATCTGGGCCAGCGACGCCCTCTACTACAACGCTGGCGCCGTCACCCATTCATCGGCCTACAACTACCGTGGCAACCTGCTTGCCGCACGCATTGCCGACATCATAGGCGAAGACGGCACCCCGTACCGTCAGGAGGCAGAGGCCATCCTCAAGGCCATGAACGAGCGGCTGTGGATGCCGTCCGCAGGGCACTGGGCTGAGTATCAGGACGCCATGGGGCTGCAGCGACTGCACGAGAGCGCTGCCGTGTGGAGCATCTACACACCCATCGACTGCGGAGCATGCACGCCCGAGCAGGCTTACCGCGCCACGCAGTACATCGACCGCGAGATACCGCATTTCAGCATCGATGCCTATTTCCACACCATCTCCACCTCCAACTGGATGCCATACTCCTGGAGCATCAACAACGTTGCTCCGGCCGAGGTGATGCATACCGCGCTGGCCTATTTCGAGGCAGGACGCCCCGACGAGGGCTACCGCCTGATGAAAGGCAACATCATGGACCAGATGTACTACGGACAGTCGCCTGCCAATTTTGGACAGCTGTCGCATTTCGACGCTGCACGTGGCGAGTGCTATCGCGACTTCGGCGACTGCATCGGCATCTCTTCACGCACACTCATCCAAGGACTCTTCGGCGTTCAGCCACAGGCCCTCTACGGCAAGTGCATCATACGCCCGGGATTCCCCAAGGAATGGGACAAAGCCCGTCTGGTCACACCTTATATAGAATACACCTACACGCGCCAGAACGGACATTGCCGGCTGGAGGTGACGCAGCGTTTCCCGCAACAGCTGCAGATAGTGGTGCGCCAGAACCTGGACGGCGGCAACTATCAGGACATCGAGGGCAACAGCCAGCAGCATCAGGTCATAGAGTGGGAGAGCCATCTGCCGAAGACCTCCGACGCAGTGCTCAGCGCATCGGCGCGCAGCACAGAGGAAACGCCCTCCGAGCCGGTGGCGCAGGGCAAATTTGTGCCGCAGAACATCGACCACTACTGGAATGCCGAGGTCGACGACATCTTCAAGAACAAGTACATCGCGCCACGCCCGCTGGTCACCACGCTGCAGATACCCTTGCAGGGGGTAGGGGAGTGGTGCCATCCGCAGTACACGCCGGAAATCAACGACTCCGTGTTCCGCACGCTAATCACCAACCATCAGTTCCTGATGGCTGGCGTCCCCTTCCGCACACCCAAGCAGGGCCACAACATTGTCTATACATCGCTGTGGAGCAACTATCCCGACGAAGTCACCGTGCCGCTGAAGGGACGTGCCTCATCGGCCTACCTGCTCATGGCCGGCAGCACCAACCACATGCAGTGCCACATTGACAACGGCCTGGTCGTCGTCACCTACACCGACCATTCCACCGACACACTCCGCCTGCGCAATCCCGACAACTGGTGCCCCATAGAGCAAGACTACTACATCGACGGACAGGCTTTCGCCACCACTGCGCCGCGCCCTCTCCGTGTGTGTCTGGGCACAGGCACAGTCAGCGACCATCTCGGCGATGAACTTGGCATAGAGGGCGTCTACGGACGCGAGATTCCCGGCGGAGCAGCCCAGATGTTGCGCATGAAGCTCCGCCCCCACAAAAAGCTGAAGAGCCTCACGGTGCGCACCCTCAGCAACGATGTGGTTATCGGACTGATGGCCGTCACACTGCAACAATGATTTTTCAAGTGAGAAAAATGCAGAAAAATTTGGCCGTTTCCACTTTTTGCCGTATCTTTGCCTGTTAGAAACCATCAAATCAAAAGAATATGAAACTTACTGGAAGACGAGAGAGTCAGAACGTCGACGACAGGCGTGGGCTCAGCGGTGGTGCCAAGGCCGGCCTGGGCGGTGGCATCTTAGCAGTGATTATTGGCATCGTGATGTCACTCTTTGGCGGTGGCGGAGGCGGCGGAGGCATCGACCTCGGCTCTATCATCAGCGGCGGCGGAGGAGGACTGGGCGACATCCTCGGACAGATAACAGGCGGCGGCAGCCCCACGTCCGAGCAGGTGGACACCACCAAGTTCACAGAGGAAGAGAAAGCCCTCGCCCGCGAGTGCCGGCAGATTCTGGCCAGCACAGAGGACGTCTGGGCGAAGGTGTTCAAGGAGTACAACCTGCCCAACAGCATGACGGGCAAGAACGGCACCTACACCAATCCCACCTTGGTGCTCTTCACCAACAGCGTCAGCAGCAGCTGCGGCACAGCGTCATCGTCTGTAGGGCCATTCTATTGCTCAGGCGACCAGAACCTTTACATCGACCTCTCGTTCTTCACCGAGATGAAGCGCCAGCTGGGCGTCAACGGCAGCACCTTCGCCTATGCCTACGTCATTGCCCACGAGATAGGCCACCACGTGGAGTTCCTCACAGGCTCGCTCACCAAGGCCCATCAGGACATGAGCAATGCAGGCAGCAGCAAGCTGAAGAACCAGATCAGCGTGCGCCTCGAGCTGCTGGCCGACTACTATGCCGGCGTATGGGCACACTACGAGGACCAGATGTATCACTCCATGGAGTACGGCGACCTGGAGAAAGGCCTTGAGCTGGCCAACGCCATCGGCGACGACTGGCTGCAGAAGCAGGCCACAGGAAGGGCTGTGGAGGAGTCGTTCACTCACGGCACCAGCGAGCAGCGCAAACGCTGGCTGAAGAAGGGATTCCAGACAGGAGACATGCGCACATCGACATTCCAGATAGCTAACTACAACGATCTGTAAAAAATAATTGAGAAAAAACTTGGCGGTGCAAGGGAAAATGCTTACCTTTGCACCGCTTTTTTCATCTGCTCAACAGCAAATGCCCAACAGCACCCTGGGGTTGACAGGATTTGACGGCGAGATGAGATGGTACGTAAGCACGCGGAGCGGGACTATGGGAGGCTCCTTAATCTCTTCTGTAGAAAAATTAATTGGCAACAATGAGTATGCTCTCGCTGCCTAGTCGAAGCACAGTAGACTCGAGGCTTAATTCCACTACAAGGTAGAGGAACGAGACGTCGCCCCAAGGATGTAGACCCGAATCTGAGGATACGGCGGCGCAGGTAAATCGGGAATAGCTGCAACAGAGCCCTGATGGTGCAGTGAAGTTTTAAGGGATAAGGCTGTGGTTGGTGGCCCGGGTCTTGCCGCAGCTCGAAAACGAAGTCCGGGATAAGCGTGTAGAAAGCGTATGGTTTCCTCGTGCGGACGAGGGTTCGATTCCCTCCAGCTCCACAAAAGCAAACATCAAGAGAGTTTTCACCCTATAAATTAAATATTTTAAGGTGTTAACTCTTCTTTTTTGCTTTATTCTTTACACTACTTATAAGTATATTTACACTGTACATAATATGTACACATTTTTCTATTAACCTACTAAAATACAACACTATGGAATTAAAAGCACCACAAATAAACCTTATCTACAACAGAAGAAAGACAGCTTCTCCCACAAGAAAAGCTGCTGTAGAGGTAAGAATAACACATAACTACAAACAAAAGTATATCAGTACTGGTGTCATGTTATATCTCATCCTTATTTTTCTGGTGCCTATATTATTTTTATAAATCTTCCTCTTTTGGGGATTTTCATGCTCTTTTGTTTACTGGCTGCAAACCTGCTCCTTGTATTCCAACATCAACTCGTCAGCCAGATATTCATCACTGCGGCAATGCATGTCGGCCACGCCCTCACTGATGAGATTATACGTGTCAGAATCATAGAAGAAAGCCAAGGCATCCTCAAGCGACAAGCCTGATTCCTTTGCAAAGATTGCCACTATCCTTGCATATTTCATCTGAAGTATCGTCTTGTTGGCTTCCACAGGTATCTCGCTCAATCGCCCCCTTCATGCCAGTGCTCCCCTTTCCTTTAGCACTTCAGTCAGTTCCTCCACAAGATAGTCCTTGCTGAACGTGTGCAACACGTCATAGCAGGGCACAATATAGTCGTTCAGTACTCCCGACGACCGCAGCGCACCATACACCTGCGACGCACTCTTATGAAGCGCATCCGACAGGCTGCCTACGCAGAAAGTAACGAAATCCAAATGCTCCGTTCTCATACTTCATATGCTTTTGGGTGCAAAGTTACAAAACTTTTTCTATATAGCATCCTTTTAGTTTGAATTTCTGTGTATAGTCTCCAAAAAAGACAGCCACGACGGGCGGTCTGTTAGATATAATAATGTGGAGAAACAAAGGGCGGGAACTGAGGCCGAGGATGTCGGCGAGGGTTCCCGCTTTTGTTTTATCAATATGAATCAATGACCCTGTCCCCACGATTCAGACTATATGAACGAATGCACTGTACGCGACCTCATACTTATGCTGATGGAAGAGCGTAGCTTGTCGCTTCACGAAGCCCTTGACACTGTCTATAACTCTGAGACATACGCAAAATTGACAGACCCCGCAACAGGCCTCTATTTCCAGAGCCCTGTTTACATCTACAGTTATCTTGACAGAGAACTTGCCACAGGAAAGATGTAGGATGCCATCATCTTCTGAGATATAATAATAAATGTGTAATATTTAAAACAGATATGCCAATGGACAGATAAAATTGGAAAATGGTGGACATATAGGTAGATTCTATGTACTATTTTTCACTAATTAGCAACTTTTCTTCATAAAAGTTGCTTGATATGAAAACTTTTTTGTACTTTTGCATCCATGAATCGTGAAAGAATCATATCAGCATACAAGAATTACTTCAAGGACTTCATCAGCTCGCTGAGTGATGCCGAGGCTCGTAAAGTATTCTATGTCATTGATATGCTGAAGACCCAAGAGCGGGTGAACGCAAAATCGTCAAGTATTTGCGCGATGAGATATTCGAACTGCGAGCTGAGCATGGTGGCAACATCTTTCGCGTATTCTTCATCTTCGACGATGGCGACGTGGTGATGCTTTTCAATGGCTTCCAGAAAAAGTCGAAAAAAACGCCAGAGAAGGAAATTAACAAGGCAATACAAATAAAAAAGGAATACTATGCAGGAAAGAAATGACATTATGAGCGTTGACGCTATGATGGACGAGCGCTACGGAAAGGTGGGGACACCAGAGCGCGAGGCATTCCGTAAGGAGGCTTACGCCTATTGCGTGGGGCAGATTATCAGTGATGCTCGTAAGCGCGAGAAAGTCACCCAACAGGAATTGGCTCAGCGTGTGGGAACCAACAAGTCGTATATCTCTCGCATAGAGAATGGCAGCGTGGAGCCTGGTGCAGGTATGTTCCTCAGAATCCTCAGCGCCCTTGGCCTTCGCTTTGAAGTGTCGCAGCCCTTGGCATTTGGATAATTGAAACCATATATAATATTAATGTGTAACATCAAAACAGATATGCCAATGGACAGATAAAATTACCGCCAAAGCCGACAAGCAGAATGAAAGAAAGGTAAATCTACGAATTGACGGTTATGACCACTTCCCAGAAACCACGAAAAGCAACATCGACAAATGGATGCTCTACTTTAACAATATCCTTATAGACAACATTCGAACCATATCGCAAACTATCTTAACAGAAAAGACAAATCACAGATGATATATTATTTCATTTATGCTTAATCCTTCTTCCCATTTTTTAGACAACAAATCAAAGCCTCCAACTTCGACTTCGCCCCCATTCCGTCTATAGCGGTATATGCCAATTCCCAATTCGCCGTCTGTAATTATACTCTCACGCAGTTGTTTGAGTATTGCATTTCTTGGATAGTATTTCTTTGAATAATGATATTCACCCTTCTTGTCAGTTACCCAAGCATATCTCGGATGAAGTTTGTAGCCATTATCCTTCAGCCATGACTTTTTGAAGAACGGCATTTCTTCCACTAACTGCTTTTCTGTTAGCCAAACTTCATCAGCCATTTCGTTAGAGCGTTCCAACTCCTTGCGTATAGCGCGAACTATTTCATTCTTTAGATAACCGTCCCAGCCCATCAGTCTCTGTCTATTATATCGTCAAATCGAAGGATGTCATTTTCTCTTACCATTCGGAGAATCCTGTTACGCGAATAGTACCAACGACTTCTTGTTGTTATGCCATTTTTATCCATGACCTCAACACGCTTACGTGGAAGCAGATAACTATACTTCTTCATCCATTCCTTACTAAAGAAGGGAAACAACTGGGAAACCTCGTCAGCGGTTATCCAATTTTCCTGTGGGCCTTCAAGAATTTCAATGGCAACCCGCTTAACCGTACGGTTGCTCTTGGCTTTTTTGCAGGCCTGGCTCAAGACGGCATCCCAACCTTCCATATACTGCTCAAAATGCTGCTTCTGACGTATCAGCCACAGAGCGACATCCTCTGCCCGGTATGACTTCAAATATATGCTAGTCAGAATCTTCTCATTGATGGTGACATGCATTGAATAGTGATATGTCTCAGCGTAGAGCGTGCATGTGGGTGATAATTTGACTACCAGCCGTTGGACCGGAATTTTTGCCTTTTTTGTCACTTCAAGCTTGAAATCGTCCTTATCAATGACATGATTGCCAATCAGGTTCATGTGAATATCGGAGGGTGAAGGCCCCTTCTTGATAAAGGGGCGTTCGGGGCCAAGGTCGTTCTCCATATTCATCTTAAGGTAGAGGTCAAGAG
>JAEEPZ010000094.1 GCA_016285055.1 Prevotella sp.
AATGTTCTTTGCTGCCACTCCTTCGCTGCCACTCCTTCGCTGCCACTCCTTCGCTGCCACTCCTTCGCTGCCACTCCTTCGCTGCCCACTCTTCGCGGAAACTTCTTCGCCCACACTCTTCGCTGACAGGATATTACTGATATTACAGACCCCACCCCTAACCCCTCCCCTTGAAGGGAGGGGATGGCTGCGCATGAATAGGTCAACTGCTATATCATTGCCTTTTTAAATAGGTTGGGACATCTCTGACAAGCCACCCCTTCCCCTCCTTTGGAAAAGGAGGGGAAGGGCTGCGCCTGTTTGTGTAGAAAGAAATTGTTTTTCTTGTTTTTATTGGTTTTATTGGTTTTTATTGGTTTTTTCTCAGGCCGCTTCGCGGTATCAACTCACATAGATAGCGCCGGGAACTTTTCGTCCGAAGCCTTCGGACGAAAAGTCCGAAGCCTTCGGACAGACAGTCCGAAGCCTTCGGACAGAGTGTCCGAAGCCTTCGGACTTTTTTGAGGATGCCATATTTTGAATCGTAAGGCGCTCGCAAAACCAAAAAGTGGCCTGTGCATCTGAAAAAAACGGAGAAAACTATTTGTGTTTGCTCAGTTTTTATTACTTTTGCACACAGATAGCAAATAGAGAAACGATGAAAAGAAGGATGATGTGGCTGCTGGCCATCCTGGCGACGGTTGGCTGCACCGAGAAGAGCGAGCCGAAGGAGAAAGCCGCTGTCAGAGTGACGACAGAGGTGGTGTCGGCAGTGAGAGGCAGTGAGGGCCGCAGCTATGTGGGCATCGTGGAGGAACACGAGGCCACGGCTGTGAGCTTCACGGGCATGGGTGTGGTGAAGCGCATCCTGGTGAGCGAAGGCCAGGCCGTTGCCAAAGGTCAGCTGATAGCCGAGATGGACGACACGCAGGCCCGCAACGTGCTCAGCGGCGCCGAGGCATCGATGGCTCAGGCCAACGACGCACTGGAGCGCTACGGCCAGCTGCACGACGCCGGCGCCCTGACCGAGGTGCAGTGGGTGGAGATACAGAGCAAGGTGGCGCAGGCCCGTGCCCAGTTAGAGATAGCGAAGAAGAACCTGTCCGACTGCCGGCTGACGGCCCCCGTGAGCGGCATCATAGGCCGCAAGATGATGGGAGCCGGCGAGACGGCCATGCCCTCGCAGGCCGTAGTGACCATCTTCGACATCAGCAGCGTCAATGTGAAGGTGGCCATACCCGAGACTGAGATAGGCGCCATCAGCGCCAACACCCCGTCGACCATCAGAGTGGAAGCCACCGGAAGGAGCTTCACCGGCGGGAGGATAGAGAAAGGCATTGTGGCCGATGCGCTGACGCACACCTACGACATCCGCATCAGCGTGGCCAACAGCGACAGGCAGCTGCTGCCAGGCATGGTGGCCTCTGTCGCCTTTGCCTCCACGGCGCTGCAGGGCGGCTGCCCGACACTGCCAGTGACCGCGGTGCAGCGGCAGACCGACGGCGGTCTGTTCGTATGGACGGTGGGCGACGACGGCAAGGCCCACAGAACGGCAGTGACGATAGGGGCCACGACGGGCAATCGCGTGGCGGTGACAACAGGCATCGACACCGGGCAGCGCGTAGTGACAGAAGGCTACCAGAAACTGAGTGAAGGCACAAGCGTGGTCTTCTGAACTTTACCGAAAAAAGACAATCGCTAATAGACCATGAAGGAGATGAACTGGCTGAAATGGCCGTTGCAGCACTACCCTATCACGCTACTGATTGTTGCCATACTGTTTGTGATGGGCATCTTCGGGATGTGGGACATGCCGAAGGACGAGTTTCCGCAGGCCACCATCCGTCAGGGTGTGGTGGTGGCTGTCTATCCCGGCGCCACCTCTGAGGAAGTGGAGCAGCAGGTGGCCAAGCCGCTGGAGCGCTTTCTGTTCACCTACAAAGAGGTGAAGCGCTCAAAGACCACCTCCACCTCGCAGAACGGCCTGTGCATCGTCATGGTGGAGCTGAACGACGACGTGAACAACAAGGACGAGGTGTGGAGCAAGGTGAAGCACGGTCTCAGTCTCTTCAAGCAGCAGCTGCCCGGCGGCGTGCTGGCGCTGGTGGCCAACGACGACTTCGGCAACACGTCGGCGCTGCTCATCGCCGTGGAGAGTCCGCAGCGCAGCTATCGCGAGCTGAAAGGCTATACCGACCAGCTGGGCGACCGTCTGCGCCGCATCCCCTCGGTGGCCAACGTCAAAGTCTTCGGCGAGCAGAAGGAGCAGCTGTCGCTCTACGTCGACCGCCAGCGCCTGCAGGCCTACGGCATCGGTCAGCAGATGCTCCTCACGCAGCTGCAGGCGCAAAGCCTCACCACCATGAGCGGCAGCATAGACAACAGCCATCAGCAGGTGCCCATCCACATAGAGCCCACCGAGAACTCGGAAGAGGAGATAGCCAACATGATCATCTTCTCCGACCCGGCCAGCGGCAAGATAGTACGTGTGAGGGATGTGGCCCGCGTGGTTCGCGAGTATGACACCTCGGGCGGATATATCGAGCAGGACGGCCACAGCTGCATGCTCCTCTCGTTAGAGATGACGCCCGGCAACAATATCGTGCAGTATGGCAAGGATGTGGACAAGGTGCTCGACGACTACCGCTCCGAGGAGCTGCCCACGGACGTCACGCTGACACGCATAGCCGACCAGCCCAAGGTGGTGAGCATGAGCATCACCGACTTCCTGCGCGACCTGCTCATCTCCATGCTCATCATCATCCTCATCATGATGGTGCTGTTCCCGCTGCGCTCCGCCATCGTGGCCGCCATCACCATTCCCCTGAGCACCTTCATCTCGGTAGCCATCATGTACATGGTGGGCATCGAGCTGAACACCGTCACGCTGGCGGCACTCATCGTGGTGCTGGGCATGGTGGTCGACAACTCGATAGTGGTCATCGACGGCTACTTAGAGTACCTGGGCAAAGGCCGCGAGCCGAAACGCGCCGCCATCGACTCCGCCCGTCAGTACTTCATGCCGATGATGCTGGCCACGCTGTGCATCTGCGTCATCTTCTTCCCGCTGCTCATCACGATGAAGGGTGCCTTCCGCGATGCCATCGAGGCTTTCCCCTGGACAGTCACCATCAACCTCATGGTGTCGCTCTTCCTGGCCGTAACGGTGATTCCCTTCTTAGAAGTGCTGATCATCCGTCCGGAGAAGGTGAAGACGGGCGGCAATGCCATTACCCACTGGGTGCAGCGCACCTACGACCACGTGCTCGGCTTCACCTTCAAGCACCCCACGCTGACCATCTGCGGGGGCATCGCCGTGATAGCGCTGTCATGCCTGCTGGTGCAGACACTGAAGATACGCCAGTTTCCTTACGCCGACCGCGACCAGTTTGCCGTAGAGATCTTCCTGCCCGACGGCAAGGGCCTCGGCGATGCCAGCGCGATAGCCGACTCTATCCGCAAGGTGATGGCCGAGAACCCGAAGGTGAAGTGCACCACCAGCTTCATAGGGTGTGCCTCGCCCCGCTTCATGGTGTGCTACGCGCCGCAGATGGCCGGCAAGAACTTCGCCCAGCTCATCGTCAACACCGTGTCGCAGGAGGCGACGCTCGAGCTGCTGGCACACTATCAGCCCCTGCTGAGCGAAGCCTTCCCCGAGGCCTACGTCCGCTTCAAGCGCCTCGACTATCTGATGGTGCCCGAACTGGAATACCGCTTCTACGGCGAAGACCTCGACTCGCTGCACACCGTGGCCGGCCGGCTGATGGACCGTATGCGCGAGATGCCCGAGCTGGAGTGGGTGCACACCGACTTCATGCAGCCCTACCCCATCGTCAATGTCGCCCTCGACCCCGTCACTGCGCCGCAACTCGGCATCACCCGCGCCTCGGCCTCCCTCGCCCTCGCCTCAGCCACCGGCGACCTGCGCATCGGGCAGATATGGTCGGGCGACTACGAGCTGCCCATCGTGGTGAAGGAAGCCACATCGGCCGACAGCCAGGCAGGCCTCACTTTCTCCGACATCCAGGACATCGGCATCGCCACGCCCGCCTCCATGCTCGCAGCCACCTTGGGCAGCGGCAACACCACCGTCCCCCTGCGCCAGGTGGCCGACGTGAAGCCCTACTGGACTGAGGCGCGCATCATGCACCGTGGCGGCGAGCGCTGCATCACCGTCACCGCACAGTTTGCACAGGGGGTCTATGCCGCTCCAGTGGAAAGCCGCGTCGCCGACATCATGCAGGCCATGACGCTGCCGCCAGGCATACGGGCCGAGGTGGGCGGCGAGATGGAATACAACGCCGAGTCCATACCGCAGATATTCGGCGGCGTGGCCATCTCGATGATCATTGTGTTCTTCTTCCTGCTGTTCAACTTCAAGAAATACGGCATCAGCATCGTCTGCATCGCCGCCCTGGGCCTCATGCTGCCCGGCGCCCTCATCGGCCTGAGCCTGATGAACCGCATGCTGGGCCTCACCTCGGTGATGGGTGTCATCACGCTGATGGGAATGATTATGCGCAACGAGATTCTCATCTTTGAACATGCCATCGACCTGATTAAGAAATATGTGGCCGAACATGGCGACTGGACCGTCGACCGCCAGGCCTACAACGCCGCCGTGAAGCAAGCCGCCTACGAAGCCGGCCGCCGGCGCATGGTGCCCATCTTCCTCACCACAGCCACCACCGCCGTCGGCGTCATTCCCATGATCATCGCCGGCTCCAGCTTCTGGATGCCTGTCGGCGTCACCATCTTTGCAGGCGGCATCGGCTCACTCATCCTCGTCGTCACCATGCTGCCCGTCGTCTATTGGAAAGTAAGTAAAAAGTAAACATGAGAAAGTCACTGTTCGTCATCCTTTGCTGCGCCTGCTGCCACTGCGCTGCTGCCCAGACCTACACGCTGCAGCAGCTTCAGGACTCCGCCCTGCAAAACAATATAGCCATCCGCACCGCACGCCTCGACATCGACGCCGCAAAAGAGCAACGCAAGGAGGCCTTCACCAAGTATTTTCCCAACATCAGCGCTACGGGCCTGTGGTTCAATGCCAACCGAGGAATGGGCAAGATGGAGATGCACCCCTCAGAGATGATTCCGGCCGAGATGGGCGCCATGCTGGGCCAGATACTGCCCGCCGAGGCACTGGCAGCCATCAGCAATCCCGTCAGTATCTCGATGATGAAAAACGGAACCATCGGCTCGGTCATGGCCATGCAGCCCGTCTTTGCCGGAGGTCAGATAGTCAACGGCAACAAGCTGGCAAGGGTGGGCGAAGAAGTCAGCCACCTGCAGCTGCAGCTCTCGGAAAACGAGGTGGAGAAGACGGCCGGCCAGTATTTCTGGCAGCTGGCCTCGCTACAGGAGAAGATGAAAACCATCGCTGCGGTCGACACGCTGCTGAGCGACATCTATAAAGATGTTGATGCCGCCGTCCGTGCCGGTGTGGCCATGCGCAACGACCTGCTGCAGGTGCAGTTGCGGCAGAACGAAATTGAGAGCCAGAGGTTTAAGCTGCAGAACGGCATCAGCATCGTCCGCCAGCTCCTGGCGCAGTATTGCGGACTGCGCGACACCACGTTTCTCATCAGTTATCAGCAGGACAGCCTTTCGCCATTAGCCGCCAAGCAAGACCATAGCCAGGCGTTGGCCACCACAGCCGAATATCAGCTGCTGGGAAAGCAAGTGGAAGCCACCGCCCTGCAAAAAAAGATGGCCATAGGCCAGAACCTGCCCACCGTAGCCGTAGGGGCTGGCTATACCTACCATAATCTGATGGACATCGACCACCATTTCGGCATGGTGTTCCTCAACGTCAGCGTGCCCATCACCGACTGGTGGGGAGGACTGCACAACATCAAGCACCGGGAAATAGCTCACCGCAAAGCCATTGAGCAGTTGGAGGACAACGCCCAGCTGCTGCAGATACGTATGCAAAATGCGTGGAACAGCGTGGTGGAGGCACAGCAGCAGCTCGCCCTTGCTCAGCGCAGCATCGAACAGGCGGGTGAGAACCTCCGCCTCAACCGCCACTACTATCAGGCAGGGACAAGCAAGATGTCTGACCTGCTGGAAGCCCAGCTGCTCTATCAGCAAGCCTGCGACAAACACACCGATGCCTTTGCCGACTATCACATCAAACTCCTTGAGTACCGCCAGTCTGTGGGCGAATAGCTAAAAAATAACACGCTCGTTCTTGCGCATATTGCACGATTTGTGCAGAAATGCGCAAGAATTTTGTTAACAATGCTTAAGTGCGGGCACACAACGGGCGTACTTTCGAAAATAGTGCTTACCTTTGCAGCCGTTTCCAAAGCCCCCTAAGTCAGGGGGGTGGGCGTCTGAACAAGCGCAGGCACCCATGTAAGGATAATCTTAAAAGAAAATGGCCCGATTCGCTTGTTCAGGCCTTAAACCTCCTCACCGAGGAGGCTCAACAATGAAAACAAAACAGATTCTGACCAGCCTTTTGCTGGCAGCAGCCACCACGGCCAGTGCCGGTGGCATCCTCACCAACACCAACCAAAGTATTGATTTTCTTCGCAACCCCTCACGCGATGCAGCCATCGGTCTCGACGGCGTGTACTCCAATCCGGCCGGCGTGGCCTTCCTTTCCGAGGGCTTCCACCTGGGCCTGAACTGGCAGTACGCCCACCAGACGCGCACCATCACCAGCGTGAATCCCGTATTCGCCCTGGGCAGAAAGAACGGCGGAATGGGCACCAAGCAGTATGAGGGCGTGGCCGACGCACCGTGCATTCCCAGCATACAGGCTGCTCTGAACAAAGGGAAATGGAGCTACCAGTTCAACTTCTCAGTGCCCGGCGGCGGCGGCAAGTGCGAGTTTGCCGACGGTCTGGGTTCCTTCGAGAGCGTGGTGGGCAGCATCGCACACCAGCTCAATCCCTTAGGTGCCGAGGGCTACGACATGGACGGCTACATGCAGGGGCGCCAGTATTACTTCGGCTTCCAGTTAGGAACGGCCTACAAGGTGAACGACGACTTCTCGCTCTACGGCGGACTGCGCCTGATCTATGGCGATGCCACCTACAAGGCCAAGATCAGCAACATACAGGTGAAAATGGCCGGCAACGGCTATGTGGACTTCGGCGGTTTCCTCAGTGGCGCCACTGCCACCATCGACGCCGGGCTGCAGCAGGTGAGCGCCGGACTGCAGCAGGTGAACGCCGGCATCGCGCAGTATCAGGCCGCCGGCGCTCCCGTCCCCGCAGAGCTGCAGGCACAGATGGAGATGCTGCAAGCAAAGCAGGCACAGCTGGAGGGCACACGCGGCAACCTCGACCAGCTGCAGAAATACTCGCAGGGCGTGAACCTGCTCTGCAACCAGACCAGCCTCGGCATCGCTCCCGTCGTGGGCATCGACTATCGGCTGGGCAAATGGAACTTCGCAGCGAAGTATGAGTTCAAGACACAGATCAGGATGAAGAACGAGTCGACAGTGAACGAGGCCAGCGAGATTCCCGCTGTGAACAAGTTCCGCGACGGCGAAGAGGTGAACGAGGACCAGCCGGCACTGCTCACACTCGGCGCACAGTGGACACCCATCGACGACGTACGCCTCAACGCCGGCTGGCACTACTATTTCGACAAGGATGCCGACTGGTATGGCAACACCGAGCGCCTGCTGAACCACAACACCAACGAGTTTCTCCTGGGTGCAGAGTGGGACATCAACGACCGCCTCACCGTGTCGTTGGGCGGACAGCTCACACGCTACGGCCTCAGCGACGAGTACATGAACGATATGTCGTTTGTCACCAGCAGCTACAGCATCGGCTTCGGTGCCAACTACAAGCTGAGCAATGTGGTGACGCTGAAGGCCGCCTACTTCAACACGAGCTACGAGAACTACGAGCGCAAGGACTATCCCGTGGCCGGCATCAGCGACACCTTCACCCGCACCAACCGCGTGCTGGGCATCGGCTGCGACATCACCCTGTAAATGCTGACGAAGAGTGAGGCCATCGTGCTGCACTCGCTGAAATATGGCGAGGGGCGCATCATCACCGACATGTACACCCGCGAACATGGGCGGCTGTCGTTCATTGTGAGTGCGCCCCGCTCTGAACGCTCCAAAATCAAGAAGCAGTATCTGCAGCCGTTGACGCTGCTCAGCATCGAGTGCGACGTGCGGCCCCAGCAACAGCTGCAGAAGCTGCGCGACGCCTCGCTGCTCACCCCGCTGCCATCGCTCTACTCCGACGCGAAGAAGCTCACCATCGGCCTCTTCGTGGCGGAGTTTCTGTATCATGCACTGAAGGGCGAGCAGCGCAACGTGCCACTGTTCGACTATGTGCGCAACAGCATCGAGTGGCTCGACGGGGCTGAGAAGGCCTTCGCCAATTTCCACCTCGTGTTCCTGATGCGTCTGAGCCGCTTCCTCGGCTTCTTTCCGAACATTGAGGAGGAAGACACTTACTTCGACTTGCGCGGAGCCACCTTCTGCGCCACGCCGCCGCTGCATCCCGACTTCCTGATGCCGCAGGAGGCAGGACGCATCCGGCTGCTCATGCGCATGGACTACCCCACGATGCACCTCTTCCGTCTCAACCGCATGGAGCGCAACCGCATCCTCGAGCTGCTGCTGCTCTACTATCGTCTGCACCTGCCCGACTTCCCCACCCTGCGCTCGCTCAGCGTGTTGCAAGAGCTTTATTATCCCCCAAAATGACAACTCCCAACCACGAGAAATACATGCGCATCGCCCTTGACGAGGCGCACAAGGCCCTGGCCAAGGGCGAGGTGCCCATCGGCGCCGTTATCGTATGCCAAGAGCACGTCGTGGCACGCGCCCACAATCTGACCGAGACGCTGACCGACCCCACGGCCCACGCCGAGATGCAGGCCATCACCATGGCGGCGAATGAGCTGGGCGGCAAATACCTGACGCAGTGCACGCTCTACGTCACCGTCGAGCCCTGCGTGATGTGTGCTGGCGCCCTCGGCTGGGCGCAGGTGCCGCACATCGTCTACGGCTGCCGCGACGACAAGCGCGGCTTCCTCACCTACGCCCCCAACGCCCTCCATCCCAAAGCTGTCGTCACCGGCGGCGTGCTGGAGGACGACTGCCGCGAACTGATGCAGGCCTTCTTCCGTCAGCGCCGCTAACGAAGCTGTTTCGCTCGTAAGGACATGTTTTCGTTAATGATTATCCGCATTTAGCTGATGGGCACGCGCGAGGATTCCTTCACGACCGATATATTGGTCCGGACGGTTTCCGAAAGTGGGCTGGAACACTACGTGATGCATACCTTTATCTGTCTTCTTCATCCTCTTATTCTTTCTTTTATTCTCTTTTGTTCTTCTTTATTCTCTTTTATTCTTCTTTATTCTTTTATTAGCCGCAAATATACGGAAAATTTCCGAACAGACCAAGTTTTTTTTAGAAAATAGTGAGAAAAATGCAACCCGAGATTGGTACCCCTCCCCACAGGATTTGTCGGGTGCGCCGAAATTTGAGGATGTAATAGGCTTTGTCATGCCATAGTACTAGCAAGGAGAAGATAGATGTAATGCGTGGGACCGGCCCCACTTATCAACGTTAGATGATGCCCATGTCGGGCAAACAAAAAAAGGAGCTACGTGATTTCGTAACTCCTTGATTTCTTTTCGTCCTGCCGGTGCTTAGCCCAGCTTGTTGATATGTGCCACGAGACCTGACTTCAGGTTGGCAGCCTTGTTCTTGTGGATGATGTTCGTCTTGGCGAGCTTGTCAAGCATCTTCTGCACTTTCGGATAGAGAGCCTCAGCCTCTTCCTTGTTGGTCATGGCGCGCAGCTTGCGAACAGCGTTGCGCATGGTCTTTGCATAATACTTGTTGTGGAGTGCCTTTACTTTGTCCTGGCGGATTCTCTTCAGAGATGATTTGTGGTTTGCCATTGTTGTTTTTTTGTTTAATGTTTAATTTTTAATGTAGTAAAGCCTATGGGTCTTGCGTCTCAACAACCGCCCTGAGCAAACTCCGTTGGGAGCTCTCCGTCACCCCTTCCCCGCCGTTCCAAGGCAGGTAGCGCATCACTGCGAAGATGGCGAATTTACTGTTTTTGTAGTCCCTAGGAGAGTCGAACTCCTCTTTAGAGAATGAAAATCTCTCGTCCTAACCGATAGACGAAGGGACCAAAGCGGGTGCAAAAGTACTGCTTTTTTTCTTTCCAACCAAATTTTATTGAAAAAAAATGCCTGTTTCAAGAAAAAAACGCTAATTTTGCAGCAGATTTACCCTTAAAACCAACAAAAAAGATGAAAAAAACGACCATTCTTTGCAGTCTTACCCTGTCGGCCATGATGCTGACGGGCTGCGGAACACAGAACAGCGCGCTGACGCAGATTGGCACGCAAGTATTAAATGACGTGCTGTTGGGCACCAACACAGCCGGCACTGCTGGCACTACGACGGTTGAGAACGCCGGCGGCGCCCTGGGCAACATCTTAGGAAGCGTGTTAGGCGTGTCGACACGTCCCACAAAGCAACAACTCATTGGCACTTGGACCTACAGTCAGCCGGGATGCGCCTTCACCAGCGACCAACTGTTGGCACAGGCCGGCGGCGAGGTGGTAGCCACACAGATCAAGACCAAGCTGGCCCCAACGTTTCAGTCGATTGGTGTGAAGCCATCGAACACGAAAGTGACCTTCAATCAGGACGGCACCTTCTCGGCACAGTTTGCCGGCACGGGCATGAACGGCAACTACACGTATGACGAGGCCACGCAGAAAGTAACCATGCAAGGCATGCTGCTCAACATCAACTGCTATGCCAAGCGCAATGCCGACGGTATCGCCCTGCTGTTTGAGTCCAGCAAGCTGCTGTCGCTGCTGCAGACCATGTCGGCACTCAGTGGCAACGGCACCGTGCAAACCGTGGGCGATATCTCGAAGAGCTACAACGGTCTGCGCCTCGGTTTTGACTTCAGGAAATAAAAGCGCACAAAAAAGGGTCACCGCTGTGACCCAACCTTTGTTAACCTTAAATCTAATACTATGAAAAACACGTTGCAAAATTAGGCATTTTTTCTTCTATTTGCAAGTTTTTCGAAGCAAAACACTCGCATTTTAAATTTTATTGACTTAAATCAATACGAATTCGCGTTTTTGCCTTACTTTTTCTTCATGATTGTAAGTCCATCGCGTATGGGAATGATTATTTTCTCTATGCGCGCATCGGAAGCAACGTGATCGTTGAAGCGGCGGATGCCCTGTGTCTGATGGTCGTGGTCGTAGGCAGAATCTATGACATGGCCGTCCCACAGGGTGTTGTCGGCTATGATGAAACCGCCACTCCTCACAACAGTGAGCGCCATCTCGTAAGCCTCCACATAGGTGCGCTTGTCGCCGTCGAGGAACGCCATGTCGAAGGTGATGCCGAGGGCGGGAGCCAGCTGCAAGGCGTCGCCAACGGTGAAGCTGACGCGATGGCCCACGGGCGAGGTCTCTATCCAACGGCGGGTGAAATCCTCCACCTCGTCGTTCACCTCGAAGGTATAGACACGGCAGTCGTCGTCGGCCAAGCCCTCGGCCATGCAAAGGGCGCTGTAGCCACTGAACGTCCCCACCTCGAGGATGTTGCGCGGCTTGACCATCGTCACCAGCATCTTCAGCAACCGTCCCTGCAGGTGCCCGCTGGCCATGCGTCCGTTGAGTAGCTCCAGATTGGTGGCGCGCCAGAGGCGGTGCAGGTGCTCCGGCTCAGCATCGATGTGTGCCAGGATATAATCGTCGAGGTCTCTCATTATATATATTACGCGTACGCGCGAGAAAGAAGGACTGTCGGGAACAGGGAACGTCGCTAAAGAGCAAGGAGCGCCTCGACAGCCAGGCGGTAAGAGTCGAGACCGAAGCCACAGATAACGCCGCGGCAGGCGCTGCTGATCATGCTTTTGTGACGGAACTCCTCGCGCTGGTGCACATTGCTGATATGCACTTCTACGACGGGCGCTTTGATGCTGCGGATGCAGTCGTGCAAGGCCACGCTGGTGTGGGTGTAGGCTCCGGCGTTGAGCACGATACCGTCGAAGTGGAAGCCCACTTCCTGCATCTTGTCAATCAGCACACCCTCGATGTTGCTCTGGAAATAGTCTATCTCGACATCGGGATAGCGCTGGCGCAGCTGCGGCAGGTAGTCGTCGAATGACATTTGCCCGTAGATGCCGGGCTCGCGTCGGCCTAAGAGGTTGAGGTTGGGGCCGTTGATAATTAGAATCTTCATAGGAGTTGGGGAGTAAGGAGTTGGGGAGTAAGGAGTTGGGGAGTAAGGAGCTGGGGAGTAAGGAGCTGGGGAGTAAGGAGCTAAGGAGTAGTAGAGTTGGGGAGTTGAGGAGGAAACGTGATGGTAGCCAAGTCTATGTGCGTGGCGCTGACGGCTACGTTGAGGAAACGCTGCGCCTGGTCGGCAAAGCGCTCTGGGTTTTCGCTGGTCAGATACTGCGTCTGCCCGTCTCTCGAACATTGCTGCTCCATCTCAGGATGACGCAGCAGATAGTCGGCCAGCGACTGCGCTACATAGCCGCCCTGCGCGATGACTTGCACCTGCGGCGGCATGTAGCGCAAAATCTTTGGCAGGAGCAGCGGGTAGTGCGTGCAGCCCAGGATGGCCGCGTCGATGAGCGGGTCGGCAGCCATCATCGCGTCGATATATTTTTTGACGAAATAATCGGCGCCGGGCGACTGTGCCTCGTCATACTCTACCAGCGGCACCCAGAACGGGCAGGGCACGCCAGTGACGCGGATGTCGGGGTGCAGCTTCCCTATCTCCATCTCATAGCTTTGGCTCTTGACGGTGCCCTCGGTGGCCATCACGCCGATGTGCCGGCTCTTCGTCAGCGAGCCGATGACCTCGGCCGTGGGGCGGATGATGCCTAAGACACGGCGCCGTGCGTCCCAGCGCGGCAAGTCCTGCTGCTGAATGGTGCGCAGTGCCTTGGCCGAGGCCGTGTTGCAGGCCAGGACCACCAACCGGCAGCCCATCTGGAAGAGCTGCGCCACCGCCTGGCGCGTAAACTCATAGACCACGCTGAAGGAGCGCGGCCCGTAGGGTGCACGGGCATTGTCGCCCAGATACAAATAGTCGTACTGGGGAAGCTCACGGCGGATGGCGTCGAGGATGGTCAGACCGCCGTAGCCGCTGTCGAAGATGCCGATGGGGCCAGAACTCTCAATACTCAATGCTCACTTTTTCAATTTTGACAGTTCCTCTACCACTTCAGGGCTGAGATCGATGGCTAACGCAGGGTCGATGAACGGACAGGCATTGGCATCGGTATTGACAACCACGGCCAGCTTATGGCGCTGTGCTACAGCAGCAATGGCCTCACCGAGCTGTTGGCGCAGCGGGGCATAGGCCTCGTCGCGAGCCTGCTGCAGCTCCTGACGGCTCTTCTCGCGAAACTCCACGTTGCGCTGCATCAGCTGCTGCAGCTCCGTCTGACGTTTCAGCAAGATGGTGCGCGGGAAATCCTTGCGCCCGTCGAGGAACGCCTCATATTTCTGGTTGAACTCATCCTCGACGCGCTTCAGCTCAGCATCATACTGCATGGTCAGCTCTTCCATCTGCTTCTCCACGATGGCTCGCTGGGGCATGGCGAAGAGCAGGCTGTCGTAGCTCAGATATCCAATGGTGGGTGAAGGCTCGGCGGGCACACTCATCTCTTGAGATTCCGGGGTGTCCGTCTCCGTCTGTGCAAGACAGAGAAGCGGCAGGCACAAGGCCAAGATAGTAGCAAAGAAACGCATAGTGTTGACTACAGTTTTAATCATTCGCCACAAAATTATGAAAAAAAACGTCACATTCAAAATATTATACGTTATTTTTATCAAAACGTATCTTTTTCTTGTCTGTTTGTCAGCTGCCGCCTACCATCTTTTTTTTAGGGGCAAGCTGTTTGGCAGGTTTTAGCCTGCGGGTGTTTGTGGCCTCGCTGGCTTCATTCTTTCAAAACAGTCCGCAATTTTTCTTTACATTTCGGGCTGTCCGTCCGAAGCCTTCGGACGAAGAGTCCGAAGCCTTCGGACAGAGCGTCCGAAGCCTTCGGACTTTTTTGGGGGTGCCTAAAAAAGATGGGCAGAAAAGGAAGCCGTTTGATATTTTAAATATGCAGGAAGCCCTTTAGCCTGTCCAAGAACGAAGGTTTCCTCTTTTTGTCAGCCAAATCCAAAACGAATCCGTCGGGATAAATCACATGATTCGCACTTATATCGAAGAATGCCAAATCATTTTTCTTTGCAAGGTCAGAAACTAATGCATGAACCTCTCCCGCATCCGACCATGCGAAAGCCACATAGATGGCCTCTTTTGCAATACAGTAATCTGCCTCTTGAAACTTGCCACTCCCTAATTCATCATCTGATGGCGCAAACTCGCCATTGAGCGGAGGTACAATAGCTTTCATTTCAAGAAACCAACTCTGCAAGTTGGGAGTTGTGTGTCGGTAGTCATTATAGTCAATGTTCTCAGACCATTCGGTTAAAGCATCATACCACTCTAAGAAATGGTCTTTATCCTTAAAGCGCTTGCGCTTGTCAAGTACCATCAAATCGTAACTCATAATGATAAGGTTTTCCTAAATTCCGCAGCACTTTAGTTTAACTTTGTTTATAAGTTCCTGAGCAACAAAAAGTTCTTTGCAGGGCAAAGCGGCAAAGCCGAGCGGCCCAGGATTTTGCCATGTCAGATTTTTCACTTACCTTAGTGCTGCAAATCAAGTCAAGCAAAATCATCAATGGCATGGCAAAGGTAAGCATAAAATCTGAGAAAATCACTCCTTTTGGAGGAATATTTCACGTGAGGGAGCTATTTTCCCGTTATGTAGGTCTGGTTATCGACAAAGTACTGGGTCTCCGATGTACGTCATTCGGCTACCAGTACGGCGAGATCTTTAGCGACTATTGCTGCTTTGAAGGTGTTATGTCTCTGTCATCATTCAAAGACCTTTCGTTTCCGAAGTTCGATTATCAAATCTTTTGTAAACTCATCGGCGCCACGGGCATTTAAGTGAACACCATCTTTGAAGTATTCATTGTTGTGCACGTATTTAGGGCTATTGGAGAAATCGATAATGAATGTATTCCTTTTCTCACAGATTTGCTTGATGGGTTCTAATACTAATGTGTCTTGACCATACCATAATGGAGATACTACAAATACAAGTTTCATGTCTTTTGCCTTTTCCAAGAACTTGTCAAGATAGTGAATCTTCAGAGAATCATACACGTACACTTCTTTAGAATCATCGCTTATTTTCTCAGCCGCAATTTTCATCGTATCCATTTCTCCAATTAAAGGTCTGAAACCTTTGATGCCATTATCGGTTGACATTCTAAGTAAATACACTATCAGATTCTGGAGAAAAGATGAATTATGACGATACATCCCGCTTATCATCTTGTATTTTTCTGTCGGGTCAATATCCCAAAATATACTATCAATTCCAGGTCTATCGTATCGTCGTTTCAGCTTGTAAAGATATTTGTGATTATCTTCCACGTCAAGATAATCAAATGAAGGAGTTACCTCGTAAATGATTGTCTTTGGCGTATATCTTTCAAGAATCATCAACAACCTACCATAGGCGAGAAAAATGCCAGAGCCATCTTCTCCTGCATTATAGCATGAGACACCTAACGAATCCGTTATCATCTGTGCATTATAATGGTGTTCAGCTCTTGAAGAACCAAATATCAGCACATCGTCGGTCATCTTATCACATATATAGTTGTCGCGGCCAGCACCACCAATATCTATACGTTTAGTAATTGCTCCCATTGTATACCCAAAAACCACGTCAACTATGGCAATGATTAAGAAGAACAATCCGATTTTACATATAAACTTTTTCATAATCATCAGAAATTTGCATAAATGAATTGGTCTGCTCCGAATACACCTGTAATCATAATCATTACAAAAACAAACACATAAGCAGCCCACCGTATGTACTTTGACGGGTTGTTCATCAGGGCAAATCTATTTGGCATATATTCGTCTCTCACGTCTTTGAGAAGAAGAGTTCCTACACCGATTATTGTGAATGGTAGATTGGGAATCAAATCAATATAAACGGTCAATGGTAATGATGGATTAAATATTCTTGTTATAACACAACATGCATCGGTCAATGTCGGCATACGGAAGAATATCCATGCGAAATTGACTATCAGAAACGTGATGACAATTTTGATTGTTTTCCCCAATCTACCATATTTGCATTTCTGTTGATCAAGCATTTTCTCTATGATTTGGCAAATGCCGTGCATACATCCCCATACAATGAATGTCCAGTTGGCACCATGCCATATGCCACTGACGAGGAACGTTACAAAAATATTCCAATAGTTGCGTAGCTTTGAGCAACGACTGCCGCCCATCGGGATATAGACATAGTCTTTCAGCCATGTGGAGAGTGAAATATGCCAACGATGCCAGAAGTCGGTGACGCTGACGGCAAAATACGGACGACGGAAGTTCTCTGTCAATTCAAAGCCCAGCACCTTGCCTATACCAATAGCCATTAACGAGTAACCCGCAAAGTCGGCATATATCTGGATGGTGTAAAGCAGGCTGGCCACGAAACATGATGTGCCTGTATAGTTCATATAACTTGACAGGACCGTGTCAACATAGAGAGATACGCGGTCGGCTACGACAACCTTCATAAACATGCCCCATAGCAACATCTTCAATCCTTCAACCGCCTTACTGTAATCGAAATATGGACGAAGGCTTTTCAACTGTGGAATGATGAGTGAAGCCTTATTGATAGGTCCAGACAAGATACTTGGGAAGAACGACACGAACAAGGCATAAGTTAAGAATTCACGCTCTGCCTCTTGCCGCTTGTAATAGACATCCCACAAGTAGCCCAGTGCCTGAAATGTAAAGAATGAAATGCCGATGGGAATAGCCCAGTTGAGACCTTGCAAATGAAAGTTCAGCCCGACAATGGACAACGCATCGCTAATACTGCTGTTGATAAAATTGAAATATTTGAAGAATGTTAATGGTAATAATGCTAGCAACACTCCTGCCACCAGAATCCGCTTGGGACGTTTAGCCTTTTCTATGAGCAATGCCGAACAGTAAGTCACTGCTGTCACCCCAAGCAATATGAGCGCATACACAGGTTTCCATTGCAGATAGAGTAGATAACTCACAAGGAGCAGAAAGATGTTTCTCCCTTTGCCGTACTTTGCTGGAATGGCATAGTACAGTAGAAAGATCAGGGGGAACATCACAACAAAGTTGAACGAGTTGAATATCATCTGTCGTATCACTTTGGTCTGATGACACCCGAGTTCAGACGTAATTAAGTTTACATCAAATTGGCTACATAAGAAAAGCGGGGTATCTGGCTTCTGCCCGTTCGCATTCTGAGGTCTACCACAACCTATAGCAGTAAACAGACAGAGTGATACCCACGCCATTGGTATATATGGTACGTCCCAAAAGGTGTGCGTGATGGCATGGTTAGCCATCGGCACACCAACGGGAACGGTATATACCTACCCGTAGCATCTACCTCTGCTATGCCCTTGACTGCTATTCTTGAAGTGGTAGTTCCAGAAAGCCAAAAACAAAGCGTCAGCAACGCATCTCAAAATGTAGTGCTCCCTCCCTATAGCCGCTCCGACCTCTTACAAGGTGGCACAGCGTGAGTTTGCGTGTGCAAAGTTACATTTTTTTTTGAATAGAGTGTAATATTATACTGAAATTATTGATGCCAGCTGAAATTTTAAGGCAATGATATAGCAGTTGACCCTTTGCAGAAAGGATTTATGCGCAGCCATCCCCTCTTGAACCCTGCCCTTACGGGGAGGGGCAGGGGTGGGGTCTGTAATGTCAGTAATGTTCTTTGCTGCCAC
>JAEEPZ010000095.1 GCA_016285055.1 Prevotella sp.
AGGCGAGGGCAGTGGGCAGGCCATGGAGTTGCGTGCCGCCATCAATGGCAACATACGTGTGCTCTCTGTCGGTGACGGTCAGTCTCCGCTCACCTACAGCAGCGACGGCAACTTAGGCACGCCGTGGGAACCCTTCGTCGTCGACCTTATGAGTACACAGGGCATCGAGTCGATGCCTGTGTACTCATCTTCCAACGGACAGTGGTACGACCTCAGTGGCCGTCGCATCAGTCAGCCGAAGAAGAAGGGAGTGTATATCAGTGTAGGAGGTGACGCTTCCACGCGTCGCAATAGCGTGAAGAGAGTAATCAAGTAGTCACCTACTCACCTCCGAGAACTCCGCCGGGGCATCGTAACAGATGCGCCCGGCGGAATACGTTTGTGTATAAATTCCGTAGAAGAATAGACGTCGCGGAAGATTATGTCTAAGATTATGTCTAAGAAGGAGTCAGGGAGTCAAGGAGTGCCGGCTTTGCCGATGACCCCGAAGGAAAAACTCCTACGCTCCTAAACTCCTTAGACTTTCTTTAAAAAAAACGCTGCTACGTGGCGGCCATGTCGCAGAAAGTTAGTACCTTTGCACGCGAAATCAGCGAACAACAACAAAGTATATGAAACAACATCAACCAAACTCATTCATTTCACGGGCGGCCGCGATGCTGCTCACAGTAATCATGGCCTTCGCAGGAGCGCAGACGGCGGGGGCGCAAAAACCGTGCGTCGTCACGTTCGACATCAGCGGCGAGGGCACGGTCGAGTTCGGTGGTGGCTCCGTCACGAACTATGGCTCGTCCATTCAGGTTGATCGTGATCTGACGAGTAATGCTATGTTCGAAATGGCCCTCTTGCCCGATGAAGGCTATTACGTGTCGAGCGCCACCTATCAGTTGTTCAAGTACAATTACGATAATTCATTTACTCTTATTACGAGTGGAGACCTGAGTAATGATGAAGGTAACAATTGGTCTTTCGTAATTAATGAATATCCTTACGACAATTCTAATTCATTCCCGCTCATCGTCGTGCACATCGTCTTCAGTCAGTGCAAAAAAATCACGTTCGACATCAGCGGCGAGGGCACGGTCGAGTTACAGGGGGAAGAACAATGGCTGGAGGTAACGAACGGCCAGACCATAGATTGCAGTATTCCGTATGACAGAGATTTGACCATCACGCCCGAGACAGGCTATGTCGTGTCGAGCGTTACTTATGATGCTACAGATGGGCTAAGCATTGACCTGAACCAAGATGATGATTTCCAGTGGAGTTTACATATTGATTCGTATGAAGGCTCTGAAACGCCGACCATCACCGTGCACATCGTCTTCGGTCTTGCGGGCGGAGCGGACGAGGCTTCTGCCGTGGCGCTGACGGCGGACAATGATTTGAGCCACCTGATTGGCGGATGGTACAAGGTGGAGAGCGACCTCGCCCTCGGCCACACCGTGAATCTCCACGGCGATACCCACATTATCATTGCCAGCGGCAAGACGCTCACCGTCAATACTTCCGACGAGTATGGCATTTCAGGCTCCGCGCTCACCGTCAGCGGCGAGGGCACGCTCGCTGTCTCGGCAAATAGAGCCATATATGTTGACAACTACACGCAGATGGGCTGCGCCGTCACGCTGAGCGGCGACACTGATGGATTAACTGCCGAGAACAATGTCAGCATCAGCGGCGGCTCGCTCACCACGAGCGGGGCAATCATCGGCATAGATACAAATAATGGGAGCATCACCATCAGCGGCGGCACCGTCAGCAGCTCGGGTGATAGCGCCGGACTGTTTGCTGGCGGCGACGTGAGCATCACGGGCGGTACGGTGAGCGCCAGCGGCAATAATTATGGCATCAGGGGCTATTCAGTGAGCATCACGGGCGGCCAGGTGACCGCCAGCAGCGGAGGCATCTATAGCACTTATTGCGACATCACGCTGGGCTGGACCTCTGCCACCGACTACATCACGGCCAGCGGCTACGTTTTGCAAAACGACGGCTATCATGTGAAGATTGCCGACGGGCAGACGCTCTACGGCGGCTTCCCCTCAGCCTCCTTCACCGGCACCATCGGCGACCCGTCGGCGCTCAACGGCAAGACCCTGCGCCCCAGCGCTGCCGTCACGGAAAGCGGCACCAACGAGTACACCATCTTGAGCGCCGCAGGCTGGGACGCGTTCTGCGACCGGCTGGCTGCCGACGACGGCAAGGCTTTCTTCAGCGGCAAGACCGTGAAGCTGGGCGCCGACATCACCGTCAGCCGCATGGCGGGCGCGAGCCAACACGACTTCATGGGCAAGTTCGACGGACAGGAGCACACGCTGACCTTCAACTACAACACCGGCACAGACGATGCCGCGCCCTTCCGCTACGTGGAGGACGGCTGCGTGATTGAGAACCTACGCGTCTGCGGCACCATCGAGACCTCGGCCAAGTTCGCCGCCGGACTCGTCGCCCACCAGTACGGCAACGTCACCATCCGCAACTGCCGCTCGAGCGTCACCATCAAGAGCAGCGTCAGCAGCGGCAACGGCGACGGCACCCACGGCGGATTCGTCGCCCAGAACCACAACGCGGGCGACATCACCTTCGAGGGCTGCCTCTTCGACGGCAAGCTGCTCACAACCGGCAGCACCGCCACCACCCGCTGCGGCGGCTTCGTAGGCTGGCGCTCCAACAACGAGGGAGCCGTCATCAAAGTCAAGAACTCGCTCTACGCCCCCGCCGCACTTGAAGTGGGCGAGATATGGATAAGCACCACCGAGAGCGCCACCTTCGTGCGCGACGGCATCGCCAGCGACATCACCAACAGCTACTACACCAGCGACTTCAACGACGGCTCCTCGTTCACCGGCCAGGGCAAGCAGCTCCGCAGCATCGCCGCGGGCGAGGGCGTCACCCTCGGCCACGCCGGAGTGGCCACCGAGTACAGCGTCAGCGGCATCACCGCCTACAAGGCATCCGAAGCCAGCGGCGACGACGACCCCTTCATCGCCGGTATCATATATAATAATGTGCTCTACGCCGGCAGCGGCGACGCCGTGAGCCTGACGCTCGGGAACAGCGCCACACCAGCCGCCGACGCGCCCGCAGGCTACCAGTACAGCGGCGACTACAGCGCCACAGGCGGCGCAACGCTCAGCGGCTCGACGCTCACCATGGCCGACGACAACGTCACCGTCAGCTTCACGCCCGGCGAGCTGCGCAGCACCCACCAGGCCGTCCTCGTCAGCTACATCGACGCCGACGGCCAGCCCGCCAGCCACAATGCCATCGCCCTCGACGGCACGGAGGGCAGCCTCGGCCAGGGCGGACAGGAGACGTGGTACTTCGTCGGCGCCGACATCAGCTACGGCGACGAGATTGACTGCTACGGCATCGTTAACATCATCCTCTGCGACGGCAAGACCATGACCGTGAGCAGCGGAAGCTATGGCATCTATGGATCCAACGGGGCGCTGATCATCTACGGCCAGACCCTCGGCACCGGCATCCTCAACGCCACCTGCACCAACTACGGCATCTTCTATTACAGCGGCAGTGTCGTCATCCGCGGCGGCACCGTCAACGCCACCAGCACCAACAGCGCTGGCATCTATGCCGACAGCAGCGTCTTAATCACTGGCGGCACCGTCAACGCCACCGTCAACAACAACGATGGCATCTATGCCTACAGCAGCGTCATAATCACTGGCGGCAAGGTCACCGCCACCGGCAGCGAATACAGCGTTGGCATCAATGCCGAACGCGACATCACCATCACCGGCGGCCAGGTCACCGCCACCAGCACCAACGGCAATGGCATCAATGCCGACCGCGACATCACCATCACCGGCGGCCAGGTCAACGCCACCAGCACCAACGGCAATGGCATCTTTGCCGGCGGGGACATCACCCTCGGCTGGACCAGCGCCTCCGACTTCATCAAGGCCAGCAGCTACTACTTAGACAACAGCAACCGCACTGTCAGCATCGCCAGCGGCCAGAGCCTCTATAACGGCAGCGAAGTCCTCGGCAGCGGCACCGTCGACGACTATGCGTCCAAGCTCGACGGCAAGACGCTCGTCCCCTACATCGAGAGCACCACCGACGACGGCACCGCCATCCTCTATGACAACGACGCCGGACTGCCCGACGGCCACCGCAACGCCGACCGCATCGCCACCCTCGCCGCCGACGGCACCGCCCACGACATCATGCTCATGGGCCGCACCCTCTACAAGGACGGCGGCTGGAACACGCTCTGCCTGCCCTTCACCATCGACGACATCCAGGCCGACGGCTGTCCCCTCAACGGCGCCACCGTGCGCCAGCTCAGCAAGGCCTACGTCACCGGCACCACCCTCACGCTGAACTTCAGCGACCCGACCACGACGATGGCAGCCGGCACACCCTACATCGTGAAGTGGGACGGCGGCACCGAGGGCGAGTACACCCAGGACCCCGTGTTCCAGGACGTCACCCTGAGCACCGACACCCACGACTACGACACCCAGCCCCTGACCACCCCCGGTAGCGCCACCTACGACCCGGACTTCACCACCGACGCGCGCGTCCGCTTCATCGGCACCTACGACCAGAAGACCATCGACACCGAGGACAAGAGCATCCTCTTCCTCGGCGCGGGTAACAAACTCTACTACCCCGACGGAACGGGCAGCGGCGTGACCATCGGCGCCTTCCGCGCCTACTTCAAGATTGGCGACGGCGAGGCCCTCGCCCGCCAGCTCACGGCGTTCAACATCGACTTCGGCGACGAGACGGGAATAGGTCACACAGAAATCACGGAAATCACAGAAAAGGCTGGCGCATGGTACACCCTCGACGGCGTGCGCCTCGACGGCAAGCCGACGAAGCGCTCGGCCGAAGGACGCTTGCTACCAACGGGACGCAAGAAGGGCCTTTACATCCACGGAGGTAAAAAGGTTGTGGTACCCTAAGGTAAATTCTCGAAAGAGGTATTATGACGATACCTGGTCTATACTTTTGCACGCAAAATTCTGACTAAGAAAAAAAAGACAATAAAATGAATAGAACCATGAACAAGAAGCATGTCTTCGCGCCCTCGGCCTGGAGGCTCGGCGGCGCAGTGAGACGGGCAGCCACGATGCTGCTCGTGATGATGCTCACCGCCATGACGGCATGGGCGCAGCAAGCACTCACCCTGGGCGAGAACCATCTGAACCTGCCGGGTGTGTCGGGAAGTACCGTCGCCTATGATTACACGTTCACACCTCCAGAGGACGGAACCTATCGCATCTGGGCAAACGAAACCAATTGGGAAGGCTACGTCGAAGTTATGGTCATCAATGGTTGGCAAGAAGTCTTTTCTTCAGAGCAAGGTCAAGGGCAATTCGATTGTCAGGGCGAACTATCAGCCTATCAATATAGAGTGACATTTATGGTCACCCAACTCGGCGGCGACATCACGGTGCATATCGAGAAGGTGGACAACTCCACTCCTGAACCCACAGCCCTCTCGGTAGGCGACAACACGGTGGCTTTCGTTGAAGGCAACACCGTCACCCACACATTCACTCCGGCGGAAAGTGGTAGTTACCGCTTCTATAGTACGAGCGACTATAACACCCAAATCACCATTGTGGACGGAGGCAACGAAATAGCTACCGACGAAGACAGCGGTAATGACTTCAACTTCGACTGCACCACAACGCTGACGGGCGGCACGACCTACACGCTGATACTCTATTGCCACAACGCTACCGGCGACGCCACCGTCACCATCGAGAAGGTGAACAATCCCACTCCTCCTACCCCCACAGTCCTCTCGGTGGGCGACAACACGGTGGCTTTCGTTGCGGACAACACCGTCTCCCACACGTTCACCCCGACGGTCAGCGGCAGCTACCACTTCTACTCCACAGGCGACTTTAACGCCAAAATCACCATCAAGGACAGGGGACAAGTGGTTGCCAGCGATGACGACAGCGGCACCGAATTCAATTTCGACTGCACCACAACGCTGATAAGCGGCACGACCTACACGCTGGACTTTTATTCATATTCCAGTTCCGGTAATGCTACCGTTACCATCGAGAAGATTGCGGACGACCACCTCTATCTTGGCACAAACATCGTGAACTTCCAGAATCGGCAGACCACGACGCTTAATTTCACCACCGATAATGTGGGCGGCGACTACCACTTCTACTCCACTGGCTCAAGCGTCAATCCTGAAATCACCATACGCAGGGCGAGCAACAACGCACTGGTAGCCACCGACGACAACAGCGGAACTGGTGACAACTTCGACTGCATCGCTCCCCTGGACTATTCGTCGAACTACAAAGTAGAACTCTACTCCAGCTACGGCTCGGGCGATATGACCATTATCGTAGAGAAGGTGCCCACCCCCGACCCGATAACTGTCTATTTCCTCTGCACCGAAAGTGATTGGACACCTCTCTACATCCGCTACTTCGATTTATCAAACACAGATGGTGTCAAGACGATGGCTAACCTTGGCAACAACGTCTGGGTGGCGGACATTCCCTACTACTCCGCCAGATTCTGGCTCAGTAAGGACAATAGCTACAATGTTGAGACGCGCACCGTCTTCTTTTCGACAAATGCAACCACCTACCCCAGAGACGCATTTAAGCAGAATTCTGGAACTGAGACCTTCGGCAAATACTTCGTTGGCAGTTATGACCCCTTCCTTTTCCTTGCCGACAACGCCAGCAACGCCACCGCCATTACCGACGCTGCTACGAACGGCGGAAGATACGATGTGACGCTACAAGGCCGTACGCTCTTCAAGGACGGCGACTGGAACACGCTCTGCCTGCCCTTCGACCTGGACATCGCCGACAGCCCGCTCGATGGCGACGGCGTGGACGTGCGGACGCTGAGCACGTCGGGCTTCAGCGGCGGCACGCTGACGCTGACGTTCACCAACGCGGGAGCCGTGACCGAGATGGAGGCTGGCAAACCCTACATCATCAAATGGAACAATACGGGCCAGCATCTGACGGAGAACGACCTTGTGTTCACGGGCGTGACGGTGAGCAGCACCGCCGCCGATGTCTCGACCGAGTGGGTAAACTTCTGCGGCACCTACTCGCCCGAGTTCATCTACGAGGACGGCACAGAGAAGCACAACCTCTACCTCGGCGACGACAACAAGCTCTACTACCCGACGGCCACGGACTTCAAGGTGAAGTCCTTCCGCGGCTGGTTCATGCTAAAGAAAGGCCTGACCGCCGGGGAGCCCGCCGGCGTCCGCGCCTTCAACCTTAGCTTCGGCGACGGCTCCGAGGAGACGATTATTAGTCCCGCAGAAATAAAGGAAATAGCAGAAAAGGCTGCCGCGTGGTACACGCTCAGCGGCGTGAAGGTTGACGGTGTAGGGGCAGGCCCCGTGCCAGCCCGCCTCCGCAAGGGTCTGTACATCGTAAACGGTAAAAAGGTTCTTGTCCGCGACAAGCGGTAAACCGAGCGGTGATTAAATAAAGAAAGTATAATCAACAATAGTATTATTTATCAATAGTATTAATTTACAATAGTATTGACTTAAAAAATGAAGAAGATGAAGAAAAGAATCTTTTCAGTGCTGACGGCCTGGAGGCTGGGCGGCGCAAGTGTGAGACGGGCAGCCATGATGCTGCTCCTGTGTGTGTTCACCACGGCGACGGCGTGGGCTGGCGACGTGTATATTAACAACACGTCGACGACCTAATGGACGGACGGCAACACGTACCACCTGACAGCAGGATCCTGGGAATTCACGGAACGCATCATTGTGACGGGTAAGGTGACGCTGGACCTCGGCAACAAAACTGGTAACAATGCTCAAGAGCTCTGTGCAAAAAAAGGCATTGCTTTGAGATTCACTGACAAGAGGCCTGAGCTAACCATCATAGGCGGCAACGGCCAACTCACCATCGATGCTGTGGAGGATGGTTCTAACGGCATTGATTGCTGTTCGGGTATTCTGTATATCAAAGGCGGCATACTGAAAGTCCACGGAGGCCGTGGAGGTGCCGGCATTGGTGGCGAAGGTTCAAGAGTATTCATCTCCGGCGGTACGATAGACGCATGGGGTGGATTAGCCTACGATGATAGTGATGGCAGTGGTATAATATGCCATTATTCCAATGGAAGCGCCATCGGCTGTAACGGTAGTTTTAGTGAGTCAGGTGGATCATATAAAGGATGGGATTCCGTCGGCGGTGAGATTGCCATCAGTGGCGGCACAGTTAATCTTCACGGTGACTTAGGCGACCAACTTCATAGATCAATATTATCGTTATGTGAAAGTATCATAACTATCACTGGCGGAACGGTCAATCAAGACAATGGTCGATTAATTACTTGTCGTCAAATGACGTTGGACTATGATGCAAACAAGAACTTCTCATTCACAATTAATAAAGGGACATACGTACACTTAGGCAAATTGACGCTGACAAAGCCATTCATGGCCAGTGGTACCCGTGTCGATGCGACGGAATCTGCCAACTGGAACGATGTTACCAGCAAGACCCTTACGCCTGTCTCTGATGCAATCTACAGCATCACCTGCAACACCCCCGCGCACGGCACGGTGAAGACGCTTGTCAACGGTGCTGCGACGAGTTCGGCCCTGCAGGGCGATGTGGTGACCGTGGCGGCGACTGCCGACGAGGGCTATCAGACTAACGTGACGGTGACGGGTGCCACGCTAAGCTCCAACAACACCTTCACTATGCCTTCATCGAATGTAAGCGTCAACGCCACCTTCACGGAGAGGACCGAGTTCAACATCGGCTACGAGCTGAACGGCGGCACGCAGAACGCCGGCAACCCCTCGACCTACCAAAGTGCCACGGGCGTGGCCTCGTTTGTTGCTCCCACACGGGCTGGCTACTACTTCGACGGCTGGTACGACAACAACAGCTTCACGGGCAGCCCTGTCACCGGCATCGCGGCAGGAACGAAGGGAGACAAGTGGCTCTTTGCCAAGTGGACCTCGATGAGAATCACCTACACTCTGAACGGCGGCACAGACCCCTACAACCCCTCGACCTATGACAAGGCGACGGGCGTGGCCTCGTTCTACCCCTCCACCCGCGAGGGCTACACCTTCTTAGGATGGTTCAACTGGGATAATGACGTGCAGGTGACCAGCATCCCCGCCGGCACCACAGGCGCTTATTCGCTCTACGCCAAGTGGGAGCGCCAGAAGCTCACCGTGAGCTTCGACGCCAACGGCGGCAGCGGCACGATGGACAACGCCGTGGTGGAATACGGCGCAAGCTATACACTGCCCGCCACATGCGGCTTCACCGCTCCCGCCGGTATGTTGTTCGACTACTGGGAAGTGGACGGCGCGCAGACCACCACGCTGACCAACGTAACGGCCAACAAGACGGTAAAGGCCGTCTGGAAGTGGACGTACTGGGACGTGGCCTTCGACGCCAACGGCCACGGCACGGCGCCCGCCACACAGCAGCACATACAGTACGGCACCAAGGCCACGGAGCCTACAGCCCCAACCACCGACGGCTACACCTTCTGCGGCTGGTACAAGGAGGCTGCGTGCGAGAACCGCTGGGAGTTCACCCGCGAGACCGTCAAGGAGAACGTGACGCTTTATGCCAACTGGCAGCAGAATGTCTATACCGTCAGCTACATCATGAATGGTGGCGAGAACCAGACCAGCAACCCCGTGTCCTTCAGCTACGAAGACGATGACATCGAGCTGGCCGCACCCACCAAGACGGGCTACACCTTCACGGGCTGGACGGGCAGCAACGGCAACACGCCGCAGACGAGCGTCACCATCGCTAACAACTCGAATGAGAACAAGACATTCACGGCCAACTGGCAAGTGAACCAGTACACCATCACCTTCAAGGATGGCGAGCAGACGATGACAACCATCACGCAGGACTATGGCACGGCCATCACCGCCCCTGCAGCCCTGAACAAGCAGTCGCACATCTGGCACCGCTGGAATCCCTGGGTGCCCGAGACCATGCCGGCCGAGGACATGACCATCAATGCCGAGTGGTATGTGCTGACTCACCTCAACCGCGTGGAGCCTACCTGTACGGAGGCCGGCAGCGTGGAGTGCTATGGAGGCTCTTACCTCAATTCCTACGGCTATTTCAGCGAACTTGAGGAAAATGGCATGTACCATTATGCCCAGCTTTCTTGGGCTGATGTAAGAATCGCCCCGACGGGCCACACCTGGGGAGAACCCACATGGAAGTGGGAGTACAACTACAAGGGCCAGCTGACAGCTGTCATCAGGCTGGAGTGCAGCGTGTGCCACTATGTCTCGACGAGCGATACGGCAGACCTCGATGAAACCGTCATCACGGAGCCTTCTGATAATCAGGAAGGCGAAATACAGTACACCGCCACGATTGAGGTTGACGGAACCAATTATACCAGCGGCGCCTACAGCGTAACGATTCCCCGCACGCGCGTCGTGGCCAGGATCGGCGACACGGAGTATCACTATCTGACGGATGCCCTCGAAGCAGCAGGCAACGGCGACGTGGTGACGATTCTTGAAGACATCAACGAGCCGAACACGATGTGTGGAACTTATCCATATTTAAGCAATGAGTTCATCCTCGACCTGAACGGCCATACTGTCACGGTGAAGAGCATCGACATGATGAACAGCCTGACCGTCAAGAACGGTACGCTGAATTGTAAGATGATAAATAGTAACGTGGGTAGTGATAACATCCTGACGCTGAACCATGCGACGCTCAACTGCCCCCAGGGTGAGGATGAATGGGATGCCTCGATTTCCTGGCTGGCAAAATACATTGCCGTGACCAAGGAGAGTACGCTGAACATCGCCGGAAGAGGAGGTTTCGGTAGTAACGATGGTGTCTCTCTGACCATCGACCTCACTTCGAGCGTCGTGCTGACCAACGCCATCATTGGTGGATATAACGGAACCGCTGTGAGGAGCCAGTTCACCATGTATCTGCCGGAAGACTACACGCTGAACGATGACGGCAAGGTGATGTATAACGGCAGCGTTTATACCGGCTCGGTGGAGCTTACCAACAACGCCCTCGTCCTCGCCGACATGAGCAACAACACCCACGTGCTCAGAAGCAAGGAGACCGGCGCATCGGGCATCGTCATGCTTGACGGCCGCACGCTCTTCAAGGATGGCGACTGGAATACGCTGTGCCTGCCGTTCAACGTCACTGGCGCACAGATAGCTGAGACGACGCATCCGCTGTATCAGGCTGACATCAGGGAACTCGACACCGAAACTGCCGTCGACGGCCACAAGACGGGCTTCAGCGGCGGCACCCTCTACCTGAACTTCAAGGCCGCAACAACGGGCATCGAGGCCGGCAAGCCGTATATCGTCAAGTGGACCAAGGTCAACGACTATGACGATTATAGCTATCTCTACGACATCACCAACCCCATGTTCAAAGGCGTGACCATCGAAAATGTGTATAACGACGTGACGAGTGCCGACGAGAAACTGACCTTCAAGGGCACCTACGACGCGATGGGCTTCTCCGCCGAGAACAAGAGCATCCTCTTCCTCGGCCAAGAGAGCACGCTCTACTATCCGCAGAGCGGTGCCAGCATCGGTGCCTTCCGCGCCTACTTCCTGCTGAACGGCATTGAGGCCGGAGATCCGAACACTACGGTTCGTTCCTTCGTGCTGAACTTCGGCGACGAGGAGGAGACGCAGGGCATCAGCCTCACCCCCAGCCCCTATCGCGGGGGAGAGGGGAGTATATACACCCTCAGCGGCGTGAAGGTTGACGGTGTAGGGGCAGGCCCCGTGCCAGCCCGCCTCCGCAAGGGCCTGTACATCGTGAATGGTAAGAAGGTGGTCATCCCCTAAGGATCTTATTTCTCTACGGAGTCAAGGAGTCAAGGAGTTTTAGCTTCGCCTGCGAAGCCCTCCTAAACTCCTAACCTCCGTAGACAAAAGAAAAAAACTCCACAGATTATTAACAACAAAAATTATAGAAATTAGGTACACCCTCGATGGTGTGAAAGTTAACGGGAAACCCACCTGCAAGGGTCTCTACATCCACGGAGGCAAGAAGTTCGTGATTAAGTGAGAATAAAGCAGAGCTCGCTCATGCTTTATCGAGCGTGAAAGGCTACGGGTAGGCGCGTCAGCGGGAATGCAAGTTTATGTTTTAGCGAAAGCGAAAGAAAAAGTCGTTTTATTTTGCTGGAAACAATACTTTTTGTATCTTTGCAGCAATTTAAACAACATTGTTATGAGCGCAATTATTGGTAGGGAAAAGGAAATAGCCGAACTTAACGAGCTGTATAACAGCGACAAATCAGAATTTGTAGCCGTATATGGGCGTCGGCGTGTGGGTAAGACGTTTCTCGTCGATGAGGCATTGAAGGGTAAAATTACGTTCCGTCATGCCGGTCTCTCCCCCGTGGATGAAGACGGGAAGAAGAATTCGTTGAAAGACCAGTTGAGGCATTTCTACTTCTCCCTCCAAATGCAGGGAATGAAAAAGAGCAAATGCCCGACATCGTGGATGGAGGCATTCTTTATGCTTTCTCAGCTGTTGGAAGCCAAAGATACAGGCAAACGTCAGGTTTTATTCCTCGACGAACTGCCTTGGCTCGACACACCACGCTCTGGTTTCATTACCGCCTTTGAAGGTTTCTGGAACACATGGGGCTGTCATCGCGACAACCTGATGCTCGTTGTCTGCGGTTCGGCCAACTCATGGATGCTCGACAACCTGGTCAACAATCACGGCGGACTCTATGGGCGTACGACCTACGAGGTGAAACTCCGTCCTTTCAAGTTAGGAGAGTGTGAGAAGTTACTCGAGAAGAAAGGGCTTCGCCTTTCACGCTATGACATCGTGCAGAGCTACATGATTCTCGGTGGCATCCCTTACTACCTCGGTTACATGAAGAAGGGGTTGAGTCTCGCACAGAACATCGACCACCTGTTCTTCGACGAAGATGCCAAGCTACGTGATGAGTACGACCGCCTTTTTGCCTCTGTCTTTGCCAACCCTGAGCAGATGAAGCGCATTGTCAGTGTCTTAGCCTCCCGCCGTGCTGGCTACACCCGTCAGGAAATTCTCGCCAAAGCAGGCCTCGACGATAACGGCGCATCAAGCAAGATGCTGAAGGCGCTTGTGGCCAGCGATTTCATCCAGCCTTACGTACCCTTCGGCATGAGCAAGCACGACGAACATTATAAACTCTGTGACCCCTTCTGCCTGTTCTACCAGAAGTATGTGGAAGGGCGTACGGAGATAGATGCTGCGTTCTGGATGCATAATGTGACGGCACAGAGCATCAACTCCTGGCGCGGCTTCGCCTTCGAGGAGGTTTGCCTGACCCACATCCGTCAGATTAAGCAGGCCATCAATATCCTTGACGTCTCTTCCACACAATCGGCATGGTCACTCAAAGGCGATGACGAGGTGGAGGGTGGACAGATAGACCTGCTCATTAGCCGTAAGGACAACGTAGTGGATATGTGCGAGATGAAGTTCTATAACGAGACGTACACCATCAGCAAATCCTATCACGCGAAACTTATCCATCGCCAAAACCTGTTGACAGAGCAACTGCCTAAGCGTTCCTCTGTCCACCACGTGCTGATAACGACCTTTGGTCTGAACTACAACGAATACAGTGGCATCTTTCAGCATGTAATCACTATAGACCAACTATTCTAAGAAACGGAAACTGCAGTAAACATTAAAACAGAGATAATAGAAAGTGACTTTGGCGACGACGGCGAGGCACAGGGAATCACTACCACAGATTACACGGATTTAACAGATAAGGCTGGCGCGTGGTACTCGCTCGACGGCGGGGGCATGGACGGCAAGCCCACCCGCAAGTGCCTCTATATCCACGGAGGACGTAAGGTTGCGTTCCGCAATTCTCCTTTCCCGCCCCGCTTTTTATGTTTTTTTATAGATTTCCGGCAGCTATGTCGCAGAAAGTTAGTACCTTTGCAGCGCTTTTTGGAGAAAGCACTGCGAGAACGGGCTGCACCTCGGCATAGAGCGAGTTCTCTGCACTCGGTTTGCACCGTCCTTGCACGCTGTAATCAAGAACATCATTAAAAATATACAATATGAAACCAAAACCTATCAGAATGATTTCACGGGCAGTGATGATGCTGCTCATGATGCTGCTCACCGCCACGACGGCGGGGGCAAACGTCACCGTGACCTACGAACTGAAGGGCCAAGTTGGTGGCTATAATGCATACAGCGAAATCTGCAGGCAGGACAACACGTCGCTCTATTGCCGCTTCAGCCAAGTCGAAGGCACCAATACGCCCTATTGGAACGCCAACGACACGCATGGCGTGGACGACGAGTACGACATCACCTTCACCCCCGACGTGAGACTCAGAGGTTGGAGTAATAACAACAACTATGGCTTCCAGACCGACGGGAAGGCCGTCAACATGACCGTGACCTCCAATTCCAGTTACTACATCGTCAGCGTGACGCTGAAGAAATACGACGGCACCGTGCTCGGCTCGGCCACCAACGACAGTGACAAGAGCTGCACCGTCAGCATGCCGGCCACCAGTTCGACGCAATGTATCTCCTTGGCCGTCATTGAGCTCTGCCAGGCTCACGCCGTCACCGTCCCTGACAACATATCGCTCAGTGGCGGTACATTCGTGGGCAATGTGAATGGCAAGCCTAACTATATGGAGGGCAGCGTCATCACCCTCACGCCCAACGATGCCGACAAGGTCTTCAAGACGTTCAGCGTGAGCGGGGCGACGAGCAGTAGCCTCGCTGCCGACAAGAAGAGCGCCACCGTGACCATCGGCTCTACCGACGTCACCGTCACGGCCACGCTGATGGCCCTCACAGGTACAAGCAACGGGGTGACCTGGCGCGTGAGCGACAGCGACGGCAACGGCACCTACGACCGCCTGATGCTGAGCGGCAGCGGCACGCTGAGCACCTCGCCCTGGGCTACTGACTTCGCTTCCAGCATCACGCGCGTCGATGTCAGCAGCACCAGCATCGTCATCAGCGGCAATCCCTTCAGCACACTTACCAGCGGCGCCGTCATCGTAGTGCCCACCCTGGCCTACGCCGTCGGCTACGCCAGCGCGACCTTCGCCTCGAAGCTGCGCGTCGCGTTCGGCAACCAGCTCTTCCTGGCCACCAACGAGGGAGGCACCCCAGCCTACAAGATAGCCACCGAGCAGGACCTGCGCAACCTGGCTGCCGTCATCAATGCTAACACTAATGCCTCTACTGCCATCACCGGCAGCGGCATGACCTTCCGGCAGACCGACGACATCACCCTTAGCCAGACCTTTACGCCCATCGGCGCCGAGGGCGCATCCGGCAAATGGTTCAGTGGCACCTACGACGGCGGCGACAAGACCATCAGCGGCCTCACCGTCAACACCAGTAGCCAATATGCCGGTCTCTTCGGTTTTGTCAATAAGGGGACGGTGAAGAACGTCCGCCTCATCAGTCCTAACGTCACCAACAATTATAACAGTAGCCAATGGAATGCTTACGCAGGCGCATTAGCCGGCCGTACACAGAATTCCAACGTGGAGAACTGCTTCGTTTACAACCCCAACGTCTCAGCACCCAACACCTCACTTAAATACGTCGGCGCTATCGTTGGATATCTGGAGATTAGTAGCTATAACACCCATTTCTATAGCAATGCCGACTATGCCATTGCGGGCTATTACGATATAGGGAGCCTCACCAATTCCGGCCGCGCCCGCATGGTGACTCTCGGCAGCGGCGTCACCGGCGTCAGCCCCGACGCCACGGCAGCAGAGAACGGCTTCGTCTATGACAGCAAGAGCTACTACCGCGAGGGCGTCACGCTGACACTCGCCAGCAATCCTCGCGCAGGCTACGCCCCCGTCTTTGCCGCCAACAGCACCACCTTCAGCGGCAGCACCTACACCGTCAGCGACGGCGACGTGACCTTCACTTTTGTTGAAAACACCCCCATCACCTACAACATCACCTACAACACGAACGGCGGCACGATGCCAGACAGCTATGCCACGACCTACAACATCGAGAGCGTGAACATTACGCTGCCTACGCCCACCCGCAAGGGCTACACCTTCGCTGGATGGTACGCTAACGAGGGGCTGACTGACCCCGCCGTGACCTCCATAACCCACGGTTCCACGGGCGACAAGCAGTTCTGGGCCAAGTGGACGGCCAATACCTACACCGTGCAGTTCGACGGCAACGGCAATACGAATGACGGCACGATGTCCGACCAGAGCTTTACCTACGACGAAGCGCAGAACCTCACCGCCAACACCTATACCCGTGCCTTCACCGTGACCTACAACTACAACGGAGCAACGGGCGGCAACAGCGAGGGCAGCGCAACAGCAACGGCCACCTTCAACGGCTGGGCAACGTCAGCCGACGGTCAGAAGGTTTATGACGACAACCAGAGCGTCAGCAACCTCGCCGACGCGAACGGTGCCACCGTCACCCTCTATGCCAAGTGGACGGACGCCAGCGTCACCCTGCCTACGCCGACGCTTACTGGCTATATCTTCGGCGGATGGTACGCTGACTCAGAATGGAATACCCGTCTGGGCTATGCAGGTGCATCCTACACGCCGAGCACGGACATCACCCTCTACGCCAAGTGGACGCAATTCGACTGGGCCAACGAGAGCACGGGCACCGAGACCGACCCCTACGTCATATATAATAATGAGCAACTCGACCTGCTGGCCCAGCGCGTCAACGACGCCACGGGCGACGACGGTGCCGCCAATGGCTACGAGGGCAAGTACTTCGTGCTGGGGGCCGACATCGCCTACAGACACGCCGAACAAGAGGGCGGCGAATACGAGAGCAACTACACCGCCATAGGAAACGGGAACACCTTCCGAGGCCACTTCGATGGACAGGGCCACACCGTCAGCGGCATCCGCATCTATAAGGCCGGCAACAACGGGTCCGACGTTGACCAAGGTCTCTTCGGCAAGAGCAGCGGCAACATCCGTGGCATCACCCTCGCCGACGCACGCATCACCGGCTACAATCGCACAGGCGGCATCGTGGGCGAAAACTACGGCACCGTCAGCAACTGCCACGTCGCAGCCACCGTCACCATCCACGACATCCAGTCCGATACTTGGTACCACGGCGGCATCGTGGGTATAAACAACGGCACCGTCAGCGACTGCACCAGCGCAGCCACACTTACCAAGCCTGACAACACCAATGGCACAGGGTACGGTGGCATCGCAGGCTTTAACGATGGCACCCTGCGCCACAACCTCGCCATCGGAGCCGTCGTGCCCGCCACCAGATACAACTCTCATGGTGCCATCTGCGGAAATAACTACGGCACCATCCAGAACAACTACTACCACGCCTGCACCGTAGCCGGCACAGAGAACGCCACCGGCGTGGGCTGCGGCAAAGCCGACGTCACCGACAACAACGGCGCCGTGCCTGCCTACGTCCTGACCATTGGCGACGGCGTCGACTTCCTGACCGCGATGGCCGACAACCTCGGCTTCCGCTACGACAGCGACGGCGACGGCAAGGCCGAGAACTACTGCCCCGAAGGCGCAAAGTTCACCCTCAACAAGGCGGGCTACAATGGCGCCGAATACACCGTCATCAAGACCGCCGACAACAGCAACATCACCGGCACGGCCATCATCGACAACGTCCTCACCATGCCCGGCTACGACATCACCGTGAGCTTCAACGGAGAGCCTATCGACTGGGCCAACGACGGACACAGCGGCACCGAGACCGACCCCTACATCATCTATAACAAGACTCAGCTCGACAAGCTGGCACAGCGCGTGAACAGCGGCGAGGGCGACGCCGC
>JAEEPZ010000224.1 GCA_016285055.1 Prevotella sp.
TGATCCAATTTAGGAATTAGGAGAGCCGTCCTTTTTTGCGTTAAATGCATAAGGAGGCAGTCTGTAATAACAGGCCTTCGAGGTCGCATTTGCTGCCCCCTCGAGGTTGCATGTGCAGAGTCCTCGAGGTAACACGTGCAGAGCCCTCGAGGTAACACGTGCAGACTCCGGAGTCTGCAAAAAGGGGTGGAAAAAGAAAAATTGGAAGGAACAGCTCGTGGTGTTCCTTCCAATTTTCTATTCTTGTTTCTTTATTTCCGCATCCACAACATATATGTCACCATCTGCATCAACCAAAACATTGCGAGGAAGAACGTCGTAGCTCTACTTCGAAGCGGCCTCCATCTGCTTGGCTATTTCCAAGTTGCGCTTCATGTATTGCGCAAAGTCGCTCGAGCTCATTGGCGATTGCTGCGATGCGGCTATTTTCCGCATCTTGCGCTCCGTCACTTCCTTGTGGAACTGGTTCAGAAATGTCATTGCTCATCTTGTTTTTGTTTGTGCAAAGATAAGAAATATTTGGCAAACGACGTTCATTGTGAGCTAAAAATTATGTTTTTTTGTATCCCTGCTATCTACTCACGCATTAGTGCCTGCATGAACTCGTTGAGTTTCAGGAGACCGTAAGAGCCGCTGACACAAGAGACTTCGTCGTATTGCTGGACGCTGTCGGGCGTGATGCCACGATGCCAGATGAGGAACGGGACAGGCTGTCCCACGTGGATGCGCATCTCAACCGGAGTGAGATGGTCGGGCAACACGGCGATGCAGACGGGCTCGTCCCACCCCTTTACCTTATTATATATAGGGGCGATGAGTCGCTGATCCAGATACTCGATGGTCTTGAGCTTCAGTTCAAGATCGCCATCATGGCCTGCCTCGTCGCTGGCCTCGACATGGACGAACACAAAATCGTCTTTTTCGAGTGCGTCGATGGCTGCCTGAGCCTTGCCTTCGTAGTTGGTGTCGGCCAGACCGGTTGCACCAGGCACCTTGATGATGCGCAGTCCGGCATATTTGCCAATGCCCTGAATGAGGTCGACAGCCGAAATGACAGCACCACTCTTGACCTGTGGATATTGTTGCATCAGCGTTTCCATCGAGGGACGGTAACCGCCACTCCAAGGCCAGATGCTGTTTGCCTGGCGTTCGCCACGCTTAGCACGTTCGATATTGAAAGGATGCTTGGCAAGCAACTCCTGAGACTTCAATATCAAGTCGTTCAACAAATCGGCAGTTTCTTGGGGAGAGAGACGATGTATGTCAGCGGGAAAACCGCTGACAGCAGGTTTCACCAGCAAGGGGCGCCATTCTTCGTTGGGATGATCGTGGGGTGGGGCACAAACGATGTGCTTGTTGCCGCCCTTGATGACCAGCAGGTGGCGATACTGAATGCCTGTGATGAATTTGACGCGCTCGCAGCCCTCACGTTCGTTGATGGGCTTGGCGAGGTTCTCGTTCAGATAATCAATCAGCACGCGGGCATCGTCGGTCTCCAGATTACCGCCATTATGCGTGATAATCTTGCCGTCCTCAAGGGTTATGATGTTACAGCGGATGGCAAAGTCATCGTCTGCCATCTCATAGCCGATTGATGCAGCCTCCAACGGTCCGCGGCCTTCATAGACCTTGTTCAGATCATAGCCCAGAATAGCGGTGTTGGCCACCTCAGAGCCTGGAGGGAAACCTTCGGGCACCGTAATCAATCGTCCACAGCGGCCTTCACGGGCCAGCTGATCCATCATGGGTTTATGGGCATATTGCAGCAAGGTCTTCCCACCCAATCTTTCTACAGGCAGGTCGGCCATTCCGTCACCAAGTATTATTATTCGTTTCACTTCTAATAATAAATTTAAAAATGTAAAAATGTAACAATGTAAAAATTATGATGACTTTGTATTCTTGATAATTTTGACTAATGTACCAATAATCTGTTTGACATCTTTTTGTAGAGAAATGAATTCTTTTTCTTCAATAATCTCTGCTTCTTTTAAGAGTCTAAGCCAATAATCAGTTTCGTCAGCCTCTTTCAAGGCAATGTTCATCTTGCTAATAAAGTCGGCCCTGCTTTGCGCATGTATGCTCTCATGAACATTAGCACCAATGCTGGTACCACATCTTAACAACTGCTTTGATAATACATAGACTTGCTTATCATTCAAGTACTTGTAGAATTTGACGATTCTGACCCCGAAATTAAAGCTCAAATCCACAATGGGATTATCACTATTTTCTATGAAGGGCATAATTATTACATTTTTACATTTTATAATTTTTACATTGTCTATCGCTAAATGTTAGCGATAGACATGATGTTTGCGAAGACTCCGGCTGCCGTTACTGCAGCACCGGCACCATAGCCCTGAATGAGCATGGGATACTCCTTATAGCGCTCGGTGGTTAAGAGCACGATGTTGTTCGAACCTTCCAGACCATAGAACGGATGACCATAGGGCACTTCCTTCAGCGCCACGCTGGTCTTGAACGATGACGGATTCTGCTCGTCAGCCTCCATCGTAGCCACGAAGCGCCAGCGCTTGTTCTCTGACTCCAGCACCTTACGACGAGCCTCGAAATCGGCATCGAGTTCAGGCAGACGCTTCCAAAAGTCGTCGATGCTACCCTCGAAATAACTGTCAGGTACGAAGAGATGTTTTTCTACGTCAGCCTGTTCCACCTTGTAACCAGCCTCACGGGTCAGGATGACCAGTTTGCGGATGACATCGGTACCGCTGAGGTCGATGCGCGGGTCGGGCTCGGAATAGCGCTGTTCCTTAGCACGGCGAACAGTCTCTGAGAATGGCACGTCGGCAGCTATCTCATTGAAGATGAAGTTCAGCGTACCGGAAAGGATGGCCTCAATCTTCAGAATCTTGTCGCCCGAATTGCACAGGTCGTTGATGGTTCCGATAATGGGCAGACCGGCACCTACGTTGGTTTCGTAACGGAACCACACACCTTTGTCACGCGCCGTCTGACGCAGCTTGATATAGCTGTCGTAGTCGCTTGAAGCGGCAATCTTATTGGCTGCTACTACTGATATGTTATGCTCTAAGAATGTCTGATAAAGTGTTGCAATCTGTTTGCTGGCCGTGCAGTCGACGAAGACAGAGTTGAAGATATTCATCTTCACAATTTCGTCGCGCATATGCTCAGTGTTAGCAGGGAAACCGGCACGCAGAATCTTTTCATAGTTGTCGAGATCAATGCCATCGCGATCCAGCACGAAGTTGTCAACATCCGAGATTCCCACCACGTTAAGTTTCAGGCGACGCGACTGCATGAGGAACTGCTGTTGAGTACGAATCTGTTCGAGCAACATGCCACCCACAGTACCAATACCACAAATGAAGATGTTCAGCACCTTATATTCCGACAGGAAGAATGAGTCGTGCAGCACGTTGAGCGATTTGCGCAGGAAACGACCGTCAACGACGAACGAGATA
>JAEEPZ010000225.1 GCA_016285055.1 Prevotella sp.
ATGGTGCCCTGTCTTGCCTTTCCCCGCGATGTTGCATGTGCTTATCCGCTACGCGACGGATTCAGTCAGGCATGGCGTGAGGTGAACGAGGCGGTGAAGAACTACGAGATACCGAAGGCATGCCACAGTTGTGAGTTAAACGACAAGTGCCAATACTGCCCGGTGCGCCATCCGAAGGTGGCAGCCAAGCACTTGTGTGATCCCGATTATTGCAACAAACTGAAGGCAAAATACAAAGCCTTTCAAAAGACAGAAAAAAATAATTAACGGCCGAAAGGTCATATTGTATAACATTATTAATTTTATAAAGAATTATGGAAGAAAAAGTAAAAAAGACTTTCGAGGAGCCTAAGGTAGAGAAGGTAGAATTTGATTTCAAGACCAGAATTGCAGCGTCTGTGTGTCCAAATACCGGCATGGGCTTGTATTCTGATTCGACATCTTGCACTATGGATGATTGATGCATAATGACTGAGCTACAAATAAACAAAGACTTTGTGCTCCGCAAGGTGTGCGGCGTAAATGTCGTGCTGCCAGCGGGGCTTAAAGTCAAGGACTTTGGTGGTGCACTGAATCTCAACGATACCGCTGCGCTGATTTTCGAGCAGTTGCAGGCAGGCAAGACCGCCGAGGAAGCGGCTGCCGTTCTCACGGCGGAGTATGACGTGACACCCGAGAAGGCTCTTGCCAGTGTGCAGAAGACCATCGACTCGCTTCGGGAGGCAGGCGTGGTGGCCTGACCTTCGTCAGCGAGACGTGATGGAGAAGATTTCACTGACAGTAGAGCAGTGGATGGAACTGCAGCAGCAGTCGCCTGACGGGACGGGACAGATACCCGTCTGGCTACAGGTGACGGGGTGCAGTATGCTGCCTTTCGTCCGCCCTTACCGCGACAAGGTGATGATTGTGGCGGTCGAGGCGGAACAGTTGCGGGTGGGTGACATCGTGCTCTTTCCTGGCAAATACCTTGGCGGCGACTACTGCTTGCACCGACTCTACAGGATAGAGGGCGACCGTGTGCAGACCTTTGGTGACGGCAACCTGCGCCCTGACCACTGGCAACCCAAGTCACAGATATTGGGCAAGGCTCTGTTCATCAGGCGCGGGCGGCTCACCATCGACTGCCAGTCATCCCGATGGCAAAAAGCATTTCGGTTGTGGGGCAGGCTGCTGCCTCTGCGCCCCGTGCTGTTACTGCCTTTCCGAGTGATGAACAAACTGCACCGACTATTCCCCAGAATCTTTTAGAACCCTATGCACGAATACTACTTTGCCAACTACCGCCTGTTAGTGGATGATGCCATCAGCAGCGACGACTCGATGAAATACCTTGCCGGCTTCAGCAAGGTGATGCCTGTCACCCATACGTTTGCTATTCACATGGGCGACGAGGTACTGTTGGAGGCAAAAATGGCAGAAGTCACAGTGTGTCCCATTGTCTGCACGACAGACAGTTTTAACATCCACGACACGAAGGATGCATGGGCGTTCGTCTCGATGATGGATGAAGAAAGCATCAGGAGACATGTCAAGTACGTGCTGACGTGCAGCAGGGACTATAGCGAGATGACGCTTTACATCTCCCGACAACCCTATTATAAGGAAAGAAAACATAGATGGGTGACACCTGGCATTCCCGTTTCGTCTGCCATCCGTACCGCCTGTGAGGCAGGCATGACGATGCGCGACGGCATGCCCCTGCACGCCTCGCTGGTAGAGAAAGACGGCTACGGCGTGGTGTTCCTCGGACCTTCGGGCATGGGCAAATCGACGCAGGCAAAACTGTGGGTGGAGTATCAGAATGCCGACTTCATCATCGGCGACCGCCCAGGTCTTCGCCGCATCGACGGCCAGTGGATGGGCTTCGGCATGCCGTGGGACGGCAAGGACAATATTAAGCAACAGAAGCAGGTACCCATCCGTGCGCTCATCTCACTGGAGCAGGCACCCGAGAACAGCATCCGCCGCCTCACGAAACAGGAAGCGATGATGGTGTTGCTCAACCAGGTGATGATGCCCATGTGGGACGATGCCGCCATGGCGCTGCTCACGCCCCTGATGGGCCAACTCGCCACTGAAATACCTTTCTATCATCTGAAGAACCTGCCCAACAAAGAGGCAACCGAACTGACACGCGAGACTATCTGTGAAATATGCTCATGCAGGAGGACCACAATATGATGACAAAACATTACAAGGTGGCTGGACATGTTTTTGCCGTCTGCGGCAAAGCCGAACTTTTTGAGCAGATGGGAAACTATGAACCATTTGAATGTGAAGGCGGTGAGCCGTTGTTTTCGTTGACAATAGAATGTGGTGTAGTGCCAGTATATACGGAAGTGTACCCGTTGAAGAAGAGGGCAGGTATCATTTACGGCCGTACTGCTTCAGGAAACGAGGTGTATGACGTTGTGGTGAGAGCGAAGTCAGAGGCTTGTCTGATTTGTTCCAAAGACTATAGCGAAGGTCGGATTATCATGACGGGAGACATTTCGACAAAGATGCGTGATCTTTCGCTGATGATTATGTATACTTTGGCTACGGCAGGAAGCGACACGCTGGTCCTCCATGCGGTCGTGGTGAGCTGTGAGGGCAAGGGCTACATATTCCTCGGTCCCAGCGGCGCGGGTAAAAGCACGCACGCCCAGTTGTGGCTGAAGCATTTCGAGGGAACAGAACTGGTCAACGACGACCACCCCGTGGTGAGAAACGGGGTGGTCTATGGTTCGCCCTGGAGCCCCATAACGCCGTGCTACAGGAATGTCAGTTACCCCATTAGCGGCTTTGTCAGACTGAGCCCGGCCCCTTATAACAAGATACATCGCATGAGTGGTATCGAGGCATACCTGAATCTGTATTGTAGTGACATTGGCAGGATTGGGGACAGCTCTATCGCCAAGAATATTGACGAGTACCTGCATCAGACGGAGGACAAGTTGGCACAGACCATCCCGATGTGGCATCTGGAGTGCCTGCCCGACGAGGCGGCAGCGAGGCTGTGCTATGAAACCATCTGTGAAACAATTTGAGTCTATATAATGCGACCACGGCTGTAACTACAATTGTATAGTTCCTTTGTGCGCAGTTCTTCAAGTGCATCGAAAGTGCCATCACGCCAATAGTAATTGATCTTGGGGCTGACCTTGTCCCAGATGTCTGAACAGAGCTGAGTCCTGTCACCACCTTCGAAGCTAAGAAAGGCTTCGATTGCTTTAGCCTGTTCTTGGTTCAGGTGCCTCTGATATGAACAGTTGCCCATTTCAACCAAAGCATTAACCGCTGCATCAAAGAGCTGGTCACGATGCTGAAGCTTCTCGTGGTATGAGTCCCAGGTTCCGTCAGCGATACGGAGGGCATCATCATGAAGCGGTTTAAGGGCTTCGTCCTCCAGTTCCAGGCAGGTGTCTGTCTTTGCCATTA
>JAEEPZ010000226.1 GCA_016285055.1 Prevotella sp.
AACAACAAGCCCCGAAGGGGCGGCAGAATAATCCGTCGTCCCTTCGGGACTTTTGGGTGGTGGGGGTGCCATGATACAGGGGCGTTGCCCCTGCCTGTAATCCGCCGTCCCTTCGGGACTTTTTGTATGGTGGGGGTGCCATGATACAGGGGCGTTGTCCCTGCCTGGACGATTGGTGCTCACCATCGTCTTCCGCCGTCCCTTCGGGACTTTTGCTGCGCCGACCTATTTGCAGGGATTGGGTTGAAATTTGCGACGTAACTATGTCTTATTCATCTGCACAGGTCGAAGAATTACTGACATTACAGACCCCACCCCTAACCCCTCCCCTTGAAGGGAGGGGATGGCTGCGCATTGAGATACGCGACGGGCAAGGAGCAGCAAACAGTCCCGCAGGGGCATGCTCATCCGCAGGGGCATGCTCATCCTCAGGGGCCTACTCAACGGCAGGATGAAGGCTCAGAACACGATGGCTTCGTACACATAGAGCTCGGCATCCCTCCAGCCGCTCCAGCCCAGACCGGCCTTGTCCTGCGAGCAATGACTGACAAACTCCTCCTTCGTCCAGTTCACCTGGTCGGCCACCTGCGGCAGGTATGTGCCACTGCGAAAGCCCTTGCGGATATAGATGCCGTGACGGTGCAGCTCAAACTCATCCAGACTCTGTATGCGCCGCATGGGCGTGAGGACAGAGATCTCGATGTCGATGTCGTCCAGTTCCTCGCGGCGCACGGGCTTGAACCGCGGATCTTCGAAGGCGGCGGCACGAGCCATCTCGGCCACTATCTCATGCAGGGGAACATCCTCGCCGAAATGCCCGATGCACCCGCGCAGCCGTCCCTGCTTGTGCAGAGACACAAACGCGCCGCATTTGGCTGCGAGGTGAGGGGTGGGCGCCGAGGTGCGGGCGACGGGCTTGCCGTCCAGCGAGTCCTTGATGCTCGTCAGCGCGATGTCTTTCAGCATCCGCTTCTCGTCATCAGAGAGCGAGAAGTCCGTCTGTGCCTGTTGGTTGCGAAGGATGGCAAAGGCATGATAGCCCACCACCCGGCTACGCTCTTCACGGTCAATGTCGCCGGAGTTCTGATACAGCAGATGCTTCACCTTATAGCTGTTGTCCATCATCAGCATCAGCGTGGCGATGGCCTGCTCGCCGCAAGCGCTCGTGTCCAGATTGCGCTTGCCGCTGCGCGCATTCTTTCCCAATGCCGCGATAAACACCCCGACGTCGCCGCTGACGATGGCCTCGCCTGTCAGCGAGTCAGCCTCGCACGCATCCTCATACGAGGGATAGTGGGAGAAGTCGCTGCTGATGACAAACAGGTTCTCGTCGGTGAAATACGGCTTCAGCACCTTCGCTATGCGTTCCAGCTTGCCGAAGTCGTTGGTAGAGATGATGATGGGCACGATGGGCGGCACCTCGTCGAGCCGTCGCTGCAGGAAGGGCAGCTGCACCTCCAAGCAGTGCTCCCTGTCGTGTGCCGAGGGCTGATAGGAGAACACGTCGTCGGCCGCCGTCAGCTGCTTAGCCGTCTCACGGTCCACCTTCACCAGGCCCAAAGGCGTGGCGTAGCTGTCGGCCTCGCTGTTGACGGAGGCTCCGTTGAGCCATTCGCGATGGCTTGGCCCCAGCAGGAAGATGCGCTTGTAGTGTTTGTCGGCAGGCACCGTCATATAGGCGGTGGCGGCCACATTGCCTGAGTAATAATAGCCGGCATGGGGCACGATGATGGCCGCCAACTGCTGATAGGCCTGGCTGTCGCTGTGCAGCGCCAAGAGACTGTCCACCTCGTCGGCCAGCTCAGTGGGGTTGCCGGGGTAGAAGCGGTTGGCCTGAGTCGCCGGCCTGACTGTCGGCTCCTGCGGGATTCCGTTCAAAGTATTCATGATGATAGCTGCTATAAGGGTTGTCCACATGTAATGATTTTACTTGATAAACTTCACCTTCGATGCGTCGCGTGGCTTGGCATCGGGCTGTTCGTCGGGATAGCCGATGGCAATGATGTAGTTCAGCTGATAGTCGGCCGGTATGTCGAGACGGTCGATGAAGAACTTGCACTTGTCATTGCTTTTCAGGAATCGCACCGGCCCGCCCAGGCAGCAGGTGCCGAGTCCCATGGCCTGTGCGGCCAGCATGATGTTCTCGCCCAGCAGTCCGGCATCCAGCTCGCCGCCGCCACCGGCAGGAGTGCAGACGCAGATGATGTTAGGCGCATTGCGGAACATGTTCTTGAAGTCTCTGTCGCGTTTCACCTGCTCTTCATTGGCCTGCTTGTACACCTCCGTCACGTCGGCTATCAGCTTCTGGTCCTCCACCACGCGCACTATCCACGGCTGGCGGTTCATGCCGCTGGGTGCATTGATGCCGGCACGGGCGATGACCTCCAGCTTCTCGTGCTCCACCGGCTTGTCGAGATACTTGCGCACAGAGCGACGTGCCATGATGTTGCTCAGCACGGGATTCACGGCCATCATGACATCGGCCTCGACGTCGCCCATGTTGTCCGTCGGCTCGTAGCGCTTCAGCACCTTGCCGTCGCGGCTGACGAGAAACTTGGTGAAGTTCCACTTGATGTCGCTCTTCTTGTCGTAGTCGGCATCGCGCTTGCGCAGCATGTTGTCCATCATCTTGCCCCGCTGGTCGTTGACGTCGAAGCCGCCGAAGCCTTTCTGCGCCTTCAGCCAGGTGTAGAGCGGATGGGCGTTGGGGCCGTTGACGTCGATCTTGTCAAACTGTGGGAACTGGATGTTGAAGTTGGCCGTGCAGAACTGGTGTATCTCCTGAATGGAGCCGGGAGCCTGCTCGCCAAACTGGTTGCAGGGGAAGTCGAGTATCTCCAGGCCGTCGGCACGGTACTTCTCGTAGAGCGTCTCCAGCTCCTTGTACTGTGGTGTGAACCCGCATCGCGTGGCGGTGTTCACTATCAGCAGCACCTTCCCTTTGTAGTCGCTGAGGGAGACGTCCTGGTCCACATCGTCCTTCACCTTGAAGTCATAAATACTCTGTGCTGAGAGGGTCAGCACGCCCGCCAATGCCATGAGGCAGAGAATCATTCTTTTCATCGTCGTTTAGTTTTATTTTTGTTTCAGAAGTATTAAGAGGAATATGAGAGAATAGATGAGCCATCTCTGCTGTGTAGAGGATGACCAGAATCTGTGTGCAAAGTTAAGGAAAAAATGTGAGAATGCCTCCTGTCCAAGCTGTTTTTTTTTCGATGAAGCAGATAAACGCGGCGCCGCCCGGCCAACCGCAGAGGACTCTGTGCACACTTCCCAAAAAAGTCCGAAGGCTTCGGACACTCCGTCCGAAGGCTTCGGACAAGTCGTCCGAAGGCTTCGGACAAAAAGTACGAAATGCGAAGAAAAATGACGGACAATTTTAAT
>JAEEPZ010000096.1 GCA_016285055.1 Prevotella sp.
TCGTCCGAAGGCTTCGGACAAAAAGTACGAAATGCGAAGAAAAATGACGGACAATTTTAATTGCTTGATTTTTATTCACTTTTAACGCTGAAACATACCGCCATTCGGAAAAAAGATGTAACTTTGCACCTAAAACGACAAAAACAGGCTTGAGGACATCCTATTCTCCCCCTTGCAAAGGGGGAGTTAGAGGGGGATTCATCTGCGGAGAAGTAGCCCCCAGCCCCTCATTTAACTCCTTTACTCCTTGAACTCCTTTACTCCTTGAACTCCTTTACTCCTTGAACTCCTTTACTCCTTGAACTCCTTTACTCCTTACTCCTTTACTCCTTACTCCTTTACTCCTTTAACTCCTTTAACTCCCTTAACTCCTTTACTCCTTACTCCTTTACTCCTTACTCCTTACTCCTTACTCCTTTACTCCTTACTCCTTTACTCCTTTAACTCCAAAAGAACTCCAAAAGAACTCCAAAAGAACTCCTTTAATATCCCCAAAAGATGAAGAAAATAGTTTTAATCACCGGCGCAACAAGCGGCATAGGACGCGCTTGCGCAACAAAGTTTGCTGAGAACGGCGACAAGCTGATTCTCACAGGTAGGAATGAGACGAAGCTGCAGGACATCAAGGACGAGCTGACGGCCAAGGGCACCGAGGTCGTGACACTCGTCTTTGACGTGCGCGACCGCGAGCAAGCCCGGCAGTGTCTGAGCACGCTGCCCGAGGAATGGCAGCAGATAGACGTGCTGGTGAACAATGCCGGCCTGGCCCTTGGGCTGGAGCCGGAGTATGACGGCAACGCCGACGATTGGGAAACGATGATTGACACCAACATCAAGGGGCTGCTCACCATGACGCGCCTCGTGGTGCCGGGCATGGTGGAGCGCAACCGCGGCCACGTCATCAACGTGGGGTCGGTGGCCGGCGATGCTGCCTATGCCGGCGGCAACGTGTATTGTGCGACGAAGGCCGCCGTGAAGGCACTGACCGACGGGCTGCGCATCGACGTGGCCAACACCGCCATACGTGTCACCAACCTGAAGCCGGGACTCGTGGAGACCAACTTCAGCAACATACGCTTTCATGGCGACAGCGAGCGCGCCGCCAATGTGTACAAGGGCATCAAGCCCCTCACCGGCGATGACATTGCCGATGTGGCCGTCTATGCCGCCAACGCACCCGAGCATGTGCAGATAGCCGAGGTGCTGATACTCGCCACCCATCAAGCCAGCGGCAGCGTCATCATAAGAAAGTAGAAGGAGATGGTAAGAAGAGCCAACAAAAACGACATCGCGCGCATCATCGACCTGCTGCACCAGGTCAACATGGTGCACTATGAGAAACGCCCAGACCTGTTCAAGCCCAACACCACCAAGTATGACGAGCAGGAGCTGGCAGACTTACTCGGCGACGACAGCAAGCCGGTGTTCGTCTACGATGACGGCAGGGTGCAGGGGCACGCTTTCTGTCAGGTCACAGAGGTGAGAGACCACCAGCTGCTACAGGACGTCAAGACACTGTATATCGATGACATCTGTGTAGACGAGGCGGCTCGGGGCCGTCATGTGGGGAAAGCGCTGTACGACTATGTCCTGCATTACGCCCGGTCCATAGGCTGCTATCACATCACCCTGAATGTGTGGGAAGGCAACGACCCGGCCATGAGCTTCTACAGGAGCATGGGCATGAAAGTGCAAAAGACAGGAATGGAGATGATTCTGTGAATCCACCTCCGTCAGTGCCATCGTTGCCGCATCAGCCTCACTGCCGATGACGACGCCGAGCGGCTCTTCGGTGATGGTAATGGTGCCTTCAGTCTCAATCTTTGCGTCAGTATGTTGGGTCTTGTCACCAACGGCCTTATGGAGCTTATAGGACATATAGGACATATAGGTCTTATGGGACATATCGGTCATATTAGTTGGTTATCGTTATCGTCGGGTTGTCGAGGTCGGGCTCGGAGAGCACGTATAAGTAGGTGGGCTTGATGAGCAGGTTGACGGTGAAGAGTTCGCCGGCTTTCAAGTCCGGGAAGTTTTCGACTATGGTCTGGTTGATGACATTCTCAGCCACACAGCCTTGGCGGACGAGGTTACCCTCGGGATGGGCTGTGGTGACATTGTTGTCATAGACATCGTAGGTCGTTTTGAGTTTAAAGCTTTTGGTGGAGCCAGGCACCAAGTAACCCAGGAAATCGTTAAAATCGTCCACGGGCACTTCTTCTCCAAGGTCACCAACGACATTCGTCTTTTGGTAGAGCGTAATGGTTTTGTTGGTTTTCTCATTGGTGGCAGGAGGATATTGGACGTCTGTGATAGGATCCAGCCCCTCACTGTTGGCTTGTAAGGTAACGATCAGGTTGATCTTTTCATAGATGTCAATGGCGGTAAGCTCCACCTTCGTTATCCTGATGGTGCGCAGACCGGCGTAGACGGGGTCTAACTTGGTGGCGAAGTGCAGGCCGGCATAAAGATGCTTCAGCAAGACGAAGAGGCGGTTTTTGCCTGCTTCCTCACCGACATAGCGGAAATGTCCAAGGGGGACGTCAGCGCTGGCGCTGGTGAGGCCGTTGATCTTCTCATCCTCTGTGGCCCAGCGCAAGCCGACGATGACCGAGGCATCGGCCGTCGTCAAAGCATCGTATTTGTTGAGAAGGATGGTGGCACCCTTGGAAAAATTATTGACTTCTAAAGGTTGAATGGTAGCATTGGCGGCACCGCTTCGCGGCATGAAGCCGTAGATGTAGTAGTGCTTCTGGTCCTCCACGATAATGTTCGACTTCCATATACTGACACCGTTACTGACGCCTTGGTAGATGAAATTGCCTGAGGGACTGGTATCGTCAGGGGTCATGAAGACGCCGATAGTGCTGTCATCGATGGAGGTATGGGGATGGAGCAGCTCGTAAGATTCGTAGCCGTTGGGTAGATGATTGCCGGTGCCGTTGCCGTAGCCAGAGGTAAAATGGAAGACTGTTTCATTATTATTGGCTCGGGTGTTCCAAGGTGTGACATCGAGGAAGGGTGCCGAGTAATTCAGTATCTCCATCGTGGTTTGCTGCCTGTTGTCGGCAGTATCTACAGGGTCGCTCTCGCAGCCTGCAAAGAGCAGACAGGCTGCCAAAAGGAGGAACATAGCCCCCATAGGTCTCATAGGACTCATAGGTCTCATCTGACTCATCATTTTCTTACCAGTTATACACCGCGTGATTACTGGATTGTTTATTGCTCCAGTCATTGATGGCCACCTGGATGATTTCCAAGGTGATGCCACCTTTCTCGGTTATTTTAAACTTATAGGTATATTCGTAGCCAGGCTTCCAGCTCATGTATTCGGCTGGAACGACGGCGGTCTTGATCTCATCGGTCACCACAGACACTTCAACGGTGTAGCTGCCCTGGGTGAGGGCGGGGAGCACCGTGTACCACTTCTCAGGCGTGTTGTCGTAGACCTCGGGTGTGGTAGTGTCGTCGGGGGTATGGGAGGTGTTGGCCTCGTAGTAGTCAATGGTGAAGGCCGGGATGCCCGAGACGTTCTCTGTCGACCATGTCTCAACGGTTTCGGTTCCCTCGAGGGGATAGGTGGCTTTGACCGTGCCAACTGTGGCAATGACAGGGCCTGAAGGCTGTCCGAGGGGTTTCGTGGGGCCAAACTTGATGTTCGACAGCATTTCACGACCATAGGTGAGGCCGTCGACGAAGGTGAACATGAAGCGCACTCGTGCGAAGGGCTTCGTGAACACCAGCTTCACGGGCTTGCCGAACTGGCGGTCGGGGTAGGTCTCGTTGTTGCCATCGCTAAACCACAGCTGCGAGAGATAAGGAGCGTCGGCGATATCCGCTGCATCGACGTTGGCGGAGAACGTGACGGTGGTTGCCGGCGTGGCTCCAGAGGCGTTGTCGGTGACAGTCACCGCATGGTTGACGTCAGAATTGCAGAGGGCATAGCCGAAGAAACGGTAGGCCTTCGCCTCCCAGTCCCAGTACTTGATGGTCTGCTCCGCACCCGTCGTCTGCTGGTGTACATACTCCCAGCCGTCGGTGTTGGTAGTGGTGGTGTTAGCGCTGTTCGCTATCCAGTTGACCTTGTAGCCGGGGAACACCTGCTGCAGGCCGCCGTAGCTTTCGGTTCCGCTATCATAGCTCATGTTCTTGTAGCCATAGGCCTGGAAGGTCTTGGTATAGGTTTCGAGTGGCGTTTCGGCGCGTGTGACCGACTCCTCTTGCTGCTGGTTGGCAGCGAAGACGATGGCCTGCAGGTCGGGTTGTGGCTCCGGCTCAGAGACAGGGTCAGCAGGGTCGCTGCATGAGCCCATCATCAGAGCTGCCCACGCCAAGCATGTGATATGTATCAGTCTAACCTTCATGGTTTTATTCTTCATTTCTCAGTTTTCCATTCGTCTATTGTGCCCGTCTTGCTGCTGAACGAGGCGCCAATCTTATATATCTGCCGTGCATCTGCCTCGTAAGCTGTGGCGTAGCCGCGGTCGTTGATTTGCTGCAGTGCATCTGCCGCTGTGCCGTCGAGCTTGAACTCGAAGATGTACACATACTTTGGTGTCTCCACGATGCAGTCGGCCCGTCCTTCGCTCAGCTGCTTCTCGGGCTATTGCCAAAGCGTCGGGGACGTGCAAGGAAGTAGATGTGTCCCTGGACCAGCTTATAGACTAAGTCGGTCTTGTCCACATAAACGAATCCGTCGGTGCGTATCGTCTCGAAGCTCTGTATACTTATTGGATACTTCATTGCCTGTCTGTTTTGTCTCGCGCTGAGGCCCGGCCTCTTTACGTGCGCGTACATTTATCTTTCTTGGTAGCCCACCGGGGAGTCGAACCCCGGTGAGCTGGTGGATGGTGGGATGGCGAATATGGCCGAACAAAAGGTCAAGGAACGACCTTCACAATCTTGTAGGCATACACACCGACATTTGTAACATGCGACTTCTTGTAGTAGGTGGTGCCGTCTGTCCAAGAAGCAGCCTCGGTCGTGCAAGCAGCGTCAGTGTACAGCGTGCCTGCAGCGGCAAATGCGGTAGCATCGGCATAGGTCTTACCACCATCGTTGCCATAGGTGGCAGGAGTCTTGATGTACTCGATGGCATAGTACTGAGGAGCTGCATCCGTGCCAGCATTAGCATCAGCAGCAATAGCTGCTCCCGTGAAGGAAGCGACAACATTGTTATTAGCATCCATTGTGACGGTGGTACCATCCTTTGCCACAACAGTCTTGCCAAAGCCCGTGAATGACGTTGGCGTGAACTTTATCTTAGCAATTGCCTGCTCAGCTGTGGACATGATGGGATACTCTGCGATAGCCTGGGCAACAGAAGCCTCGGTAATCGGGAAGTTCGTGGCATCGGTAGTGGTGACGGTGTAGAGCTTCATGTTGGTTGCACTCAGCGTAGCCAGACTGCCACCATCCTCGACGACGGCATAGATCAGCTCTCCAGCCTTGTAATCGTTGTTGGTAGTCACAGCTGAGCCCTTAGCGTAGGTAGTGATGCAGGGCTCGCTGACGGTGGTGATGTACTCCACCTCGCCATTCTCTGCCTCGATGACAGCAGCATCGAAGGTGATGGGATAAAGGTCGTTGTCAGTAATCTTGAAGAGATAGGTGTACTTGAAGTTCGGCTTCCAGTTCAGATACTGAGCGGGAACTTCGGCGGTCTTACCCGTAATAGTAATGGTCTCCTTCGTAATCTCGTTGTAAAGCGTATAGTTCACTTTCAGCTTTAGGTTCGACGTGATGTTTTTCTGCGGCATTACGAATGTGTAAGTTCCGTCGCCGGTGTCATAAGTAGCAGTAGTAGCAGATTCACCTAGGTACTTTTCTGAATTATTTGTGGTTGTCAGCGTGCTGTAGTTCGTGCCGAGGATGAGGTCGGTGGCAGAAGTTCCGCTAACTGATACAATGGGCTGATTTAAAGGTGCATTGGTGCCATTTCCATAAGTCACAGTGAGCGTACCAGTGTAGTTCGTAGCACTGATGTTCGGGCAAACGGCACCAAAAGCGCTTGTAGGAGTAGAAGCACCGTCAGTATACTCTGTGGTACCGTCCTGCTTGAAGAAGTGAATAGCCGAAACCTTGTATCCAGGGATGGTCTCGTACACGCCCACGCGCACTTGTGATTGCGTATTGCGGAAGGTGAACTGCACATTGCCACCATATTGATTAGATGCTGTGCGGTCATAGGTTGCAGTCTTCTCAATGTACGCACGGTCAGCAAAATAAAGATCGGCCAGACTGGGATAGTTGTCGCTGGCATCCTTAGCCAAGGTCACTTCGTAGCCCTTGTCATAAACCGTTGTGCCTGAGGTGAGTTTATTCACCTTCACTTTGCCGCTTGAGATGTCTGCAGGTAAAGCAGAAATGGCGGTGTAGGTGTAAGAAGTGGCGGCATAGTCCCAGTACTTGATGGACTGTACGTTGGTGGTGACGGGCGTGGCAGCTTCTGTGATATTTGCAGCTTCAGCAGCAGTCCAGCTGAGGCCTACATACTCCCAGTCCTTCGTGTTCGAGGTGGTGGTGTAAGCGGTGTTATCATCGTAAGTCACTTTATAGTCCGGGAACACCAGATTGCCAGCAGCAGGAGCGCCGGCAGTCTCGTTCTTCTCGCCCCACACAATGAACTGATTGTTCAGCTTTGTTGCTGCGGCTTTTCCTTCGGCACGCGTCGTCATGGGCACATCGAAGGCGAAGCTGATGGCAGCATTCTCGTTAGCCTCCTTCAGGCTCTGGTCACCAGCGAAGTCTTCACTTGTGCAGCTGGCCATGCCTAAGAGCGCCACTGCGAAGTAAAAAAACTTTTTCATCATCTCTCGCATTTTTTTTAATACGTTAATAATTTTCTTTATTTAGTCAGTCTGTTTCTTCTTATGCTGCATTTGCCAGGGGCGGCTCAGGAAAACATACTTGTTTTCGCTGACCAGCTTGTAGACAAGCGCTGTCTTGTCTACATACAGGAAATTGCCCTCCCTGATGTCAGAGAAGGTCTGTATTCCTATGGGCAGTCGTTTCTGCATGGTCTTTACTTTCTTTTTCCTTTATCTGTGCCGAGGAGCCGTCCTCTTGTGTGGCACGTCGTTGTCGGTCGGTGTCACCAAGTGGGGAGTCGACCCCCACCTGACTATGGTAGAGGCTTATGACCCAGACTTCATGCGGATAATCTTCACGCCGTAAGCGTTCTGGTTGTCAAGGTAAGTCTTCTTGTAGTACACACCTGGCTCGAACGTTGGGGGAGCAGCGGTGGTGCAGTCCTTGTCTTTGAAGTAGAGCGTCGTGCTCCAGTCTGAAGGAGCAGTTGTCAGCGTATTGGCAATGCCCACAGCCTTCTGAGTGCCTGTAGAGATGGTGTAGACGTAGGCATAGACCTTGCCAGTGGCGGGCGTGAACTCAAAGGCAGTATTGGCTGCAACTGTGATGTTGTTTCCATCAGCACCGGGGATAGCGGTGGGGAATGCTATATCTTCTGTTACTTCGGTGAGCGTCCAGCCGTTCATGGGAGCGGGAGTAGCATCGAGGCTTACAATGTTCAAAGCGTCCATCACCTCAGCCTCAGAAACGATACCGTCCTTATCCTTTGTATTAGTAGCAGCCACCTCATAGAGCTTACCCTTTGTGTTAAGGTCTGTAGCTAAAGCGCCATTGGTCATAACCTGAACAAAGATATCATCAACAGTGCCATCTGCATCAGGATCTTTTACATACTCATCATTTGTGTTGACGTGTCCCTTCTGGTAGGTGGTGATGCTGGGCGTAGCCACTGTGGTGATGGTGCTCTGTGTGAAGTCCTGAGCTTCCATGACGACAGCGTCGAAGGTGATGGGATAGAGGCCGGCGGGGTCGGTGTTGTTCTGAGCGGCTTCAGCCTTGTTGGTCCAGCCATTGGTGTTGTCGCTAATCTTGAAGAGGTAGGTGTAGGCGTAGTTGCTCTTCCATGAGGCATAGATGGCGGGAACGAAAGCGGTGGCGCCATAGACATGGATCTCCTCGCCAGAGCCGTCGATAGACTCCAATATGTAGTCTACGCGAAGCTCAAGAACGGTGCCGTCTTCATTAGGCATGGCAACCTGGTAGTAGTTGTTAGCAGCTAAACCGGCAAAGGATGCTGTAGCAGAGGTGCGGCCGAGCCAAATATCGCCCGTAGCCTTCTCTTTATACTGGGCTGAAGTATAATTCAGCGTGGAGAAATCTTTCGTGGTGCCCTTGCCGTCTTCATCAGCAGTGAAGGCGACGTGAGCTTTGTTATAGTCGCTGTTGGAAATGTTGTTGGCACCGATGGTGGGGAAGTAAACAGTGTACTTTCCTGCGGTGTAGAATTTGTCCTTGTCAGCAGAGCCTGTGGTGAACAGGGTGGCCTTCGTCTCAGTAGCAGTACCCAGATTGGCCGTTCCGTTGGTGTAGAACTTCACGTCTTTGATAGAGTAGCCGGGAACAGTCTCGTAGAGAGCCACGCGCACCTTAGAGGCCAGTGCACGGAACTTGAAGGTCACTATATCTTGGAACTTGGGCTGAGCGGGAGTCTTGTCTGCCTTGTAAGCTGTCACCATGTCAGCAATGTAACACTTCTGAAGGTCGGCAGCATTTCCGGAAAGCTGATAAGCGGCGGTAGAGGCGGTTGTAGCATTAATGGCAGTTACAAGCACTTTATCAGCTGCAATGGCCTCAGCTGCGGTGCCAGAAGTCACAACTGTTGCATCACCTGTAGAGTAGGCAATGAAGTCATACTGGTCGGCCGTGTAGTCCCAGAACTTAATGGACTGAGCATTGCCTGCAATGCCTGAAGGAGCAAGAGCGGTCAAACCCACATACTCCCAGGCGGAGGAGTTAGACTGTGTGGTGCCGGCAGTGCCCGTCGCCCAGTTGACCTGATAGTTGTCGAACACGATACCTGTGGAAGGGACACCTGCTGTGGTGATAGCGCCAGTGGCATTAAAAGCAGTAGAAGTTCCCGTAGCGCCCTTGAAGCCACCTACTATAAACTTGTTGTTGAGCAGAGCGGCAGCGTCAGCGCCGTAATGGTCAGCACGTGTGAGGCTATGGTACTGAGAGGTGAACACGATAGCTTCTGAGCCATTGGCAGTGGCATCGGGACCGCTGCCCACGATGCTGTCGTTGGTGCAACCTACCATCACAGTGATGGCGGAAGCGAGGAAGAAAGTCTTTTTCATTATTGTTTTCTTTTTGCGGCGCGGAGGCCCGGCCTCGTGCGCGTACATTCTTTATTAATAATGGGACTTATGGGTCTTATGGGTCTTATGGGACTTATAGGTCTTATGGGACTTATAGGACTTATAGGACTTATAGGACTCATAGGACCCATAGGACTCATAAGCCCCATGAGCCTTATGTTCCCGGCCCTCGCAGCTGGGCGAGGAGGGAGCGCAGGTGGGCGTTCTCCTCTGAGAGCTGGTGGAGGCGGTCGTTGAGCTGTCGGTTCTCTTCGGCGAGGCGGCGTATCTCGTCGTCCTGCTGCTGGCGGTAGCCCAGGCGGGCAGCGGTCATCCGCTCGCGGATGCCACCCTTTGCCGTGAAGTCTTTCTCCAAGCGTGCGATGAGCTTGCCCATCATGCTGTCGTACTGGTGGATGAGGGTGTCGACAATGTTGGCGATGGCTTCGTCGGAGCGGCGGTCAATGCTTTTCATATAGTCGGCAGCCTCCAGGTGGTTCTTGCAGTAGTCACGGGTTTTCACAGCTCGGTCGTCGTGGAGTGGCCAGAGGTGGAGCTGGCGCACCCTCAGATAGTCCTCATAGTCCACGAGCAGCTCTTTCATGCTGGCCCTTGCCACGTTCATCAGCTTCAGCTCCGTCTCTGTGGAGGTGGTGCTGGCGGCGCTCCCCTCTGCTATGTTCTGCTTCCCCGAGCGTGCGGCCTGCACCATCTGGTCGATGGTACGGTCGGCCGAGGAGAGGAAGCGGTGAGCGAAGTAGTAGGTCATGTCGTAGATGACCGTCGCCTTCTTGAAAACCGCCAGTCCTTCGTAGGCGCCGCCGTGAGGGAGAAAAGTCTTCGGGGGTTGCATGGCTGAGAGTGTTTTTTTTATGGGGCTTATGGGGCTTATGAGTCTTATGGGACTTATGGGTCTTATAGGACTTATGGGGCTTATGGGACTTATGAGACTTATGAGACTTATGGGACTTATGGGGCCTATGAGACTTTTTGTCTTGTAGCCCGCCGGGGAGTCGAACCCCGCGCGGGCTTTTAGAAATTCACAGAACTTTTCATCCTGTGAGAGAGAGGATGTTACTGAACTACCTTGATGACCTTGGTGTAGTAGGCACCGTCGTTCTTGGTGTACTTGTCGAAATATACGATGCCATCGACAGCCACGGCGGCATCTCCGCATTCAACGTAGTTGGCTTCGTCGAGGACATAGAGGCCACCAGTCTGCTGAGGCAGGATGACGCAATAGGTGTAGACGTATGGAACATCTGTAGTACCATCACCAGTTCTCAAATAGTAAGCTGTGCCGTCAACGGGGGAAGTTTCGGTCTTCTTCGTATATACCCCATTTTCAAGAACCCATAGCTCTTGAGTTGCAAAACTACCAAAAGCTAGATTGAACGCTTTCGTGTAGGACATGCCATTGTTGGTCGTGTAATAGTAATCTGTACCTGTTTTAGCATAGCCAGAGGCAATCTCGTTGCCGTTTTCATCGAGGTAGAGGTTACCAACACCCTGACCGAGGAATGCAGTTATCATGCCAGCAGAAGCATCGTTTTTCTCGAAGTACTTCACGCCCTTCTGAACGTCACCAGCGGCAGCAGCAACGAGAACGTTACGATAGAGGCCCTTTACTGATTCGGCTTCATTGGTTCCATCTGTAGCAGGATCGTCAACAGTCTTTGTCACAGCCTGGTATTTGTCTATGGTACCAGCAGCAGTAGCAGCCGTCTTCGTGTAGACGAAGGCATAAGTGCCAGCTGCGGCTGCAGTGAACTTCATTGCATTAGCTGCGTATGTATTAGTACCATTGGGTAATGCAGTCAGGTCGATAGTGTTACCATCTACACCATACTCAATCTTGTCAACCAGAGTGAAAGCAGCCTCGGTCAGCACGAGTCCGCTGCGACCCTTGATGGTGTGCTCTGCTGCGTCGTCATCCTGTGTCTGCAGAGCAGCTACAACATCAGCCTCGGTGTAAGCCTTGTCAGTGGGCAAAGTGTAGAGGGCAGCCATGCCATCGCCAGAAGTAGTGAGTGTTACAACCTTACCATTTGCAAGATCAGGGGTATTCTCTGTATCACCATCGTTGACAGTCACGAAGATTGGACCTGTGGCAGCGAGATACTCATTTTTGTTAACAACCTCAGAGCCTTTCTGATAGGTAGTGATACTGGGAGCTGACACTGTGGTGATAGTCTCCTGAGTAGCATCCTCCTCGGCATTCACGACAATAGCGTCGAAAGTGATGGGCCAAAGACCTGCGGGGTTGCTGTCCACAGTAGCATCATCGGGATGTGTCGGGTCGTAGGGACCTGTGAAGCCGTTGGTCTTATCACTAATCTTAAAGAGGTAGGTGTATGCGTAGCCAGGCTTCCACTGAGTGTAGATAAGAGGCACCTGAGCGGTGGCACCCTTCACGGTGATTTCCTCGGTCGAGCCGTCGATGCTCTCCAATGTGTAGTTCACACGGAGGTTGAGGTTCGTACCTTCCTGATTGGGCAGATAGACCACATAGTAGTTGTCATCAGGATTGCCAGCGAAGGATGCTGTTTTCGAAGAGCGACCCAGGTAGATCTTATCTGTGCTTTTCTCACCCAGCTCAGCGATGGTGTAGTTAAGTTCTCCCCAGTTGATGGTGGTTTTCTGTGCCACAACTTGGTTATTACCATCCTTTGCAGGCTCAAAAGCAATGTGAGCTTGGTTGTTGTCAGGATCAGTAGGTGTGTCTACTGTGGGGAAAGATACAGTGTAGGTACCTTCTGTGAAGATTTCGTTTGCCTCGGTGGTGAACAGCTTGGCAGCAGCAGCACTGGCATCGTCAGAAGCGGGAGCACTGTAGAACTCCACGTTCTTCACTGAGTAGCCAGGAATGGTCTCATAGATACCGATACGCACCTTGGTGCCGAGCTGACGGAACTTGAGGGTGACAGGGTGTTCCTTATAGCCAACAGTCTCACCGTATTTCCCTGCAGTAGAACCATCCTTCTTCACGGTCACGAGGTCAGAAATAAATACCTGGCTGAGGTCATCAGCTTTACCAGTAAAGGTGTAAGCTTCGACCAAACTGGTTTTATCGACACCATCTGTAGTAGTTGTTTCTGGTGTTGCTGCCATTTTTGACACGAGAACCTGTCCTGCTGCTGGATTACCTTCATAGACAGGTGTTTTCGAACCTGCAGACCATGCAAAGAAGTCATACTGAGGCTGGCTGTAGTCCCAGTACTTGATGGTCTGAGCTACGATGCCATTGTCTTTAGCGTGCTTGATGGGAACACCAGCTTCGTTAAGAACATACTCCCAGTTGTTAGAGTTTGACTCTGTGGTGTTAGCAGTGTTCTCAATGTACTTCACAAGGTAGTTGTTGAACACTGTTACACCTGGCGTGCCAGTTTCTTCACCTTTGTAGCCGAATACTACAAACTGATTGCCCAGCTTCTCTGCTGCCTCTGCACCCGTGAAGTCATCGCGGGTGAAGTTGCTCTTCAGCGAGCTGAAGACAATGGGGGTCATCGCCTCGTTGTTGTCAACGGGGGGAGCCTCTGCGATGAAGTCATCGCTGGTGCAGCCGACGAGGGTCATGCCTGCGAGGGCTGCGAGGAATAAATACTTTGTTTTCATAATGTAAAAAAATAATTAAAAAAAGTGAGTTAATAAAAAATTGTTATTCGCTAAAAAACTTTTGTTTTCATTGTCTCGTTATTCGTTGTGTCAGCGTATGGGGGTTTTGACTTTTGATAATCGTTGTTGATGGCTTACATTTCAAACTCGTGTGTTCCTCCGTCCTCGAAGTCTCTCACCACGGCGTTGAAGCCTGAGCCTCCTGAGCGTTTGGGTATGGGTACGGTGTCCATGTCGAGCTCTACGGTGATCACTCCTCCGCGGTATCGGTCGCGCACCTGCCGGGTGACGTCGAAGACGAAGGTGGAGTCCATGCCGTTGTTGAACTGCACGGTGAGGTCCATGTAGTGCCGGTAGGGCTCTTTCACCTCGTCGGCACGCGTAATGTCGTTGGCCTGCAGGTCGCAGATGCCGAAGGTCATCAGTCGTCCGCCTACAATGTCAACGAACTCTGTTCCTGTGGGCACGTCCTCGGCTCGCGTTCCGAAGGCTACGAGCGGCACATTATATTTCATGCGCGTGTTATAGTAGACGGTGATGGCGTCGGTGCCGCTATGACCGGTGTTCACGTTGGTGGAGCGTGCCAGTCCTGAGAAGGCCGCTGAGCCGTCGACGGCTGTGACGCGTCCTCTGTTGTTGTGCAGGATGAGCTGTGTGAGATAGATATAGGTGATGGGGCGCAGTATCATCTTCAGTGTTCGGGTCCAGATGTTGCGCTTCTCATCGAAGACGAATCCCCTCAGGTCGCGGTTGATGTCGACAGCCTGCTCGTAGGCGCTGAAGAGCGGCTCGGGTGCGTAGAAGGAGTGCGTGAATCGCGGTGCCTGGTAACGCGCCGGGTGCATGGTCTGGTTGGTATAGGCGATGACGCTGTCGAGCGATGCCTGCTCGTCGAAGTTCAGGCTCTGCACGCCGTCGAGGGTGGTGATCTGGTTCCAGGCCAAGAGGTCCCAGAATCCCCAGTTGTAGCGGTCGCTGAAGGTATATCCCTCTACGGTGTTGGGTATCACCGAGGTGTGTGGTGCGTAGGGTGTGCTGGCCGTGTAGTATCGGCGCAGGTTGAAGACCTTCGGCATGGTGTAGCCCAGCTCTCCGAATATTTCTCTGTCTACGTCGTCCCATCCGTAGTACCACTCTGCCCGCCAGTTGTAGTCGATGCCGAAGTCGGTCTCGTAGTCCCAGTAGACATCGAGGGCGAGGTCGATGAACGGCATCTCCAACGCTATCTCCTCGGCATCATAGAGGTGCAGGGGCGGCTCGGGCGAGCAGCCTCCTGTTGCGATGAGCAGCAAGAAGGATGCCACCATCTGCGACAGTGCACAGCATATACGTCGCATCAGCTTACTCATCGGCGTCCCTCCTTTCTTCTCTTAGTGACTCCAGCGAGGACTGGGGCCAATATGTTTCGTGCGACACAAAGCTGACACCACGCTGGTGGATGCGCCGGTAGAGCAGGTCGTAGGTGAGTGTGACTCCTATGCGTGTGGGGCCAAACCAGTTCCATCTGTATTGCCGTTTCTTAAACAACTCCGGCTTCTGTGTCCACTTGTAGTAGTAGAGGTCGTCGTGGTAAGCGGGGTTGACGGGGTTCTCATACTTATATGGGTCGTACTTGCAGCGGAAGAATCCTGCCTGCAGTCCGAACTCCAGTCTCCAGTGTCCATTTCTGGTGATGGGCATGACATAGCCGAGGCCTACGCCTGCACCAGCGCCTTCGCCCACCCATCCGCGGTCGGCATCGAAGCAGATGCCGAAGATGCCGACGTGGGCATAGCCCTGCAGGTAGAAGCCGCTGAAGGCAGGGGCCTCCGACTCGTAGGGCTCATGGGTCTCATAGGCCTTATGGGCCTGATGGGGGGTGTAGGGCTTTGAGGCCTTGAGGTAATAGCGGCTCTCCACCTGATAGTTGCGCAGCTGGAAGAACTTATACTTGTGGTAGTGCTGCCACCAGGGCATGTCGAAGGAGGCGCCGAAGGTGAAGTGTCCTGCCTTAGGATAGTATTCCACTGCGACGTTGGGTATGGGGCACCAGCGGTCATAGCCCGGCATATAGGCCACATCGAGCAGCAGGTTGGTCTTGACGGAGAGGAACTCACGCCGTGGCAGGTCCTCCGGGGTTCTCGGCGCTACGGGGATGTTGACGAACTCTTCCTCTTTCTGCGGCACGATGGTGTCGACGGGTACGACGGTGTCTGTCGGCACTACCGTCACCTCGGGTATGACGGGCTCTGCGGGCCTGACCTTGCGCAGCACCATGATGAAGCGGGCGGTACGCAGCTGTGGGAAGTAGGTCCTGAGCAGGCGGTACCACAGGTTGCCGTTGCGTGCTGCCTTCAGCTTGTTCTTCAGGACGGACACCTGGTCACCATACTGACTGACAAGGCCTTGCACCAGGTCGTAGTCGGGGTCGTTGGCCCGGCGCATCAACAGGCATAGCGAGGCGTAGTCCTCGATAAAGTTGTCGACGGAGAGGAGGCTGTCGGCCACGGGAAAGGCCATGTGCTCGGCCATGAAGTGATGCAATGACTGTGCACGGCGCTCACCGAGCATGGTGTTGAAGCTCAGTGGTCCTTCGGGCGATGCCGTGCCGCGGAACATCATCTTCACCAGCTGCAGCGAGTCGAGGTTGAACTGGGGTATGACTCTCTGCTCCAGCTCGTTGAGCAGGCTGTTGCCTTTGGGCAAATCCCACTTGTTGACGGGGAAGACGATGCAGGCAGCCCAGTCGAAGAACTGCTCGTCGGTGAGGGTGGGAATAGGCTCATCATCATCAAGGATGATGACGTAGGGATAAGTCTGGTAGAAGGTGGCGTTATGGAGTGAAGGCACAGCGAAGGCTTGCGTGGGCAACATAGTGAAAAGCCCCAGCAGAAGCACTAAAACGAAGTGCCGGTGTATGTGTCTAATGAAGGATAACACCTTTTTGTTTGTTTTAATTGACTTTTAACATGCAAAGATAGACATATTGTTTGAAATTTCCAAATATTTGTTTATCTTTTTTTTATTTTTGCTACGCAAATGTTGAATAATTCGTCATTTGCAAGATTTGGAGATGCTGTGCCCCCAAATTGTTTTTATTGGTTTTTCTCAGGCCGCTTCGCGGTATCAACCCACATAGACAGCGCCGTAACTATGTCATCATTCCATCCGTACAGGTCGAAATTATTTATAAATAATTCATGTTCAATTCATGGTCATTCGTGTTCAAAATCTTGTCTGCGACGCTACACGAATATCCATGAATGACCATGAATTTTTCATGAATTTTTTCTTTCAACAGCGATTGACACGAATGATAAATAATGGCAATGATGTAGCAGTTGACCTATTCATGCGCAGCCATCCCCTCCCTTCAAGGGGAGGGGCAGGGGTGGGGTCTGTAATGTCAGTAATGTTCTTTGCTGCCACTCCTTCGCTGCCACTCCTTTGCAGCCCACTCTTCGCTGAAACTTCTTCGCCCACACTCTTCGCTGACAGGATATTACTGATATTACAGACCCCACCCCTGCCCCTCCCCTTGAAGGGAGGGGATGGCTGCGCATGAATAGGTCAACTGCTATATCATTGCCATTGTTTTTCTTGTTTTTATTTGTTTTTATTGGTTTTTTCTCAGGCCGCTTCGCGGTATCAACTCACATAGATAGCGACGTAACTATGTCTCATTCATCCGCACAGCACGTCACTTTTTGAAAAACTCCTGTGGCCCGGTGGTGTAAAGGCATCTGGTAGACGCTGAGCACATCGGCCTGATGGCGGTAGTTGCTCCAGCCGTGGCTGCCCTGTACCAATACAGCATCTATGAGACTAACCGGAGACTCTTGCTACTAACTGCAAGCTGGGACTCACTCCTCGTCGTCCCAGCCGCCTTGGCGGGAGCTGGCACCGCCGGCATCCCAGCCGCCGGTGGGTGTGTTGTCGTTGAACTGCCCTTGTGTGGTGGTAGTGCCCTGTAGCAGTTGCGTCTGGTGTTGCAGACGGACGGTGTGCAGGGTGGGTGTCTGATACGATTTCTTCATTGCTTTATCTATTATTTAGTTATATGAATCTGTTTTTAGCGTACAACCTTGCGACCGTTCTTGATGACGATGCCCTTCTGGTGCCACGGTTCTACACGGTTTGACACGGGCAACGGACGACCGCTGAGGTCGAAGACACGCTGGGTGCCGTCACGGTCGACGGTGCGGACGACGGGCCCGATGGCGTTAGGACCACTGCCTTCGCCAGGGGTGAAGCTGCCGCTGAACATCATGGCGAGGCTGCGGGCACCGTTGGGCATAGTGGCCTGGAAGTAGGCACGGAAGGGACCGACGTAGGCACGCGGCTCGGCGCTGGGCACCTTGTACCAGATGCCGTCGCTCTGCAGGATGTAGGCGGGCTTGCTGGTATCGTAAAGCGTACTGTTGGGGATGGTGGCGGTAGTGCCCATGAACTGGTAGGAGGCGCCGTTGATGACGGTGGTGCCTGCTGTCTGGTGCTGCTCCACGCTGCCTGCCTGAGCATTGACGTAGGCTCCGCCTTTGCTCACTACTATATAATAAGGTGTAAAGGCTGCCATCTGTCCGCCTTGCACCTCGCTGAAGGTGACGGTGGTCACGCCCTCGACGTCTTCAATCACCGACGGGGCATAGACCTTGGCTTGGCTGT
>JAEEPZ010000227.1 GCA_016285055.1 Prevotella sp.
ACGTTTTCTATTGTCGAGCTTATTCATATCTTTGAGATAAAGCTCGAAGATACTGGCGCTCGAAAGAAAAAATAAATCCTAAAATCCGCAGATAATTTTTCGCGTGTCTGATTTAGCCCTTGTCATTAGTCACGGGGACAGATACTTAGGTATGGTACTTAGGTATGACGTCTGCTATGACTCAGAATCTGTCCCCACGGCTACTGTTACATTATGCAAAATGAATAATGCATTTTGAATAATCTCTTGGAGGCCTCTGGCTGTTGGCATAAAAAAAGCTTCCCCCGACGGAGGAAGCTGTATGGGTGAGAGGGAGCGGCGAGGCTTAGTCGTCGATGTAAACGATCTCGAAATTCTTGTTGAACTCGAGTTCCATGCCGTTGTTCAGTTTCACATCGTAGCCACGGCGGTCACGGTCGAGCTTGATGATCGTTGCTCCGGGGAAGGTCTTCTTCACGCTGGCCTTGATCTGCTCGGGAATGAGGGCTGTGGGCACGGCTGACGTCTTGCAGTTCAGGTCTTTCCAGTTGCCTTTCTTGTCGAACTCCACCTTCTCACCACTCTGATAGATCACAGTGTAGTCATCCCAATCGACGGTGATCACCAAGGGTACCTTATCTGCAAAATATGACTTCAGCATCGTCTGCGCTTCTGCGGGCAGCTGCTCGAAGGTGATTACTCGGTCGTTGTCGGCCTTAACGATGAAGCACATCGTCATGACGAAGGCTAAAATTATTAACAAACTTTTTTTCATAAACGTTATTTATTTAAGACGTTGCAAAGATACGAAAAGTATTTGTAATTACCAAGCGTTTTATTAAAATTTAACCGTAGCCGTGGGGACAGGTACCTGAGTCATAGCAGCCGTCATACCCAAGTACCTGTCCCAGCGACTACCGCATTGGTTTATTCATTTGTCACAAATTATTAAGTGAAAAACGATCAGTGGCGCTCGGCTCTGCCGCTTGCTACCGAAGGGACGCAAGAACCGTCCCGGTGATCAATGGCCTCGCTAACCTCATAGCAGATCCATTTGAGCTCCTCAATCATATGCCGTACCTCTTCTTCTTCTGCAACATTTTCTTGGAACATTTGGCCTGCTCTTTCGATAAACATCTCCAGTTCTTCCATCATCCAAGGTTCAACAACAGGGTTGTTTCGGGCACTTTCAAACAATACCTTAGCATTTTCTATATCTTCCTCTAATTCTACGTAATACTGAGGGGCGTCAGTTATACCATCCATGCCTCCACCAATGGGGATGTCTGTAGGAATGGGGATGTCTATAGGATTGTCCACATTCGAGCACGAGCTCGTCATTATAGCTGTCAGGACCGTGACCAGCATGGCCGTCAGATAATAGTTTTTAATATTCATCATTTTCTTTTTGTATCTTTTCGAATGCAAATATAGGCATAATTCCTGAAAGTACCAAAATAAATATGGTTTTTCTTCACGCACAGGGGAGGAGAGATCTGGGGGACTCTAATTTTGCGCTCTGATAGAATATATCAGCGAACACAAAGTGTCTGACACCTTGTGCGCTCGATGTTAATCGGAATTTCGATTTACATGTTTTCTCCCGTGCTGGTACGGTGGCGGCAACCAACCTGACAGATAAAAGCGCACATCACTCAGCACACAGTGACATCTGTCCCCTCTTTTCCCACAGATATTATGCGCTGCTTATTTTCGACAACTGGGGCGACCGATACATGCAACTGGGCGGATTCAGGTTCGATCAGTGGGAGAAATAACAAAAGCAAGAGGGCTGGAACATTCCAGCCCTCTTCTATAGGTATCCCTCAGTCGCTGCCGACCGCTCAGAAGGTCAGGCAGGGCGGGTAGCTGACTCTCGGGCTGACGTTCTTCAGCGTCAGGAACCTGCTGGCGGCTGTGTGGTAGAATACTCTCGAGCCCTTCTGCTTACCCGTCTCGCTGGTCATCAGATTCCGAGGGGCTTTTCCATCGTCGCCGTCGTTGGCGTAGATCTGCGCATCGAACATATTGACACCCTGATACTTGCCGCGATCCACGGCCTTCTCGTCACCGTTGAAGCCGGCACAGCCGTCGACCATCTTCAGCACCTCAGCTCTCGAAGGCAGCAGCCAGGTGCAGCCCGCCACCGGATGAGCCTTGGCGTAGTCCTCGATCGGGATGTTGGCAGTCTGGATTGCTACGGCCATTCCGTGCCCGCCACCGGCGTTCACATAGGCAATCATGGCCAGCGGCTCCACCCCCTTGTCGGCGGCTGCCTTACGGGTGGGATACACCCTGCCGTCGGAAGCGATCACGTAGCCCACATGCTCGGCCTTGACCTCGCTCAGGGCCACCGTCTCCTTCGGCTTCACGTTGTAGACGGCCATCTCCCTGTTGGAGAACTCGTCCACGACAGTCTTGAAGCTCACCTCGTAGCCCTCGGCAGCCAGCTGCCCCGCGTCCTCGTCAGTATTTACCGTCGAGATGCCGTATTTGTCCTTCCTGTTGTTCTGCACCTGCAGCTCGCCGTTGCCCTTGAGCTTCACGCCGCCCTTGGCCACGATGGCGTGTTCGCCCTTGGTCATCATCATGTTGCTGCCCGTCAGGGTGAGCGTCAGCGGCTCGTCGCCCTCCACGATGACTGCGGGTGCCTCTGGGGGCAGCTGGTCGTGTTCAGTGGTGATGCGGGCGTAGCGCAGCTCCATGTTGCCGCCGTGGCGGAGCCTGAAGCTGTTGTAGTGGCGGATGCGGGAGCAGAAACTGTAGACGTGCACGTCCGAGGGGTTGCCCTCTACGATGAACTCGCAGTCTTGGTTCTCCTTGACATCGTTGCCGCGCACCAGAAATGACGACCACTGTATGTCGTTGCCCCCGTGTACGTCCGATGCCCACTCCTCGGTAATGAGCGCCGTCAGCTCGTCGGCCTGTTCATAGGTGCGCCCCTCCTCGTCGGTCATCGTGTCGCCCTCGATGAGCAGGGTGCCCGTCAGGCCGCCCTTGGTGGTGTACGAAACCATGCCGTGGGCTATCATGTACGTCAGCGTCCACTCCTCGCCGTAGCGCTCCTGGTCGCCCCATACGAACATCCCGTCCATGAGATAAAAGCGCTCCACGAAGCCCGTGCCGTCGCTGTTCAGCTGGATCAGCCGCGCTATCTGGTCGTACTCCAGCTTCTCGTCGGTCACGGTGCCCACTTTCTCTTCGTAGCTGATCCACAGCCCCTCGGTCGTCTCGGTCGTCGGGCCAGAAGGGTTGTCGTCGTTGGTGCTGCACGCCGTCAGCCCCGTTGTCAGGCCGCAGCAGAGGATGGCGGCCAGCATCCACATCAATGTTTTTCTTTTCATCATTTCGTTAT
>JAEEPZ010000097.1 GCA_016285055.1 Prevotella sp.
CTGCAAACTGTGCGCAGCCCTTCCCCTCCTTTTCCAAAGGAGGGGTTAGGGGTGGTTTGTCAGAGATGTCCCAACCTCTTTATAGTCCCGAAGGGACGACGGAATATAGGCAGGGGCATCGCCCCTGCTAATCTGCGACACAAAAATAAGTCCCGAAGGGACGACAGAACCGATGCGCAGGGTCTGTCGTCCCTTCGGGACTATTGTGTGGTGGGGGTGCCATGATACAGGGGCGATGCCCCTGCCTGTAATCCGCCGTCCCTTCGGGACTTTTTGCCGCTCCTTGCGATAGCTATTGCCCCAAATTGTTTTTCTTGTTTTTCATGGTTTTTCATGGTTTTTTTCTCAGGCCGCTTAGCGGTATCAACTCACATAGATAGCGACGTAACTATGTATAATTCCATTCGCGCAACACGATCTTTTTCCCTTTAGGCTGTTTTTTCGCGGCTTGTTGCAAATATCTATCTGCGCGCTGGCGGGACAGTTCCTGTTCCTCGCCGTCCATTTTGACATCCCCAAAAAGAAAAAATGCAAAATGCTTGGCAGTGTCGGGGAAAAACAGTAAATTTGCACGGAAGATTAAAAACCACAAATTTTAGGCTCACATTCATATCAAACAAAAGATGAAGAACATCAGTTTAGACATTACAAAGGCCGCCTGTTTCCTGCAGGCTGGCGCAGTGGAGGCCCTCGAGCCTCAGGTGAAGGCCGCGCAAGAGGCTTTGGAGAGCGGCACATGCCCTGGCAATGACTTCCTCGGCTGGCTGCATCTGCCCACAGAGATTACCCCAGAATTCCTTGACGAGATTGAGGCAACAGCGAAGGTGCTGCGCGAGAACTGCGAGGCAGTGGTCGTGGCTGGCATCGGTGGCAGCTATCTGGGCGCCCGTGCCGTCATCGAGGCCCTGAGCAACAGCTTCGGCTGGCTCATACAGGATAAGAAGAACCCGACAATACTCTTTGCCGGCAACAACATCGGCGAGGACTATCTCTTTGAGCTGACCGAATACTTGAAGGATAAGAAGTTCGGCGTCATCAACATCTCGAAGAGCGGCACCACCACCGAGACCGCCCTCACCTTCCGTCTGCTGAAGAAGCAGTGCGAGGCCCAGCGTGGCAAGGAGGAGGCCAAGAAGGTCATCGTGGCCGTGACCGACGCCAAGCGCGGCGCTGCCCGTACCTGCGCTGACAAGGAGGGTTACAAGAGCTTCATCATTCCCGACAACGTGGGCGGCCGCTTCTCGGTGCTCACCCCTGTGGGCCTGCTGCCCATCGCCTGTGCCGGCTTCGACATCAAGGCATTGGTAGGTGGCGCTCAGGACATGGAGAAGGCCTGCGGCAAGGACGTGCCCTTTGCTGAGAATCTCGCTGCACAGTATGCTGCCGTGCGCAACGCCCTGTATCAGAATGGCAAGAAGATTGAGATTATGGTGAACTACCAGCCCAAGCTGCACTTCGTCAGCGAGTGGTGGAAGCAGCTCTACGGCGAGAGTGAAGGCAAGGACAAGAAGGGCATCTTCCCCGCCAGCGTCGACTTCACCACCGACCTGCACTCCATGGGCCAGTGGATTCAGGACGGCGAGCGCACCATCTTCGAGACGGTCATCTCGATTGAGGAGCCCGAGAAGAAACTGCTCTTCCCCGAAGACGAGGAGAACCTGGACGGCCTGAACTTCCTCGCCGGCAAGCGCGTGGACGAGGTGAACAAAATGGCCGAGCTGGGCACACGCCTGGCCCACGTCGACGGCGGCGTGCCCAACATCCGCATCAGCGTGCCCAAGCTGAACGAATACTACATCGGCCAGCTCATCTACTTCTTCGAGATAGGCTGCGGCATCAGTGGCAACGTCCTTGGCGTCAACCCCTTCAACCAGCCCGGCGTGGAGGCCTACAAGAAGAACATGTTTGCCCTGCTCGACAAGCCCGGCTATGAGGCTGAGTCGAAGGCCATCAAGGAGCGGCTGGAAAGTGAAAAGTAAATGATGCAAAAGCATTAAGCATTAAGCATTAAGCATTAAGAATTAAGCATTAAGCATTAAGAATGGTGCATTATGCATTAAGCATTAAGCATTATAAGGAGAAGCACGGCTTTGAGCGTTTCGAGCCCAAAGCCGTGCTCTTCGATATGGACGGCGTGCTCTATGACTCGATGCCCAACCATGCTGTGGCCTGGCAGAAGTCGATGGCTGAGTTCGGGATACAGATGAGTGCCGCCGATGCCTATGCCACCGAGGGACAGCGCGGTGTAGACACCATCCGGCAGATGGTGAGGCGGCAGCAGGGTAGGGAGATCAGCGAGCAGGAGGCGCAGGCGATGTATGACGAGAAGTCGCGTCTCTTCCACCTCATGCCCGAGGCGCCGATGATGCCCGGGGCCTATGACCTGATGGCGCAGATACGTGACATGGGCATGAGCATCTGTATCGTCACGGGTAGCGGACAGCGACAGCTCATCGAGCGCCTGAAGCATGACTACGGTAAATATCTTGACGAGCAGCACATTGTCACTGCCTATGATGTGACACGTGGCAAGCCCCATCCTGAGCCTTACCTGAAGGGACTGGAAAAAAGCGGCAGCCTCAACCCTTGGGAGGCAGTCGTCGTAGAGAACGCTCCGCTGGGGGTTGAGGCCGCCGTGGCTGCCCGCATCTTTACTGTGTGTGTGAATACAGGCCGCCTGCCTGTAGCGTTGTTTGAAGAGCGCCGTGCCGACCTGATTCTCGACAGCATGATGCAGCTGAACGATCAGTGGCAGCACTTGCCGTTTCGGAGTTAGGCCTTTCCGCTATTCCTGATCCATCAAGCTTCGGGCGTAGGCCTCCCCGCTATTCCTGTTCCATCATGTCCAGGTCGTCGCGGTCGTTGTAGACGAAGGGAGAGACGTCTTCATTCCCCATATTGTCGACTTGCAGCAGCAAGTCCAGTGACTCGTCATCGCTTGACTCTGGATAATTCAGCGAGACCACAAACTTCATCACGTTGCCGTCGGGTCCCAGCAGGTTGATGCCCGTCAGGATGGCTTTCTCCTGATAGTCTCTGCTGAGCCAGTGAGCAAACGCGCCTTTTGTGTAGGTGTGGTTGAAGAAGGTGGTGCTGTCGGCACGCTTCACGTCGATGGTGACAGAATTGTCGATATACTTCTGTCCGTTTTCATCCTGCACCATAGGCAGCGTGTTGTCGGCTCTTCCCCTGATAGTCACTAAGTAATGGCGACCTTCAATCCACTCCACTTCGTCGGTCACGGCGTCCACCGACGATGTCTTCGGTGCCGTGGGCTTCGGCGCCACGTAGTCGGTCTTGATGATCTCGGTGTCCTGTGTCTTCTTGCCCTTACACGCCAGCAGCGTCAGCAGTGCTAAGCTGAACGTGAGATGCCAAATGACAAATGAAAGTCTTTTCATCTTTCTGCTTCCAACTTATCCGTTCATTGACATGAGGAACTCCTCGTTGCTCTTGCTGTGCACCAGGCGGTCGTAGACAGTGTTCATGGCCTCTATGGGATTCATCTCGGCAATAAACTTGCGGATGATCCACATGCGGTTGAGCGTGGTCTGATCCTGCAGCAGGTCGTCGCGTCGGGTGCTCGACTGCACCAGGTTCATCGACGGGAAGATGCGCTTGTTCGACAGCATACGGTCGAGCTGTATCTCAGAGTTGCCTGTTCCCTTGAACTCCTCGAAGATGACCTCGTCCATTTTCGAGCCGGTGTCGACGAGTGCTGTGGCGATGATGGTGAGCGAACCTCCGTTTTCTATCTTGCGCGCCGCGCCGAAGAAGCGTTTCGGCTTCTGCAGGGCGTTGGCATCGACACCGCCTGTCAGCACCTTGCCGCTGGCCGGCGACACTGTGTTGTAGGCACGCGCCAGACGAGTGATGGAGTCGAGGAAGATGACGACGTCGTGTCCGCACTCCACCATGCGCTTGGCTTTCTCCAATACGATGCCGGCAATCTTCACGTGGCGGTCGGCAGGCTCGTCGAAGGTCGAGGCGATGACCTCGGCGTTGACGGTGCGGGCCATGTCGGTCACCTCTTCAGGGCGCTCGTCGATGAGCAGCATCATGATGTATGCCTCGGGATGGTTGGCGGCTATGGCGTTGGCAATGTCCTTCATCAGGATGGTCTTACCCGTCTTGGGCTGTGCCACGATGAGTGCTCGCTGCCCCTTGCCGATAGGTGAGAAGAGATCGACGATGCGGGTCGAAGGATTGGTGGTTTGCGGGTCGCCCGTCAGGTTGAACTTCTCTTCAGGGAAGAGCGGTGTGAGGTTTTCGAAGCTCACGCGGTCGCGCACCTCTGAGGGGTTGCGGCCGTTGATGCTGTTCACTGTGGACATGGCGAAGTATTTCTCGCCCTCATGCGGCGGACGTACGGCGCAGTCCACCACGTCGCCGGTCTTCAGCGAGTATTTCTTGATTTGCTGCTGCGATACGTAGATGTCATCGGGCGACGAGAGGTAGTTGTAGTCGCTGGAACGGAGGAATCCGTAGCCGTCCTGAAGTATCTCGAGCACGCCGTTGCCCTCGATGAGGTCGCCGAAGTCAAAACGCTGTGAAGCATTGCTGTCAGCTTTCGATGTCTGAATAGGCTTGAACACCATGTCTGACTGCTGTGGCTGCATGGGGCGGTCGAAGATGTCGAGCGTGGGCATGGCCGCCTGGTCCTCGATGGGCAGGTCGACCACGGTGATGAAGTCGGTGCCGTCGCCAGGGTCGCCTTCCCACACGCCGTCGGGCTCTGCTGCCTCGGCGTTTTCATCAGCCGGTTCGTCGTCGGTGTTGCGCTTGGTCAGTTTCTCCTGCAGCTGCTCCAGCATCTCCTGGTCCACGCCCTCATCGTCTGTCTTCTCCATGACGGCTTCGGGGATGATGTCATCGCTTGGCTGGTTGATGTCGGCCGACGGTGCACTCGGCTCTTCTTCAGCCGGTGACGGCTCTTCCTGCGCATTTGCCCGCAAGGCCTCTGCGGCAGCAATGGCAGCCAACTCGGCCTTCGACTTCCGTCCGCGGTGCTTGGTGATAACAGGGGCGGGCTCATCGCTGGCCTTCTCCTGCGCTTTGTCCTTGCTTTTGGCCTTTGTCTTCTTCTCTTCTTTGGCAGGCTCATCGGCAAAGAGCGAGGGAGCCTCAGCCTTCTTCCTCTTGCGAGGCTTGTCGTCAAGGTTCTCACCCTCGTTGCCTGTTACACTGTAAACGTGGTCAGTGTCTTTCTTGGCTATGCGTGTTCGTTTCTTCTTTGGTGCGGCAACTTCACTGGCAGCACTCTCTATGGCAGCGCGGTCCAGAATCTCGTAGATCACCGTCTCCTTGCTGTCGTTCTGCGATACTTTCACGTCAAACTGCTGGGCAATGGCCATAAGCTGGCCATCCTCCATTTGTTCTAATTCTTCTTTTGTATACATATAACTATTGTATAGGTGCAAAATAATAAGTCGGGAAAAAATCCGAAGGGGAAACATCCATAAGGAAAAAGTGGATGAGAGCGGAATACGGGACTCGAACCCGCGACCCTCGGCTTGGGAAGCCAATGCTCTACCAACTGAGCTAATTCCGCAAGAGGGATAAAAAACAATAGGGGAAGCTTGCGCCGTCCCCCCTCCACTTCTTGAGCCGATACCCGGACTCGAACCGGGGACCCACGCATTACGAATGCGTTGCTCTACCAACTGAGCCATATCGGCAATCTTGAGGTGCCTAGCAGATTCGAACTGCTGTAGACGGTTTTGCAGACCGTTGACTAAGCCACTCATCCAAGGCACCTTGTCAGATTTGCGGGTGCAAAGTTAGTGCTTTTTTTCCTTTTGTCCAAATTTTTCCACATGTTTTTTTCTCTCACATGCTTCTTTCCTGCGTTTTTCTTCTTTCAACGCACATCCAGGACAGTCAGCACAGGGGTCGGAAGCAGCTGTGAGTGCTTTTCGCAACCGCCAACCAGCATAGCCGACGGCTATGGCAAGAACAATCATGACAATGGCAGTCTGCATCATCTTCCTCAGCTATATTAAATATAGGTACGCGAACATTATATTATATATAATAAAATTTTTGCATTCGCTCATCTGTCAGGAGTTAAGGGAGTTAAAGGACTTAAAGGATTTAAAGACAAATGACTCTCCGTGAAAAGCCTTTGTCTCTGGGCTGAAATCAATGGCAAAGCTATTGTCTTTAACTCCTTTAACTCCTTTAACTCCTTTAACTCCCTTAACTCCTTTAACTCCTTTAACTCCTTTAACTCCCATAACTCTCATAACTCCTTTCACTCCAAAACTTGCGAAAGTTTTATATATGAAGCATTTTGGCGAGCGGGTTGGGGCCAGACTTGTCCTCAATGCTTTTGGCATTGACGATGGCTTTGAGGCCTCGAGGCACCAAGCGTATGTCGATGTCGGTACCCATGACGGTGGGGTCGCCGTCAAAGTGCACGGCTCCATCGGTCGGCCGGTGGATGTGCAGTCGGCGTGCCTGGGTATGCGTGACGTGGTGGTTGTTCTTCAGTGTTCGGGTAAAGAGATCCATGAGCACCCTCGCGGCACCGAGCCCCTTGATGGGCTCGATGATGATGACGTCGAGCAGCCCGTCCTGCATGGAGGCCCCAGGGGCGATGTAGGTGTTGTTGCCATATTGCGCTGCGTTGGCACAGGCTATGAGGAAGGCCTCGAGGTGGCGTGTCTCGCCGCCAGCGTCCTCAAAGGTGACGTCGTAGCTGTCGCCCCCGTACTTCAGCCCTTCCCTCAGCACCATGTGTGCGTAGGTGCTGAGTCCGCGCTTGCCAGACTGTGCGAAGAGCAGCGACACATGGGCGTCGAACCCCATGCCGCAGGTGCAGAAGAACGGGTGGTCGTTGATGATACCATAGTCGAAAGTGTCTGTCTGCCCTTGGTTGATGATGGCCAGCGCACCTTTCATGCTCATGGGCAGGCATAGATGGCGTGCCAAACCATTGCCGGAGCCACAGGGCACGATGCCCAGGGCAGTGTTCGTGCCCACCAACGCGCGGGCCACCTCGTTGACAGTGCCGTCGCCGCCTACGGCCACGCAGATGTCTGTTCCCTGTGCGGCACTCTGCGCTGCCAGCTCGGCAGCATGGCCGGAATACGCTGTGCGGACAATGTCATAGTGGAAAAGGTCGCGGCTGATGACTTTCTCCACAATCTTGTCAAATCCTTTCTTCGAACTTGTTCCCGAAATGGGATTGACAATGAATAAAATATGTCTTTTATCGTCTTGCATGGGTGCAAATGTACTAATAATGTCCGAAAAAGAGGCCTAAAAGGAAAAGAAAAAAGTCAATAGCAAACATTTTTCCAAAAAAAGAATCGTATTTACAGAATTTTATGTAACTTTGCAGCCTAAAAAAATGTAATACCTATAAACCAAGTTATGGGACAACTACAAGAGAGATATAAATCTTACCGCATTCCGCAGGAAGCAATGGCCAAAGGCATCTATCCCTACTTCCGTGCTATTACAGGAAAGCAGGGCACTGAGGTCGATATGGGAGGGCATAAAGTGCTGATGTTCGGTTCTAATGCCTACACAGGCCTCACTGGCGACCAGCGCATCATAGACAAAGCTAAGGCAGCCCTTGACAAGTATGGTACGGGCTGTGCCGGCAGCCGCTTCCTCAATGGCACCCTCGACCTGCACATTCAGTTGGAGAAAGAGATTGCCGAGTTTGTGGGTAAGGATGACTGCTTGTGCTTCTCCACAGGTTTCAGCGTCAATCAGGGTGTCATTCCCGCCCTGTTGAGCAAGGACGACTACGTCATCTGCGATGACCGCGACCATGCCTCTATCGTCGATGGGCGCCGTCTGGCTTTTGCCCGGCAGTTGCACTACAAGCACAACGACATGGAAGACCTGGAGCGCCTGCTGCAGAAACTGCCTGAGGAAGCCATCAAGCTCATCGTCGTCGACGGGGTCTTCTCCATGGAAGGCGACCTGGCCAAGCTGCCCGAGATTGTAGCACTGAAGAAGAAGTATAACTGCTCCATCATGGTGGATGAGGCCCATGGCATCGGTGTCTTCGGCCGTCAGGGACGAGGCGTATGCGACCACTTCGGACTTACGGATGATATCGACCTGATTATGGGTACGTTCTCGAAGTCGCTGGCCAGCATTGGCGGATTCATTGCCGGCGATGCCGACACCATCAACTGGCTGCGCCACACCTGCCGCACCTACATCTTCTCTGCTTCCAACACGCCCGCGGCCACCGCTGCTGCTATGGAGGCACTGCACATCATCCAGAATGAGCCCGAGCGCATCGAGGCCTTGTGGAACGTCACACGCTATGCGCTGAAGCGTTTCCGCGAGGAAGGCTTCGAGATTGGTGACACCGAGAGCCCCATCATTCCGCTTTATGTGCGCGATGTAGACAAGACATTCCTGGTGACCGCTCTCGCCTTCAACGCCGGTGTGTTCATCAATCCCGTCATCCCGCCGGCATGTGCACCGCAGGATACACTGGTCAGATATGCCCTCATGGCTACGCACACCAACGAGCAGGTGGAGCGCTCGGTCGTAGCACTGAAGAAAATCTTTGTGGAGCAGGGCATCATCAAAGGTTAAATGGGTAAAAGGAAAGGCAAGATACTTAGCCTTCCTCGCAGCCTAACCAACCTGGGCAGCTGAAAAACCGAAGATGTTCAGGAGCAAAAATGAGCAAGACAAGGAAGTGTTGCGCTCAGAAATGATGTTGATGATGGGCCATTACGATGACAACTCAGTCGGGTTCCCCCGACAGAATTGTCACGAGCAGAAAAGTGAAAGGTTAAAAAGTTGAAAAGACGAAGGGAAAAATGAAAGAAAACGCACCGATGTTCATTTTTTATTCGTACCTTTGCACGCGAAAAGATGGAGCTTCAACGCGTCAGCTTTTCACCCTTTCATTCGTAAGCTTTTAAAGCTTTCTCGAGGTGTAGCGCAGTTGGTAGCGTTCCTGGTTTGGGACCAGGATGTCGCAGGTTCGAGTCCTGTCACCTCGACCAAGAAGAGGGGCATTGCAGATGAGCGTGTACAGACTATTAAGCTTTTTGTTTCCTGTATTGCTGACTGCATTGCAGGCTAAGGCTTCTGACGAGGAACGCTCTTTTATTGTCATCAATGCTTCCGATGGTCTTGCCGACAACAGCGCGCAGGTGGTGAAGTGTAACGAAGCAGGGCGCATTATTATTTCTACCATCGGAAATCTGAACTTTTTTGACGGAAAATCTTTCACCCATGCCGATACCAAAGCCGAGATTGAGTATCCGCTTCCGTTGTATCTTGGCCATTATCATCTTTATTTCGATGACAGTAATCATATTTGGCTGAAAGATAAGCAGAAGGTGACGTGCTTGGACTTGATGACAGAAAGCTATGTCAATAATCCTGACAGCGTCATCAAGGCAACAGGATTCAGCGGCACTGCGCTCGATCTCTTTGTCGACCAGTATGGCTCGCTATGGTTTGTCACCGAGGATGGCTTGTATAGCTCGAAGTATAAGCGGACATATCATGTGTTGCGCGACCGCATCCTTCAGGACGTGGAGATGTCGGGCAACACTGTCTATCTTTTCTATGACAACGGCGAGGTGCTGGGCACCGATACGCTGGGCAATACTGTTTGCCGGCTGAAGGCCTACGAGGGCGAGAGGGTGGAGAAGTATGCCGGCTCCACGGTGCTGCAGCCCTTTGGCGATGGCTTCTACCAAATCAGAAACGGAGAAGGAGGAGGTATTCTCTTGTTTTTCAATCTCAAAGAGAATACCTTTGAAACCATCATGGAGAAGGAATGCCACTTGAACAACATGACGATTGACCCGAAAGGTGAGAAAATCTACGTCCCCTCGGAATATGGCTATTTTGTCTATAACTTTGCAACGAAGGAGATACAGCATGTCCCGGACCTTTTGCTGTCGGATGGGCAGCGAATGATGACGGATTGCAACGCCATGACATTTGACCATCAGGGCGGGTTGTGGATTGGCACCGAGAAGCGCGGCGTCCTTTATGCCCGTCCTCATTCCATGTCGATACGGGTCTATCCGTGGGGAAGCGCACTTGCGACGAAGTACAGTGCCATGCTGTATGAAGCGCCGGGGAATACCAGCATCTCGAATTATGCAGGCTACAGGGCTAACTGTGAACTCACAAGCGACAGCCGGGGCTGGAAATGGGTGGGCACGCGTAAGGGCTTGTTCATAGAGCAGCCGGGAAATGATACGCTGCATTATACTCGTGCCAACGGGTTGCACAACGAGGTGGTGCATTCCATTATTGAAGACCAGGATCACAACATGTGGGTAGCCACCTCTTACGGCATCACCTTCTTCCTCATCAGGAATGGGAAGATAGTGTTCATCAACAATTTCACTTCCGACGACAATGTCCCCGATGAGTCTTTCGAGAACTGCAAGGTGATGATGCTTGACGACGGTACCATCTTGATGCAGGCTGTGGAGCATGTCGTGGCATTTCATCCTAGAGACCTTGAAGACGTCAACATGCCGCATGTCGTCACCAACATGAAACCCAAGTTGGTGCGTATGCTGATGAACGGCAACGACGTGTTCGTAGGTAAGGAATATGACGGCCATGTCATTGTGGACAGGGCCATGCCACGCGTGGAGCATATCAACCTGAAGAGTGACCAAAACTCTATCTCCCTCACTTTCTCGGCTCTGAACTATTACCGGCCTATTCAGTCCATCTATCGTGTGAGGGTGAAGGAACTGGGCAACGAGTGGCAAGTGTACTCGTCAACCTCTTCCTCGCAAGTGGATAACAGGGGCCTGTTGCATTACCCGATGGTCAACCTCGAGCCTGGCGACTACCATGTAGAGGTGCAGGCATCGCTCTTCTATGACCAGTGGCAGGAAGACCTGCCCGACAACCAGCGCTTTATGTGGACGATACACGTCAAGGAGCCTTGGTGGCGCACTACCGGCCTGTATGTCTTGCTGGGTGCTGTCTTGCTGGCGTTGCTCATTGTGAACTTCTATTTCTACAATAAAAATACGCGTATGCGCGTGCGGCGTAACAGCGAGGAAGGCGATATCATCCGCAAGATACAATTCTTTGCTGAGCGCTGTGACAAATACTCCAAGCTTCCGCTTACGCTTGTGGGCGAGGACTGGTCGGGGTCTTCGGCTTCCGACTCGGAAGAGAAACTGAGTCCTGAGTTTATCTCCCTCATGCAGAAACTCATGCCTTTCATCAGCTCACGCCATGAGCGCAAGCTTAACATGCGCCAATTGAGCAAGGTGGGTGGCGTGGATATTGTTAAACTCTACGGCATCGTTTCTGGAAACCTGTATAAGAATCCTCGGGAAATGGCTCGTGTCATCAAACTGCACAAGGCTGCCGAGCTGTTGCGCACGTCTGACAAAAGCATAGAGCAAATAGCAATGGAATGTAACTTCTACACGCCCAACTACTTCATTGGCAATTTCTTCCACGAATATAAGATGACGCCGCAGGAGTATCGTGAGCAGGCGTCGTAGCGTGTAGTGTTTGGCTTCTTCCCGCGAAGCGAATCGTTCAGGATCTCTTCTTGCGAAGCGAATTGATAACTCCGCTATAGTCGCGTCGCAGCTTCCTTACCAGCAGGAAGGCGTCAATCATCATGGCACTGTTTGCGAGCAGACCGCTGACAAACTGGCCAGTGGTAGATTCGTTTCTTTTAACGAAGAGTGAACTCCACAGTCGGCCGATGTGCTCGTTGTCACGGTCTATCTGCCTGCGCAGTTCGCTTTTGCGCTGACGTATTTCTTCAAGTGTGCGATAATCGTTTGTCTTGTCCATGTGCTGATGAACGTAGCGTGTTGAGTGATGAATGATGGGCAATGGCCTTCAGTCCTTCATCAGCAGTCGTGCCAGATAGCGCACCAATGGGCGCTCTATCCACGGGCGGCGGAAGGCATAGACAAGCAGCAGGATGAAGGCGTGCATGGCAGCCACGGCCAAGAAGGCGCTGGTGAGCCCGATATGCTTCGACAGCCAGAACGCCAGGCCCAGCGAAGCAAAGAGCAGCACCACAATCAGGATAAGGAATAAAAGAACGGACAAGGTGGCCGTCGTCAGCAGACGCACCACCTTGTCTATCACGTCGAGCTTCACGTACTCTGTCTGGAGTCCGAGATAGTGTTTCAGCGCCTCAATGAGCTGGGCGATGGTTTCTACATTCTTGTCGCTCGACAACATTCTTGCACGGAGATTTTAGTCAGCCACTTCCTCCAAGTCATCAACCAGGTCGCCCACGTCCTTGCGGTTCAGCTTGATGTTGTGCTTTTTCAGGAAATCTTCAACGGTGTCCGAAATCTTTGCGCGTGTGTCCTTGCCGCTTTCAGGCGCCAGCAAAAGGCCTGCGGCAGCACCGGCGATGGCACCGCCGATGAATGCGCCAATGTAACCAAGTCCTTTCATGTCGTTGTTTTTTTTAAGATTGTTAGTAATGTTTGTAAACGCTTATTCACGTGCAAATTTACGAATATTTTTGATATAAAGGCATGAAAAGCCGTTATTTTTTTTATAAAAATGTTAGATTTTGTTCTTTTAACAAAGTTTATGCACGTAAATGCTATGTTTTTCAGGCAGAATTAGTAATTTCGCGCAGGAAATCAGTATTAATAGACAATAAACAACCATTATGAAAAAGTACATCTTCATGTTAGCAGGCGTTTGCCTGGCTATGTCGTTCACCAGTTGTGGCTCCAGTGAGAAGGCTTATCGCAAGGCATACGAGAAAGCTCAGACTCAGGCTGCCCAGCAGCAGACTCAGCAGCCCACCGTTCAGCCCACCGTTCAGCCCGTCACCACCGAGACGCCTGTTGTGACGCCTGTTGTCACCACTCCCTCCACGCAGACGCAAGTGGTTGACAACCGCGACAACGTCCAGGTGCGCCAGGAGCGTGTCAGCGTCGTCAGCGGCTCCGGCCTTAAGAGCTATAGCGTGGTCGTGGGTTCTTTCTCCGTCATCGCCAATGCTGAGGGCCTGCAGCAGCGCCTGAAGAACGCCGGCTATGCTGCTCAGATTGTGAAGAACGAGGAGCGCAACATGTATCGCGTTGTCGCTTCCACTTATACCAACAAGGCCGATGCTGTGGCAAGCCGCGACCAGCTGCGCAGCACCTACGCCGACGCATGGCTGCTCTATAACGGACAGTAACCTCTCTCCTTGGCGCGCATCCTCTCCATCGACTATGGCCGGAAGCGTACCGGCGTGGCAGTCACCGACCCTCTGCAGCTTATTGCCGGAGGATTGGCGACTGTCGCTACGTCTGAGCTATACGACTGGCTTGTGGGCTATGTCGGGCGTGAGCCTGTGGAGCGTATCGTCATAGGCGAGCCACGGCAAGCAAACGGGCAGCCCAGCGAGAACATGCAGCGTGTGCAGCAGTTTGTCAACCGTTGGCGAAAGGCACAGCCCCACATTCCCATCGAGTTCTACGACGAGCGCTTCACCTCGGTTCTTGCCCATCAGGCCATGCTCGACGGCGGTCTGCACAAGAAAGCGCGGCAGGACAAGGCACTCGTTGACCAAATCAGTGCCACCATCATCCTGCAGAACTACTTAGAGTCCCGGCGCCATCTATCCTTTTAACGCTCAACGCTCAACTCTCAACGCTCAACTCTCAACTCTCAACTCTCAACTCTTAACTCTTAACTCTCAACTCAAAAGTGATTCTACCTATTTATATATATGGGCAGCCAGTGCTGAGAAAGGTAACGGAAGACATCACTCCCGATTATCCCGACCTGCAGCAGCTCATTACCAACATGTGGGAGACGCTGGCCGACAGCGAGGGCATCGGTCTGGCCGCCCCGCAGATAGGCTTGCCTATCCGCCTCAGCGTCATTGACCTGCGCCCGCTGGCCGAAGACATGCCCGAGTACAAGGATTTCCACCAGACATACATCAACCCGCACATCATAGAGGCAGACGACACTCAAACCGACACGTCGGAAGAGGGCTGCCTCTCGCTGCCTGCCATCCACGAGAAGGTGACGCGTCCTACGCGTATTCATGTTCAGTGGCAGGACGAAGACTTTCAGCAGCACGACGAATGGGTGGAGGGCTACTTGGCCCGCGTCATGCAGCACGAGTTCGACCACTTGGAAGGCCGCATGTTCATCGACCACATCTCACCGCTTCGCAAGCAGCTCATCAAAAGCAAGCTCAAGGCGCTGACTCAGGGCCGCTACCGCTGTGCTTACAAGACAAAGCCGGTTCTTCGAAAATGAAAAATGAAGAATGAAGAATGAAGAATTTGCTTCCGCCCGGATGACAGGCACTCTGCATTTTACCATGTTGCGCACCTTGCTGTGCGCCATATTCTTCGTTCTTCATTCTTCGTTCTTCATTCTTAGCGTACACGCCCAATACAACATCGACCGCCTGATTACTATCGGTCGCTCGGCGCTTTATTACGAGGACTATGTCCTCAGTATGCAGTATTTCAATCAGGCCATCGCGGCCAAGCCCTATCTTTACGAGCCTTGGTTCCTTCGTGGCGTGGCCAAGTACAGCCTTGACGATTATGCTGGGGCCGAGGCCGACTGCACCGAGGCTATCGAGCGCAATCCCTACGTTGTAGGCATCTATGAGCTGCGTGGCCTGACGCGCATCCAGCAAGAGAAGTTTCCCGAGGCCATTGCCGACTACAACCGCGCACTTTCCATCACTCCCGACAACCGCTCGCTTTGGCACAACCGTGTGCTCTGTCATCTGCAGAACAAGGACTACGACATCGCCTTGGCCGAGCTCGACACGATGAACGCCCGCTGGAGCACCTACGCGCAGGCCTACACCATCCGGGCCGACGTCTATATGCAGATGACAGACACGGCACAGGCTGTGCAGGCATTAGAGAAAAGCTTAGAGATAGACCCCTACGACGGCAAGACGTGGGCGGCGCGCAGCATCATCAGCCTCTCGCGCCGTGAGTGGCCCGAGGCCGAGAGCCAGCTCGACCATGCCATCCATCTGCTGCCGAAGACGGGCACCTACTACATCAACCGCGCCTTGGCACGCTACAATCAGAACAACCTGCGTGGTGCCATGGCCGACTATGATGCTGCCCTCGACCTGGAACCCAACAATTTCCTTGGCCACTACAATCGCGGACTGCTCCGTGCCGACGTGGGCGACGACAACCGTGCCATCACCGATTTCGACTTTGTCCTCCAGCTTGAGCCCGACAACATGCTGGCCCTGTTCAATCGGGCCGTCCTGCTCGACCGTACCGGCGACCTGCGTGGTGCCGTGCGCGACTACACAAAAGTCATAGATGAATATCCCAACTTCTACACAGCCATCATCTACCGTGCACGCTGCTACCGGCGCTTGGGACAGACGGCGAAGGCCGAACTCGACGAGTTCAAAGTCTACCGCACACAGCTCTACCAGCAGCTTTACGGACTTCAGCCGAAGGCCACAAAGCGCAGCCAGCGCAAGCGCAGCGATTTGGACTTGGAAAAATATGATGAGCTGGTGGTGGCCGACGAACAGGAGCCTGAGCGTGAGTATAAGAGCGACTACCGCGGACGGGTGCAGAACCGTCATGCCGACATGGAGCTTCTGCCCATGTTTGCGCTGGCTTTTGAGCCGCAGCATGACGAGGTGAACAAAACGCGCCACTTTGACGCGCGGATTGACGAGCTGAACGACCAGACGAAGGAGCGCCCGCTCTATGTCAGCAATGCACAGGCCTCGCTCGACACCCAGCACGCTACAGCCTATTTCAGCTACATCGACTCGCTGTCGGCGGTCATCGCTGCCCAGCCTACCGTTGCTCAGTCGCTGCCGCAGCTGCTGCGCCGTGCCGTGGCATACGCGTCATTGCAAGACTACGAGGCTGCCATCAACGACCTGACCATCCTGGCATCGCAGCCCTCCTATTCCCTTGCCGCCACTTGGATGAAGACCGTCTGCCAAGCCCGCCTCAGTCAGTATCAGAGCGCTGCGGGCGGCGCTGAGACCTTGCCGAAGAACGCCGGTGTTATCTCCGCGCTCGACCAGGCCATCCTCGCAACTCCCTCCTGTGCTTATCTGTACTACAACCGCGGCTGCCTGAAAGCTCAGCAGCTCGACTATGCCGCAGCCATCGATGACTTCACGAAGGCCATCGAGGTGGAGGCTCGGCTGCCTGAAGCCTACTACAACCGTGGCATCTGCCGTCTGAAGGCCAACCTGACTGCCGATGGCATTGCCGACCTGAGCAAGGCGGGCGAGCAGGGACTCTATGCCGCCTACAGTATCATCAAAAAAGCACAGAAACGCTAACTCTTGACATCCACGCCAAAAGATTATGCCTCGTAAGACTGACGGAATAGAATTTGAGATTCATCCGCGCCCAACGAAGGGCAAGGACGGGAAACCGCTGCTCTATGTGCGCCCTGCAAAAGGACGGAAGAAGAGCTTCAAGGAGTTGGAAAACTTCTGCAACAAGTATCGCAACCTGCGTCCGGGAGAGATGCAGATGGTGATGGACGTGATGATAGACGTTGTCGGGCTCTGGCTGTCTGACGGCTACCGCGTGGAAACACCTATCGGCTCGTTTGCACCAAAGTTGAAACTGCTGGGCGAGCATACCGATCCCAAGACCATTCATGGCAGGGACATTGAGTATGCGGGCATTGAGTTCATCCCTTCCAAGGAATTTGTCAAGGAGGGTGGGCGCAACACTGAGGGCTATCGTAAGAGTCTGGCCCCAGTGGGTAACAGCCAGATGTATGACGAGAAAGCTATGGATGAGGCTCTGCGTCGCAGCATGAAGCTGGGCTATGCCACGATTCCTGAGTTTATGATGTTCAGCGGACTGAAGCGCGATTCTGCCAAAACCTATCTCGACAGCCTCTGTCAAGGCGACCATCCGCGTCTGTGGAAGATTCGTAAAAGCGGTCGCTGGATTTACTTTCCAAAGGACGAAGCTTCCAAGGAATAAAAACCGGATTCTACCGGCCGCTCCAGCATATAAGGGCGGGTGCTGAAAGAAATAAGGGCGCCCGCCCTAATTTATGCGGGCAGGCTGCAACGACAAGCAATCCAGCACCTTTTCCCCAAGAACAACTGCCTTTTCCCTTTTTGCACGTGCCTTTTCCCCAAAAACAACTGCCTTTTCCCTTCTTGCACGTGCCTTTTCCCCAACAACAACTACCTTTTCCCTTTTTGCACGTGCCTTTTCCCCAATAACAACGTAAGCGTCTCTGATGTTACGCCTTGCAAAATCAATGACGATTGTTTACATTGTTGCCCATCTGTCAGGCAACAGGTCACGGTATTTGCTTAGCGGGGTGTTGGGCTGCCACATGGC
>JAEEPZ010000228.1 GCA_016285055.1 Prevotella sp.
CTGCGCATGAATAGGTCAACTGCTATATCATTGCCAAAACTTTTGTCTTTAACTCCCTTAACTCCTTTAACTCCAAAACTTGCGAAAGTTGAATCTGTAATATTTTATCAGCGAAGAAGGGACAGCGAATAAGTTCTTGCCTTGCAAGCGGCATGGCCGAGTCCAGCCCCCACCCCTCGCTCGGCCGAAGGATGCTTGCAAGGCAAGAACCCCTCCCCGTAAGGGCAGGGTTCAAGAGGGGAGGGCTGCGCATTGAGCTGTGCAGCGGACAAGGCAATAGCTATTGTCCCAAATTGTTTTTATTTGTTTTTCTTGTTTTTATTTGTTTTTTCTAAGTCCGCTTAGCGGAACAAACTGACCTAATTAGCGGCGCAACGATGTCTTTTCATCCTCACAGCTCGAAATTTTCTCCGCATTCTCTTGGTTGGTAACCGAGAAATGGCTATCTTTGCACATTGTGAGAAGCTGCAAGAAAAGATGAAAGGAAAGATGGAGAAAATGATATTCAGCCGAACAGAAATAAGTGAGGACGTGCTCATGCTGATGGCCAGGGCATCGGAATTGGTCAAACAGCTGAACAGCCTCACGCTCTCTGATTTTGCCAAGAAACAGGCAATCGTGAAAGAGTTGTTTGGCGAGGTGGGCTGCAGCCCCTTCGTGGGTGACAACTTCCATTGCGACTTTGGCAAGCATATTCATGTGGGCGACAACTTCCATGCCGACTATAACTGTACGATGCTCGATGTGGCTGAAATCCGCATTGGCCACAACTGCCTGATTGGTCCTGATGTGGGGATATACACTGCCGGGCATCGGCTGGAGCCAGAAGGAAGGACGCTTGACGGCTATGGACTGCCTATAACTATTGGCGATGATGTCTGGATAGGCGGTCACTCTACCATACTGCCTGGTGTCAGAATAGGGAATGGAGCGGTCATTGCTGCTGGCTCAGTAGTTACTGCCGATGTGGAGCCTCGCAGCTTGGTGGCTGGAAATCCGGCAAAGTTTAAGAAATGGATATGATTAACTAACACAAGTTTTGGAGTTAAAGGAGTTAAGGGAGTTAAAGGAGTTAAAGACACATCCATCATACCACGGTAAAGAATAAACATTTATGAAGAAATTACTGATAGTTCTTATCGCTGTTATAGAGTCTCTGAACATTCAAGCACAAGGCTACCGCAACCCTGTGCTTCCCGGCTTTCATGCCGACCCAAGTGTGTGTACAGACGGGAAGGACTTCTACCTTGTCAACAGCACGTTCCAGTATTACCCTGGAGTACCTGTCTTCCATAGCAAGGACTTGATACACTGGGAACAGGTAGGCAATTGCCTCACGCGCAAGTCGCAGCTTGACCTCTCGGGGCTTTACACACAAAACCAGCCGGAGCTGGGTTGGACTAATGCGGGCATCTATGCCCCCACCATCCGCTATCACGAAGGCCGTTATTACATGGTGACCACCATTTTCCCTTCACGTCGCCATTTCTACGTATGGACAGATGACCCCTCCAAAGAATGGTCCGACCCAGTATTCATTGACTTTGCCATCGGCAGTTGCGACCCTACGCTCTTCTGGGACGAAGGAAAATGCTATTTCTTATGGAAAGCGGCAGCAGACGAAACACGCCCAGGAATCAAGCCGGGGGAAATCAACATCTGCGAGATTGACGTCAATACAGGCAAGCGTACAGGCGATGTCCATCACTTGGGAACGGGTCTCGGCGGACGCTATCCTGAAGGGCCACACATATACAAGAAAGACGATTACTACTACATGATGCTTGCCGAAGGCGGCACGGAACATGGTCACCACGTCAACATCTTGCGAAGCCGCGCTCTGTTCGGACCCTACGAACCGAATCCCGCCAACCCCATTCTCACGCATTTCAGCATGAAGATGCAGAACAGCAACATTCAAGGACTGGGACATGCAGACCTCATACAAGCGCCCGACTCCTCATGGTGGATGATATGCCTGGGCTATCGCACCAGTGGTTACCTCTTGCACGTGATGGGACGCGAGACCATGCTGGCACCTGTACGTTGGGACAAGGATGCATGGCCAGTGGTCAATGACAACGGCACTATCGCCATCGACATGAAGTGCAGCACCCTGCCTCAAGCACCAATGCCTCAAGACCCTGTTCGCGAAGAATTCAATTACGTCAAGCGCGATGTGCCTGCCGACAGCTACAGCAGCATCGGACTGCCCTGGGGATGGATGAGCATCGGCCGCCCCGATTATTCCCGCTACTCACTCACCGGGCGAGAGGGCTGGCTGCGCCTGCATCCCACTTCTACGCCTCTCGATGCAGCCACATCGCCCACCTTTGTGGCAAGGCGCCAGACAGAGCTACGTTTCTGTGCCACCGCGCTCATCGACGCATCCCGTCTGGCAGAAGGCTCTCAGGCAGGAATCACGGCCTATGCAGCGCCTCTGAATCATTATGATGTGATGGTGGAACGAAAGAACAAAAAGCTATTTGCCAAGTCGAACATCCGTGTGGGAGCACTCAGCCATGACGACCAACCCGTTGAACTGAAAGACGCTCAGGCTTACATTCGCATCACTTCCGACAAGGACTATTACTATATGCAGGTGTCTGCCGATGGCCAGTCGTTCGCCACACTCAGCAAAATGGACTTCCGCTACCTTTCAACCGAGGTGATAGGTGGGTTCACAGGCGTTATGATTGGCCTGTTTACCCAAGGTGATGACGAAGACGGATATGCAGATTTTGATTGGTTTGAATATACAACAAAATAAAGGACAAGACATTATGTAAACTATAGTTAACACGTTAAATCTACTGACTAATGCCTAAATGGTGATAACAGGCAAGACCATAGCCGCAGAATATGAAGCAGCCGACGGACGGACTGGAGCAGATAGTTGGTAAGGCTCATGCGACCGAAGACGCAGAGATGGTGGAGCACACGACGAACACCATTGAAGGCATACTAGGCTGAGACTATAGCCGAGACAATCATCAGCAGGATGATGAGGTTGCAGATGGGCTTGAACCATCCTTCCAAAATCCCCAAATCTAAAAAACTCAGGATGACAACAATCGCTGCTGATATGGGCGCACCCGGATTTTTCCGTGGCTGACCTCCACAGACCCGCATGACTGCATAAGCAAGGGTATTTATTTGTATGTCTGCCTAAAATGTTGTACCTTTCCTCTATAAAAGTTTTGAGACCACACCCTTCTTTTTTGCTTACACTGCCGTGGGAGCAGTGTTTCTGGTGCCATCATCGTTAAGCATGAGCATAGTTTTTCACTGGGCGTATCTCCTCCCAGT
>JAEEPZ010000229.1 GCA_016285055.1 Prevotella sp.
GTTGGCATCGGTGTTGAAGATATCGTTGTACAAGGTGATGCCCTTCAGGTAGGGCAACGCTTGCAGCCGCTGCCTCACCACCTCGGCGTTGCTTTTCTTCTTCTCTATCATGGCGTTGAACTCTTCCATCGTCCATGACCCTCGGTTCGACGGCGGATAGATGACGGCCGTGAGCAGGCCCTTGGTGCGGAAGCCTGGGTCGGCACTCATCATCACGTTTAGCTGGCGCATGAAATAGATGCTGACGTTGAGCAGGGCGAGAGAGATGAAGAACTGGAGGAACAAAAAGCCCCCCCTTCGGCCCCCGAGGGGGCTACTATAGTTTTGTCGGCGGAAAAGTCTATTGTGGCCCCCTCGGGGGCCGAAGGGGGGGCTTTGGGGGCCTTGCATCAGCGGAAGTCCGAGGATAATTCCGAGCGTCAGCCCTACGTCGAACTTCCACTGCGGCATCACCTCTATATTATAATAGGTGGCGAGCAGCGGCTCTGCCAGTTCTACTACCGTCCACACGCCAATCATGGTGAGGACGGCCACGAGGAACGTCTCGGCATAGAGCTGGGCAAAGACATCCCAGCGCGAAGCACCGAAGAGGCGGCGCACGTGTAGCTCATGGCGTCGGTGGGAGCGCATGACAGCGAAGAGGTTCACAAAATTGAACAGTCCCACGAACAACAGCAGCACGGCCACGAAGAGCAGCATCCACAGATGGGTGGCAGAGGCACAGGGGACAAAGCTTGCACAGTTAGCAAACCACTGATAGCCTACGCCCAATTCATTCTGCAGCTCCTGCGTATAGGGCTGAAGGCCGTAGCGCACGGGCTTGTCGCTGAACATGCTCAATCGCTGTTCGGGCTGACGGGCGTTGTAGTCGCGCACGCTGGCTCCCTCGCGTAGCTGGACGACGCCGATGCCGATGCTGCTCCCTGGGGAATAGAAGTCCTCACCGGCATAGTCGGCGATGTCGAAGCGGATGCTGGACTTGGTGGCGGGCTGGCGGAACACGCCCACGACAGTGTTCACGTCGGCTTCTTCGCCCACGGTGACGGTCTTGCCCACGGCACTTTCACCAGGGAAGAGCCGCGCCGCCAGCCCCTCGCTCACGATGCACTGGCCGTTGGCCCTGAGTATGAGCGTCCCCTCAACGGCTTCCAGCGGAAAGACCCGCGTGAACATAGAGTCGACGCTGACGGCAGGCGGAAAGAAGGATTCGCCCTGCTCGGGCTTGATGGAGTACATGGAGCGAAGGTACACGTTGGTCCAGCACTCCACGTCGCTCTGCCCCTCGACGGGTGAGACGAAATGCGACTGGTGGTTGGGGTCGTCGGTAGTTATCGTCATCCAGTCGGCCTCGCCTTCGTATTGCACGCAGCAGAGGAACGTCCTGTCGAGGGCTGGCATGAAGTGGTCGATGGTCCACTCCTGATAGATGTAGCGGCTGATGATGACGGTGCCGCTCAGGCTGATGATGAGGCCCAGCAGCGACAGCGCCGTGTAGCCTTTCATGCGGGTGATGATGCGAAATGCTTGTTTCATTTAGTTCTCTTTCAATACTTTGTAGGGTTTGATTCTCGTGGCCTTCCACACCTGATACCAGAGCGTGAGGGCGCAGAGGGTGAGGATGATGGCGATGCTTAGCAACGGAATCCACCAGGCGAAAGAGGTGCGGATGGTGTAGCTGGCCATCAGCCGGTGGATGACGAGCAGGCTGACGGGCAACGAGGCCAAGGCAGCTACGCCGAAGATGATGAGATAGCGGCGCGAGAGCAGCAGGGCGATGTCGCGGAAGGTGGCGCCGTTGACTTTGCGGAGGGCTATCTCGCGGAAGCGGCGGCGCACGTCGAACATCATCAGGCCCAGCACGCCGAGGCAGGTGACGGCGATGGCTAAGAGCGAGAAGGTGACGAAGATGCGGGCGGTGCGCTGGTCTTCCTTGTAGAGGTCCTGGCGTTGGTCTTCCACCCACTTGTAGTTCAGCTCGTTGGTGCCGTATAGCTCATGAACGAGGTCGCGCAAGTACTCGATGACCTCCTGCTCGTGGCCCTCGGCAATGTCCATCAGCAGGTACTGTCCTTCAAAACGGTTGGAAATGTTGTCCTCGCTCATAGAACGCTCATACATATAGACCATTGGCATCAATGGCTCGGATTGCCTGCCAGGGTGGAAGTCACTGACGACACCGACAATCTCGTATGGCGGGTTGCCGCTGCAGTCGCTGTCACCCGACCACCACATCCGTGACTTGAACTGTATCTTGAAGTCGTGGAAGTCCTTGACGCCAAGCTGGCGGATGAACGTCTCGTTGACCATGCAGAGATATTGCGCGAAGTGGTCGATGCTGTCGTTGAACATGCGACCTTCCTTCAGCTTGATGCCGAGGAGTTCCATCGACTTGGGGTTCATCCAGCAGATGTCGACCTTGTATTTCCCGTCGTTGATTTCATGCTCCGACTGGTCACCGATGAACATCGGGTCGTAGCAATAGCTCTTGATGTGGGGACAGGCATCCAAACGCTGCTTGATGATGTCGCTCTGGCTTTCTGTTTTGCTTCTATATGCGACATACTCCTCGTCGTTAGCCCAATGCTCCACGTTGCCACGCGGCTGTACCATCACGCTCACCAGGCCCTTGGTGCGGTAACCCGGGTCGGTGCTCAGCATCACGTGCAGCTGGCGCATGAAATAGATGCTGACGTTGAGCAGGGCAAGGGAGATGAAGAACTGGAGGCCCACCCCCAACCCCTCCCCAAGGGAGGGGAGGTTGAATAGACCTTTTCCAGGAGCTCCGCTACGGGAGGGGATACAACTGGCTATCATGGGAAGGCCGAAGACGATAATAGCCGTCAATATCACATCGAACTTCCACTGCGCCATCACCTCTATATTATAATAGGTGGCAAGCAGCGGCTCAGCCAGCTCGACCACTGTCCACACGCCAATCATGGTGAGGACGGCCACGAGGAACGTCTCGGCATAGAGCTGGCCGAAGATATCCCAGCGCGAGGCGCCGAAAAGGCGGCGCACGTGTAGCTCATGACGGCGTTGGGAGCGCATCACGGCGAAGAGGTTCACGAAGTTGAACAGCCCCACGAGCAGCAGCAAAACGGCCACGCCCAGCAGCATCCACAGATGTGCGGGAGAACTCTTTGGCTGAATGCATTTATAGCTTTCCACGGTGTAGGAGTTCCAGCCAAATCTGGAAGACGTCTCACTAAAAGGATTCAGGAAGAACCTGACAGGCCGTTGGCTAAACATCGTCCGCTCCTGAAATGGTTGCCGCTCGTTGTATGCCT